>NZ_JBJXHL010000003.1:0-411037 GCF_046159805.1 Kurthia sp. ISK08
ATATTTAAATGGTGATTATTCAGCAGCTAACCAAGAACGTGTAGCGGATAACTATGTGAAACAACGCTACGGTTCATGGGAAAAAGCAAAACAATTCTGGGTTTCAAACGGCTGGTACTAAGATTTTTTAAAACAGTGAACTAAAGAGGGGCTGCTACGCGCAGTTTCTCTTTTTTATTAGGTAAAAATCAGATTGAGACATGAGTGTAAAAATACCCTCCTATATGAGCATAAGAAAAACTGGAATCGCGCTGTGACGCGGTTCCAGTTTTTCTTTGTGAACGCTAAAAAAGAAAGTGACATATTTCATCCCAGTCTGATTTTCTATTTTGGCAGAATGATTTGCCAATCAGCTGCTTTTTGAATTTTTTTAGATTTTTCATCAAGAACATCTGTTGTCTTCACTTGGATTGTTCCTGCTGACTTTTCATGTAAAATAACGCCTAAATTACCACGCTTTATTTCACCAGGAAGATAAGTACCATTCAAATTATCTAAATAGACTTCTTGCTCATGTGTCCACATCTGTTTTCCTAAAGAAGCAACAGCAAATGGCGCAAACTGAATTTTTTTCTTTCCGGTATTTTCGATTGTCACAAATACTTTCGCAATCGGAAAAGTAGTACGGTCTGTTAATCCATGAAAATAATCAATCATACTGTGAGAAGGTGTCAGTTGTAAAATTTTTGTTTCGTGAACGGTCAATTTTATATCACCTAAATTATACGTATCTACTTTGAATGAAGCATTCTCTAATGTAGCAACACCCAGGCGAGAACGAACGGTATCTTCTTGTTCTTTTAAATTCGTATCATCGGGTACTTGAGGGTTGACCGTATAATCTGTCCGATAATCTTCTTGTTGTTTTTCTGGTTTTGTTTCAGCTTGTGACGTGCAACCTGCGAGTAATAAGCACAAAAATAAACTACCATACATCCATTTTTTCATATAAGCCTCCTATGTAAAACAGAGACAATTCATATAGAATTGCCCCCGTATTCCTTAGCGGTCTTTAATGACCGTTTGTTTTTTCGCACCTTTTTCAATAATCTTAAAGATTTTTTTTGCTTGGTCAGTATTATCAAGTAACCCGCGGAATTGGTCTGATCCTGGTCCATATGCATAAACGTTTACATCTTCACCTGTATGTCCACCTGTTGTCCAACCGGTATTAGAGCGCTGATTGACAATTTTTTCGATAGCGTTATCAATCGTTGTTACATCTTTTTCTTTTACAGCGACAACAGATTGAATTTCTTCTTCACTCAGAGGGAATTGAATGTATTTTTTTAATACTTTTTCAGGTGCGACACCGTCTGTAATTTGTTCTGCCATAAAGTCAGGCGTTCTTGTAATGGAACGAATCACTTCAGGATTCCAATTATAGTCGCCACCTTGTGCTACCGAGAATCCACCCGTTGAATGGTCAGCTGTTGCCACAACTAATGTATGTTTATCTTTTTTAGCGAACTCTACAGCTGCTTCGAAAGCATCTTCAAAATCTGCCATCTCACTCATAGCACCGACAATATCATTATCATGTCCAGCCCAGTCAATTTGACTGCCTTCTACCATTAAGAAGAAACCTTTTTTGTTTTTAGATAATTGTTTTAATGCTGCATTCGTCATATTACCGAGAGAAGGAGTCGAACTATTGCGGTCAATTTTTTTATCCAATCCACCATCTGCAAATAATCCAAGTAGTTTTTCATTTGTATTTTTTTGAAGTTGATCTTTTGATGTGACATAACGATAACCTGCTTTTTTAAATTCCTTTGTTAAATCACGGTCTGTTCGTACAAAGTTCGCTTTACCACCACCAAGTAGAACGTCTATCTTATGTTTACCTTTAATTTTTTCATCAAAATAATCATCTGCAATCCCATTCATATTCTTACGCGTTTCATCATGCGCGCCAAAAGCAGCTGGTGTTGCATGTGTAATTTCAGATGTTGCAACAAGCCCAGTTGATTTACCTTGTTCTTTTGCGGCTTCTAAAACGGTTTTCACATTTGAACGGTCATTGTCAACAGCGATTGCTGCATTGTATGTTTTAACACCGGCAGACATGGCAGTAGCTGCACTTGCAGAATCTGTTACATTTTGCGTTGGATCTTCAGGATACGTCATCTGTTGCCCAACTAAATAGCGATCAAAGATACTTTTATCGACAAATTTAGTCGATGAGCTATTTTGTAAGTAACGATAAGCAGATGTATAGGATGTTCCCATACCGTCACCTATTAAAAAAATGACATTTTTAATTTCAGGTGTAGTTGGTTTTTTCTTTGTTGCAGCAGAGACATCAGACGTTTGTACAGCTGCAATGGTAGAGAATGCTATTGCAGATGCAGCAAAAGTAGAGAGTAATTTTTTTGATATGATTTTCAAAGGTAAATCCTCCTTTAGTTTGATAATTTTACTATACAGAATAATTGTAAAGAAGGATTGTTCTAAATGTAAAAGTATGTAAAAATAATAAAATGATTGTCTTTTCCATAAAAATACTTTTTTAATATTTTAGTAAAAACTAGCAACCATGTTTAAAGTATTTATTTTTAGGATAAGATAATAAAAGAGTCTTGCTGTAAGGAGGAAGCTATATGTCAAAAATATCGTTTATTCTACCGGCATACAATGAAGAAGAGAATGTGCCACGAATTTACGAAGCGATTGATCGGGAGGTTCGAGAGTCCAAATACGACTACGAATTTATTTATGTCGATGATGGGAGTAAAGATCGAACGCTAGAACGTATCAGAGAACTACAGCAAAAAGATAATCACGTGAACTACGTATCTTTTTCAAGGAATTTTGGTAAGGAAGCGGCTATCTATGCAGGTTTACAACATGCTACGGGAGATGCAGTCATCTTAATGGATAGTGATTTACAACATCCGCCAAGTTTAATAATGGACATGATGAAAGGTTTCGAAGAAGGGTATCACCAAGTCATTGCTTGCCGCGATCGTCGTGGAGAGAGTATGGTTTATCGTGGTATTACAAACACTTTTTATCGAATGATGAATAAATTAAGTACAGTAGAATTGCAAAATGGCGCAGGAGATTTCCGTCTATTAAGTCGCCAAGCAGTTGATGCACTTTTATCTTTAAGTGAAAATAATCGCTTTTCAAAAGGGCTTTTCGAATGGATTGGATTATCAAAAAAGAATATCTACTATGAAAATGTCGAGCGTCAATTTGGCGAAACGAAATGGTCCGTTAGTATGTTATTCTCGTACGCAGTAGATGGTATTTTATCCTTTAATACAAAACCGCTTCGCATCTGTCTATATTTAGGGTTATTGACGATGCTTTCAGGGATTGCTTATATCGCAATTATGCTTGGAGGAATCTTTTTCAAAGGAATTGACGTACCTGGCTACTTTACAACGATTTCTGCCATTCTTGTGCTAGGAGGTTTACAGTTGATGAGTTTGGGCGTAATTGGCGAATATATCGGACGCATCTATTGTGAGGTAAAAAGAAGACCGCACTATATCGTAGGCGAAACGAATGTGAATCGTGCATTACGTGTTGTAAGTATGGAGAAGAGTAAGGTCAATTCAAAATAGAAAATGAGTCGTGTGTATGAATACTAGAAAAGAATATATCAAATTTATCATTGTAGGTGTTCTGAATACGGGCCATTATTATTTATGGTATCTGCTACTCTATACAGTATGTGAATGGCCTTATCTCCTCAGTCATATTGTGGCGACATTTAACAGTATGATTGGTTCGTATTTTATGAATGTATACTTTACGTATGAGGAAAAACCATCATGGAAATCATTTTTACTCTTTCCATTAACACAAGTAACGAATATCGTCATTCAAACGATTGGTATGTTTGTATTTGTGGAATGGCTGTTTGTATCACCTTATTTTGCACCGATTGCAACAGTATTAATTAGTATTCCGATTACTTTTGTTGTGACAAGGAGGATTATCCGTGTTTCAAAAGAAGCGTAGAAGGGTCAACGGAGTTGTGCTAATAAGCATGCTCATCATCTCTTTATTGGCACATCTTTTTTACATAATTACCTGGCAACAAGGTACTGTAATGAAGGGGATTAATGACGGCTTGTCACAAATGCTGCCTTTTAAACAATTTATTTATAATCAATATGCAGAAGGACGTTTTTTCTATTCTGCTGATTTCGGACTAGGTGGCGATTTTTTTAGTTCGCTCGCTTATTATTTCACAACGAATCTCTTTTTCTTACCATGGGTTGCAATCACATGGGGATTTGCAACTCTTTTTCAATTTACGCCAGATTTTGATTACTGGATGATGCTCGTCTTACCAATGAGCATATTTAAACAAACGGTCATCATGTTTGTTGCGTATATATTTTTAAAGCAAATCTTACAATCCATTCGCGGGGCATATGTTGGTGCCGTTTTTTATGCACTAAGTCCATTTTTCTTCCGACATGAGATGTACTGGGATATTTTAACGGATGCGATGTTCTGGTTACCGCTTATTTTAATTGGTGTCGAGCGAATTATACGTAAACAATCATTATTTGTATTTACACTATCAGCAGCACTCATGATGATTAGTAACTTTTATTTATCCTATGTTGTATTATTAACCGCAGTAATCTACATGATTGTACGTCAATTTATGCATCTAACAGATAATGAAAGAAGTACTTTTGAGCAGTTAAAGCGATATATCGCAAGTGGCATCATCAGCTTTGCTCTTGCTTGTTTTGCGTTTATACCAGCTGCTTATGGATTTATAAATAATGTGAGACCGCCATTTCAAGACACAATCAAAGGTTTTGAAATCAATGACGCCATCATCATGAGTCCGCGTGTTTTATGGTTACCGATTTTTATCTTTATTTTATTCTTTATCAAACCGTTATATCGTCATCGTACATTCCGCTTCTTTGCAATTTTTGCAGGGGTAGGAATCATTGCGCACTTTATTCCATATATCGGCAGTATCTTTAATGGTTTTTCAGCACCACAACAGCGCTGGGAATCGATTGTTATCTTAAGTTTTGCAGGGATGCTTGGTGTAGCGATTAAGTATTTTGAAGAATGGCGTCGAGATCGTACGATTGTTTATGGAGTCATTGGCTTCATAGCACTATGGAGTCTCTTTATATGGCTCATACCACAATATGAATCATCTGTGCCATTACTGATTACCACAGCTATATGGCTTGTTATTTTCGCTATTACACAGTGGTATCGTGCACCACTCATTTGGTTTTCAGCAAGTATTCTCGTGTTTAGTATAATCGAAGCCAATATTTTTTCAGAAGATTTAACAAAAACAGGTGTTGCAACGAAGTCTTTTATCACATCAGAAGCGTATCATTCGAATGAGCAACAACAAGCAGTCAAATGGATGCAACAACGTAAAGTTTCAAAAGATGCACGCATTGATTGGATGGTACCTTATCGTAATAATACACCGATGGTTCAAAACTTCCGCGGTACGAGTATTTACTCCAGTATTCTAAATGGAGATTTACTATTATGGTATTTACGTGACTTGCAAATTGATATGGCACGTGAAAGTGTTAGTCGTTATGGAACGCTTGGTAATCGCACAAACTTAATGGCGATGCAGCAAGTTCAATTCTATATGCGTGAAAAGTCGAATGAAGCAGTACCATATAATTACCGTCTCGTAAAGGTAAATGAAAATACGCAAATTTACGAAAATGACCAATATTTACCTGTATTTCGTATTGCGACAAAAACGTATCGTCAGTCTGATTTAGACGATGCACCGGTTCTTGCGAAAGAACACGCAATGCTAGATGGCGTTATTATGACAGATGGTAAGGAAAAAGCACCGAAAGTCAAAAAACGTAAGATTCTAAGCAATACGGTACAAGGTGGGTATTGGGATGGTGAAGAATTAATTATTAATCAAGATAAAGGTCGTGTAGCATTCAGTCTTGCACCAATTATGGGTGCTAAAACAATGTATGTTCAAATGTATATTGAGGGCATTCGAAATTATACTGGTTTTACGATTGAAGCGAATGAGTATCGTACAACGAGGAAAAAGTCAAATTCAATTTACCGTACTAACTATAATCATATTACATTAGCGATTGATGCCTCAAACCAATTACTCATTGAATTACCAAAGGGAACGTATCGTTTAAAAGATGTAGCGATTTATGATGAGGATTATACAACATTAAATGCAGCTTATAATAAAAAGAATGAAGCAGATGTCTCGTGGAACCACGGCGAGGCGAAAGGTGAAGTAAATGTGAAAAAAGACGATGTACTCGTATCGTCGATTCCTTACGAAAAGGGATGGCATGCTAAAGTAGACGGAAAAAAAGTAGCAGTCGAAAAAGTGAACTATGCTTTTGTTGGTGTACCGATGAAGGTAGAAGGGAAGCACGAAGTAGAACTATACTATCGTCCACCGTACTGGCCATATGCTTTATGGGTTTCGGTTATTACATGGGTTATATTCCTCATCTATTCATGGCGACAACGACAAAAAATACCGAAATGGCAGCGTCGTTAAAAGAAAACAAATTAAATAACCCCTATCAAATTTATATACGATTTGATAGGGGTTATTTTTATTTATAATTCTTACTTAAAAAAGCTTTTGTTCGTTCGTGTTGCGGGTTGTCGAAAATTTCTTCAGGTGTTCCTGCTTCTACAATCTCACCATCTGCCATAAAGACAACACGATCGGCAACTTCACGCGCAAATGCCATCTCATGCGTTACGACAATCATCGTCATATCTTCACGCGCTAAATCTTTCATTACTTTTAACACTTCACCTGTTAATTCAGGGTCTAGTGCAGAAGTCGGTTCATCGAATAATAGTAGTTCAGGGTTCATCATTAATGCGCGCGCAATGGCGACACGCTGCTTTTGACCACCTGATAGACTATTTGGCATCGCCTCAGCCTTATCTGATAAACCTACTTTTTGTAATAGTTCGCTACTCTTTTGGCGAAGCGCTTGTTTCTCTTGTTTTTTCACAAGACGAGGTGCCATTTCTAAGTTTTCTTGAACCGTTAAGTGTGGGAAGAGGTTAAAATGTTGGAACACCATACCCGTCTTCGCTGTAATCGTACGAATATCCTTTGCTTTCGGATAGTGACCATCTTTTGCAAGGTATTCGCCGTCAATGGCAATCGAACCACCATCAATTTTCTCTAAATGTACAAGACTACGGAGCATTGTACTTTTACCTGAACCAGAAGGGCCAATCACTGCTACAACTTCATTCTTTTCAACAGAGAACGTAATACTTTTTAATACTTCATTTTGACCAAATGATTTTTTTAAACGATTAATTTCAATAATAGCCATGAAAATCCCTCCTATTCAAATGAAAATTTCTTTTCGAGTAGTTTAAAGATGAATGTTAAGACTGCAGTTAATAATAGATAGATGACACCCGCAATAACGAATGGGAAGAAGTTTAAATCACGATTTACAGCTGTCTGTGCATAGTGTAGTAATTCAGGAACTGCCACTGCGTATAGAAGTGCTGTATCTTTCATTAATGTAATCGACTCATTTGCAAGTGCTGGTAGGGCGATACGGAACATTTGTGGAATGACAATACGCGTTAATGTTTGGAATTTATTAAATCCAAGCACTTGTGCAGCTTCGTATTGACCTTTATCAATTGATAATACGCCACCTCTAAAGATTTCCGCAAAGTAAGCTGCATAGTTTAAAACGAATGCAATTCCTGCCGCTGTGAAACGATCCAATACTAAATATTCGCCAATACCTGGAATGACAGGAAGACCAAAACAAACAACAATCAGTTGTAATAATAGCGGTGTACCACGCATAACATAAACGAATGTATGCGCTAACCATGCAAGTGGCTTAAATGCACTTTTTTGTGCCAACATGACTAAGAAGCCAAGTGGAATTGACAAAATAATCGTAATAAAGAATAACAGTAGTGTCATTTGAGCGCCTGTCAGCATGGGTTTTAGTACAGACATAAAATAATCAAAGCTCATAAATAAATTGTCCTCCTCATTTCTTGTAAAAAGCTCCTTTGTAAGTGTATCGTGTTCACAAAAAGTCGACAAGTGTCAATTTCTCACACTTGTCGACGTGTTACGACCTTTTTACTTTAATACTTTACTTTCACCGAACCATTCTTTTGAAATCTTTTCAGCTTCGCCATTTGTATTCATTGTATCAAGTGCTTTTTGTAACTTGTTTAATAATTCTTCATTACCTTTTTTCACACCAATACCGTATTGTTCAGGTGCTAAAGATTCTTCAAGTAATGTATATGTGCCTTTTTCTTTTTTCATGTAGTAATCAATAACGACTTCATCAATAACGACTGCGTCTGTACGACCTGATTTTAAATCGTTTAGTGCAAGTACGTTATCTTTATATTCGCTCACGTTTTTCACGTCTTTTTTAATTGGGTTTGCGTTCAATGCTTCAGAAGCTGAAGATTGTGCTTGTAAACCGATGTTTTTACCTTTTAAATCAGCTAATTTTTTAATTGGTGAATCAGCTTTTGTTACGATTACTTGTGCATTTTCTAAGTAAGGTTTAGAGAATAATACTTTTTGTTTACGTTCATCTGTAATTGTATAACCGTTCCAAATTAAATCAATACGTCCACTTTGTAATTCAGCTTCTTTTGTTGACCAGTCGATTGGTTGGAATTTCGCTGTGTAACCCATTTCTTTTGCTGCAGCTTTTGCATAGTCGATATCGAAACCAACTAGTTCATTTTTGTCATCTCGGAATCCCATTGGTGCAAATTGATCATCAACACCAATTACCAATTCTTTTTTATCTGAGTTATCTGCTTTTGATGTACCACAACCTGCTAAAACAACTGACAAAGCAAGTAGTAGCGTAAAAATAAGGCCCATCTTTTTCATATTTATTCGCTCCCTTTTTTAAGTAAACACTTTAGTGTGCTAATGTATTAGTAAGTGAATATAGTATAACATTAAAAGACGAAATTAGACAATAGCTTTTTACGAAAAATAATAAGAACTTTTGGATTTACATTTACAACCAACTACCATTTTGTTACTGTAAACGTACAGTCAAAAAAGAGGAGGATTGTATGAAAAAAATCGTTACAGCTAGTTTATTGTGCGGTACTTTACTATTAACTGGTTGTACAGAATCGGCAGACAACAAAGAGTATACACGTACAGAACAACAAGCCAAAAATTATACATTAGCAAAAGATTTTATGATGTATCAGGTTAAATACAAGAGTTTTACCATATATATAGAAGAAAGTCAGAAACAAATTGAAAAGACCATTGCAAGTTATGTGAAAAAAGAAGGCTTTAATGAAGAAGGGTATGACAAAGAAGGGTATGATCGACGTGGTTATAACCGGAATGGTTTTGATCGAGAAGGGTATGATCCAGATGGTTTTAACCGTTTAGGTATAAATAAAGAAGGTACTACACATGAAGGTAAACCATCGCATTTTAAATCGCCATACGACCGTTATGGTTATGATGCAGCAGGATATGATGAAGATGGTTATGACCGCTATGGTTATAATCGACAAGGCTTTAATGAAGATGGTTTTAATAAAGAGGGAGACTATAAAGACACGAGTGAGGAATCAATTCAAGCCTATAATAAACGTGAGTGGAATGAGATTCCGAAAGAAGAACAATTCCAGCATGCACTGTATTTTCCATTAGTTCAAAATTGGATGAAAAAACAGCCAAAGCTTCAAGAACAATATTACGAACAAGGTGTGCATCCTTTCAGTGAATCAGCCTACCACTTGAATTTACTTTATAATACGCAACCAGCACTGTTTGATGATTTACTACCATTTATTCGTATAGAAGCAGTTGCACAGCTTCAACCAAATCATTTAAATAAGCATGATCAAAAGATTCGACTAGAAGCAGAAGATGGAACGATGATAACGCTAATACAAGATGATGCACTATTACCGAAATATTTAGAGCGTAAATGGTCGACCCTTGAATCTGTGAAAGAGGGACAAACCATCACATTAGATACTGAAGAAGGAGTCAGTGTCACTTACGAAGTAGTACAAGTGACAGATTTAGCACCAACTGAACAAATCTATATCGATGTAGCTCGCCAAGCCATTCAACAGTCAAAAGGCAAGTGGGCAGAAGCGCAGTACCTTTTTGATGAAGCTTTCTATAAAGCAGTAGATGCAGAAGAAAAAGAGATTGCTTTGAATCAAGCTGTTTTAAATGAATTAAAAAAAGAGCGCGAAAAATCATGGCCTAAAAACTATCTACGTGATTCTAATGAAGAAATTGAAGTATTTAATGAAGAAGCAAGAGAACAGCTGATTACACAACTCATGCATGATGTAAGTGGCTATGATTTGATGAAAAAAGAATTGAAGTAAATAAAAAATCGGAACCGTACTGTGGTGTGGTTCCGATTTTTTGTTGCGAAATGACATGTTTTGATGGTTTCATTGTTATTATTCAAATACAGTTTTATATGTAAGAGTTGTGTACCCACCAAGAATGCCAATCCCTTCAATAAGAAAAAGCCTTTTTCATCTTCTGTATTCGATACACATGCTTTGTCTTGGCAATCGAATTGATGTTGAACGGCTAACCAATCAGTGAAAGAAGCATTAGATGGTTTTACAAATGGTAATATGAACAGAAATATAATAAAAAGTGACCAGATAATGAGACTACTACGTTCACGTTTAACAACTGCTATCGCACCTATTACGAATGTAGCTATTAATAGAACAATTCCCAAAAACATTATGATGAAAGATTGTTTGATACCAAGAAAAATAATTATAATACCTAAAAAACTAAACAATAATGATAAACGTGAGTAGCTTTTCTTCATCGTGATTCTCCAATTTCGCTTGAATTCTGATTTATTGAGGTTAGCGAAGACTTCTTTGCTCAACATAAGAATAACTTATTTTTTAATAAATGTAAATTTTAGTAAAAATAATAGGAGGCCTTGATTTAAATAGAGCAAGTATATATTTTAGATAAACACCTTCTACCTTACAATCCATTAAATTCGGCATGCCACACACAAGTTGCTTGCTATTTTATAAAAAAGTCATACAAAAAAGAGACTGCATAGGCAATCTCCTTTTTGTATGACTGAGAACAGTTTATGTCCTCGTCTTTTTCTATAAAAAACAACGTGAGTAAAATGTGTTTCTACCTATTTGAACGAATTAAGCGTTTTTTGGTTCTGCTGCAACAGCTGCTTCTTTTGGAGCTTCTGTTGTAACAGCCACTTCTTCCCAAGCGCCTTGAGCAAGTAATTTTTTCTTGCCAACGAATGCCCAGATAATTAATAAGATGTTAATTACTAATAAAGCAAGTACTACGAATAGTACAGAATTATAAGAACCTGTTAATTGGAACATGAAACCGTATGCTGGTAACGCTAAGATCCCTGCTACTGCAAGACCAATTGCAGCTAGAGAGTAGATTTGAGCATAATCCTTCATACCAAATAATGAAGAAGTTAATAACGGTCCTAATGTACCTAATGAAGATGTTATAAAGCCGAAGATTGTTACACCTACGATGAACATAGCAGGGCTTTGTGGAACTAATAAGAAAATGATAATTGGTACAACACCTAAAATCATTGCAAAAATTGCTGTGTTACGAGCGCCAATTTTGTCAGCTAAAATACCGAATGAAAGTGCGCCAACTACGATACCAAGTTGCATGATACCAAGAGCAGTACCAGCGAATTTGATTGAGTAGTCATTTGTCATAGCGAACGGTGCTAAATGCTGACTGAATGAAGCGATTGATGTAATAATGAAGAAGAACAAGAATAACGCGATGAACGCAGTTGATTTTTTCGCTTTTGCGAAAGATACGCCACTGATTACTTGTGGTTCACTGTTTCCTTGTGCATCTGTTACTTCTTCAGCACCTAATGGTTGTAAACCTTTATCTTTTGGTGCAAAACGAATTGTTAATAAGATAATTGGAATAACGATTGCTGCAACTCCACCAGCTAAGATGAAGTAAGTGTTACGCCATCCAGCGTCTGCGATTAAGTTACCAGCAGCAGGTTGTAAGATTGAACCGATAATACCACCAGTTGCTACCATGATCCCTAAAGCTAAACCATTATGTTTTTTAAACCAGTTGTTTAATAGAACAGGACCTGCGATTTGAGTTAAGAATACAGAACCGATTGACATTGGGATACAGAAGATGTACCAACCCCATACAGAGTTCATTAAACCGAATGCTGCAAAACCACCAGCTTGTAATAGCATAGCTACTACTAATACAACGCGAACATTATATTTCGCAATAATTTTACCTGCTAAAGGTAAGAAGAACATCGTTACAATTGAAGCGATTGAGAAGTATAGCGTTAAGCTACCCATACCAATACCTAAATCAGTTGTAATCGGTGTTAGGAATAAACCACCAATTGTCGATAAACCAGCTTTAGTTAAACCGACCATTAGAGCTACACCAATTAAAATTACCCAAGCGTAATGAAGTTTTTTCTTTGTTTTCATTTGATGGACCTCTTTCTATAGTCTCTGCCTAAATTTGTGAAATGTTAAAAAAATGATATTTTGATTTTTAGTATGAAAGCTAAAATATGATGTATGAATGAATCATTTTTAAAACTGAGAGACCTTTTTTATTTTTTTAAGTGCCGCAACAGCTGTTTGCTGTACAAATATTAACGGAAGGTTAGAAATGTGTCAACACTGTGAATTGGCTGTAAATCGCTATTTATAAAGAAAAAAGTAGTTGGGAAATAGGTCAAAAAAGTATTGTCATAATTTAGAATAAAATATTTTAGTGCTAAAATATTCAACCTTAATACAATGGGTTTTTTAGAGATGTGTTAGTAGAGTGTCGAAAAAGCTCGATAAATAGATGAAAAAGAATTATTATTAATTAAAAAAAGAATGATTGAAAATGAATAAAAATTCTTTTTATTGAATAATAATAAAAGATTGATTTTTGAGACTTTCTGGGAAAGAAAATAATAACGTGTAAAACTTTTAAAAAATCAACCCCTAAATTCGTGAAAAATTTTTTTATTTTTAGCGTTTTTCGCTCGTTTTTTTCCAAAAATTACAAGGTTTTTTATAAATAAAAGGATATTTTTTGAAAAATATGCACAAAAAATTCATCTTAAAATTACTCTAATTTGAGTATTTTTTAAATAAATTCTCAATTAAACACGTTTAATTTATAAAATATTCCATATCAAAAATGTTATAAAACAGAAAAAAGGAATGTAACAGCTGTTACATTCCTTTTTGTAGTAAAGTAAGTTGTTTTCTAGTTCTCGATTTGGATATGAGTATTATTCAACGCCAAGTGTAACGCCCGTTTTTTTCAAGTATTGGCGATATGCAATACTTAATCTGTCGAATTTTAGCGATAATTCAGCTTGTAAATCAAGTGGTAGTTCTTCAGGTTTTTGATTTTCAACAATTGGCTTATCTTGTGCGAAGATCATATCTTGGAAAGCAACAATCTCCTCATCTGTTTGTCCTGTTTCATAATTGAACGACAAAATACCGTAAGCAACCGACTTTAATTCCTCAACTGGTTTGATTGTTAGAAGGATTGTCATCTTCGTCCCGTTATTTGGTTCTTCTTTTGTGAAACGAACGGTTAAAGGACGTAATACTTCATATGTATAGTACACGTTCTTCGATTGTCCAGAACCATCTGGATCAGGTTGGAAGACATCAATTGGTGTTGTGTAAATACGTTCGTCTTCTGTAATTACGCGATAATCACCAATAACAGGTTTGTCTTGTACACCTAAGTAGCCTTCATGTACGAACGCTAAGTGACCAACATCTAAGAAGTTCTCTACAATACGTGGTGGTTTTGCTTCCACAGATTGCGGTCCCCATAATACATTACGGAACTCGCCGCCTGTCACTTCTTCATATGGGAAAAAATCAGGATGATTATTATTTAAATTCACCCATACAAAACCATACGCCACTTTACAGCCATATTTGAATGCCTGTGCTTTTTGTGAAATTTGTTTGCCCTCAGGTAATTGTGGAATCTTCGTGCAATGACCTTCATCATCATATTGCCAACCATGATATGGACAAACTAATTGGTCGTCTTTTACACAACCAAGCGATAGTGCTGCTCCGCGGTGAATACATAAATCTTTGAATGCATGAATTCCTTTACGGTTACGGAATAATACAATACGTTCCCCAAGTACGATTTGTTGTAATGGCTGTTCTTTTACATCTTCCTCTTTGCAAACGACAATCCAATCGTTACGCAAAACTTCATCTTTCATCAATGTACATCTACTCCTTAACTAGCTAAATGGTATAGCTTTATTCTATAGGATAGAGAAAGGAGTCGTCAATATAAAACACGAACATTTTAAGTTTAAAATTTTAATAATGTATGTATTTTGGTGTTTACAATTCAAAAAAACGTTTGTATAATGCAAATATAGTTTTGAAAGGGAACAATCGAATCCCTTTATTTTAAAAGATGTACATACAACTTGTTAAGACGTAAATTGAAATTAAAGGAGCAGTTCAAGTGGAGAATCCAAAGGAAAACACGAACAATTTTATTGGGGTGAATGAAAAGATTGGATGGGGGAGAGCGTTTTTACTTGGCACACAGCATGTATTAGCCATGGATTTATACATAGCACCGATCATCATCGCGAGCTTACTTGCATTAGGCAGTGATACATCTTTCTTCGTACAAATGTGCTTTTTAGCAGCAGGGATTGCAACACTGATTCAAACGGTTGGGGGACTAAAACTACCTGTTGTTCAAGGACCATCATACATTCCAGTTGGTGCCCTTGCAGCCATTGGTGGTAAATTAGGTTTAGGAGCTGTATTCGGTGCATTATTACCTGGTGCATTGTTAATTGCATTACTTGGTTATCCATTAAAAGTATTTGCGAAAACCGTTAAGAAAATCATTCCACCATTAGTGGGTGGGACAGTGATTGTTATTGTCGGTATCTCATTAATGCCGACAGCTTTTACAAGTCTTTATGACGGCGATGTAAAAACAAACTTAATCGTATCGGCAGTAACAGCAATTGTCTTAGTTGTTATGATGTTATTAGGTAGAAAAACGAGTGGTTCAGGTACATTCTTCCGTTTAACGTCTGTTGTTATTGCGATTATTGTCGGAACGATTGTTGCATCATTCTTCGGTTCAGTTAGTTTTGCGAAAGTAGCAGAGGCGAAATGGTTCTCTCTACCGACAGCATTCCCATTCGGTAAACCAGAGTTTAATTTACAAGCTGTTTTAACGATGGTATTCATTTATTTCATTATCTTAATTGAGACAACAGGTACATGGTTCGTTGTATCAACCGTAACAGGCGAAAAGTTGAATGAAAAACGCTTAAATAAAGGAGCAGTTGGTGAAGGTCTTGGCTGTTTCGTTGGTGGAATCGCTGGTGGTACACCAATGACAGGTTATTCATCAAATGCAGGGATTATCGCAATTACAAAAGTAGCGAGTAAACGCGCAATCATTGCAGCAGGGATTATTTTAGTCTTACTAGGCTTAATGCCAAAATTAGCGACAATTATTACATGTGTACCACTGACAGTTATTAATGCTATTTTCGGTATTGTTTGTGTGGCGATTATCATGAACGGTTTAAAAGTTATTCAAAAAGTAACAATTAATGACCGTAATATGATGGTCATCGGGATTCCAATCCTTTTAACAATTGGTACAATGGGGATTCCAGCAGAAGTGATGAGTAGTGTACCTGACTTCGTGAATTACATCTTATCATCAGGAACAGCTGTTGGTGCAATCGCAGTACTAATTTTAAACTTAATTATTCCAGCTTCAAAAGAGGATCAAGCAGAGGCAGCAAAACACGCTATTACAGAATAAAGTAACGGAAGGAATCGTATGAAGGATGGTACGGTTCCTTTCGTTTTGTTATAATGAAACACAAACAGTTTTAAGGAGAATGACAATGAAGAATCACGTAGATGAGGCGTATTTAACGCTTTGCCAACATATATTAGAAGAAGGTCATGCAAAAGGAGACCGTACAGGTACAGGTACATGGAGTACATTCGGTTATCAAATGCGCTTTGACTTACAAAAGGGTTTTCCACTTTTAACAACAAAACGTACTGCTTTTCGCTTAATTGCGACAGAGTTATTATGGTTTTTAAAGGGCGATACGAATGTTCGTACATTAATCGCACAAAATAATCATATTTGGGATGAATGGGCATTTGAAAAATGGGTGACAAGCGAGGAATACACAGGACCTGATATGACAGATTTCGGACGTCGTGCTGTAACAGACGAAGATTTTGCGCCAGTTTATGAGGAACAGATGCGTATATTCCAAGAACGTATTGTAGAAGATGCGGCATTTGCTGAAAAATATGGTGATTTAGGACCTGTTTATGGTAAACAGTGGCGCTCATGGCCATCAGCAGATGGGGGAACGATTGACCAAATTAAACAAGTCATTACGTCAATTAAAGAAAATCCGAACTCTCGTCGCCATATTGTGAGTGCATGGAATCCAGCCGAAGTAGATGACATGGCATTGCCACCTTGTCATACATTATTCCAGTTCTATGTAGCAGACGGAAAATTATCGTGCCAATTATATCAACGCTCAGCAGATGTTTTTTTAGGAGTACCATTCAACATCGCTTCATATGCACTATTAACGCATTTAATCGCAAAAGAATGTGGTTTAGAAGTAGGCGAGTTCATTCATACCTTAGGTGATGCACACATCTATAAAAACCACCTAGCACAAGTGGAAGAACAGATGTCACGTGAACACCGCGAATTGCCAACACTTGTATTAAATGAAGAAAAGGCATCTATTTTCGATTATGAAATGGAAGATTTAAAAATCGAGGGGTATAATCCGCACCCAAGTATTAAAGCACCAATTGCGGTGTAATACAAAAAGTCAGCTAGATGTTCTGCATACTAGCTGATTTTTTAGTTATGATTTGAAAATGAAAGTCCAGGGCATGCTCGTGTAAGGGGGAATAGTTAGTTTAGGAATCGTAAAGATCCCCTCTAAATCACCAAAGCGGACAAAACGTTCTTGGAATGTAATGGTGTAATCTGTTGTATTATGAACAAGTAATGTGACAAGTTGTTCATTCTTGTGGTTCATCGCTGTTCGAATATGTGTATAGCACACATCCTTATTACAATATTCGAAAATTTGTTCAATTAATGTGCGATCTTGATGTGAAATGGTTCTGTCCCAAGTTTGTTCAAATAGTAGTTTCATTTACTCACTCCCTTTTTTTAACAGTAGCAAAAAAGATCGAAAAACAAAAGTGAAGATTGTGTGAAAAGTTGCTATTTTTAGCATGTATTACTCATTATGGAGAAAAAGAGTGAAATCCAGTGTTTCTTCTATTAGAATAGAAAAGATAGAAAGAGAGGTGTAAAGAGATGATTTCTTTAATTGTAGCACATGATAATAATCGTGTAATTGGTCTGAATAATGAAATGCCGTGGCACTTACCAGGCGATTTAGCGTATTTCAAAGAAAAAACAATGGGAAAACCAATTATTATGGGACGCAATACATTTGAGTCAATTGGTCGTCCACTCCCGGGGCGTCGTAATATTATTATTACACGTAACAAGGCATACGAAGCAGCAGGAGCAGAAATTGTACATAGTTTAGAAGAAGCACTTGAGCTGACAAAAGATGCAGAAGAACAGATGGTGATTGGCGGCGAGCAAATCTTTAAAGAGGCATTGCCATTAGCAGACCGTCTATACATTACAAAAATCGACCATTCATTTGAAGGCGATACATTTTTCCCATCATATGAAGGTTGGGTAGAAAAGACTACAACGGAAAACCATGAAGCGAATGGTTTTACTTTCCGTTACACAATTTATGAAAAAAGATAAGCACTGTACTACTATTGTAGTATAGTGTTTTTTTAGTAGGAGGAAATAGGATGCGAAACACATTTAAGCAAGTTCTATATGTTGTACTATTTGCGATGTTGATGACATGTACAATTGGTACAGCTGCACAAGCGGCAACAAAGCCAGCAATTAAAGGGGCAACAACAAAAACAATTACACTTGGAGGTACATTTGATCCAAAAAAAGGTGTAACAGCTGTTGATGCAAAAGGTAAGAGCCTTACAAAGAAAATTAAAATAACAGGCAAAGCCAACACAAATAAAGTTGGGACATACACATATATGTATCAAGTTACTATTTCAAAAAAACAAACTTTGAAAGTAAAAAGAAAAGTAATCGTTAAAGCCAAAAGTTATAAACTAAAAGAAGATACAAGACCTTTCACGGTAAAAGGTGGTTATGGTCGTCATGCACTGAAAAAAGCGGGTACGACTCTATCGTTGATTGAAAAATCAACAGGTGGCTGGTATAAAACATCAGCAAATCATTGGATTAAAACAGGTCTTGTCGGGGACTATGTATTTATTCATGAAACAAAGCCAGTCTATGCAACATCTTCTACCAAAACATCGAGTGGTAAAGCTACATATGGTATTTCAAAAGTAGAAGGTACGTCGATTAAAAATAAGCGTATTAAAATTGCGAGCGGTTGGATTACAGCACCACCGTATATCGATCCTTTTGTATCAAAAGGAATTCAAGCACAGCAAGACGAAATTTTAAAGATTATGAACGCAGAACGTGCTAAAGTTGGCGCACAACCATTAGTGAAAGATGAGACATTATCAAAAATCGCCGTACTTCGTGCATATGATATGATAACACATCGCTACTTCTCACATTATGCAACAAGCACATATGGTCCTTATTATACACTCGTAAATCAGTGGAATTACTGGTACTGGGCAAGTGGTGAAAATATTGCAGCAGGAGCGAGTTCAGCAGCGCAATATATGAATATGTGGATGAACTCACCAGGACATAAAGCCAATATCCTCAATAAAAATTACAATCGCGTAGGTGTGGGCGTAGTGAAGAGTCCGACAACTGGTTGGTATAGCTCTGTCGCAACGCAAGTCTTTGCACAGCAATAATATAAGTAGAAAAGAGAAATCTCATTTGTATGGGATTTCTCTTTTTGATATGGATAGGAGCAGTGACCCATTTTCGCCCTCGAATGTCCCGTTTGAACGAGCGAATGACCCGATTTCGTTCTCGAATGCCCCAACCACTTCAACGAATGTCCCGTTTCGCCGGTCGAATGTTCGAATTCACATGATTGTAGACAATTCAAGTCCCTTTCTATTACTCAAAAGCCTTGAAGAAAGTGCGGAAAGGAAGCAATTAAGGTTGTTTGGGCGAGTGCCCCATTTTCGCCCTCGAGTGACCCGTTTGAACGAGTGAATGTCCCGTTTCGAGGTGCGAGTGATCCAACCCCTTCAACGAGTGACCCATTTCGCTGGGCGAATGTTCGAATTCACACGATTGTAGACAATTCAAGTCCCTCTCTATTACTCAAAAGCCTTGAAGAAAGTGCGGAGAGGGAGCAATTTAGGTTGTTTGGGCGAGTGACCCATTTGAACGAGCGAATGCCCCGATTTCGTTCTCGAATGCCCCAACCACTTCAACGAATGTCCCGTTTCGCCGGTCGAATGTTCGATTTCACACGATTGTAGACAATTCAAGTCCCTTTCTATTACTCAAAAGCCTTGAAGAAAGTACAGAAAGGGAGCAATTAAGGTTGTTTGTTCGAGTGCCCCATTTTCGCCCTCGAATGTCCCGTTTGAACGAGCGAATGTCTCGGATCGAAGGGCGAGTGCCCCATTTTCGCTTTCGAATGTCCCGTTTGAATGAGCGAATGTCCCGAATCGCCCTCGAGTGCCCCAAAATGCCGGTCGAATGTCCTTCTACACCTCTCTATCCCCAAATAAAAAAGATTGGATATTACTCCAACCTTCTCAATTAAACATATCCAATAATACAAATGAACATCATCGCACTACCGCCTAAAACGAATAGATGCCAAATCGCATGGTTATAAGGGATTTTTCTATTCGCATAGAAATAAGCGCCAACAGTATATAAAATACCGCCTGTTAATAGAATCCAAAATCCGTTCATCGTAATATGTGAGATGACGGGGTTGAATGCAAAAATAATGACCCAGCCCATCGCAATGTAAAAGATGAGCGATAATGCTTCAAAGCGATGAATGAAGAATACTTTGAATAAAATGCCGATGATTGTTAAACCCCATTCTAATGCGAAAATCGCCCAACCTAATTTCCCGCCGATTGCAAGTAGCGCAAATGGCGTATAAGTTCCTGCGATTAAAATATAAATGGACGAGTGATCAATGATCGAACAGATTTTTTTATAACGCTCTGGTACGCTATGCAATAAAGTGGAAGCTAAAAAGAGAATCATCATTGAAATCCCGAAAATCGTGAAGCTCATCATGTAGAGGGGAGATTCCATCTTTTCTGCTTGCAAAATAAGAAGAATACAGGCAGGAATCGCGAGAATGAATCCAATACCATGTGTAATAGCATTCCAAAATTCTTCTCTCTTTGTTTTGTAATCATCTAGTGCACCATTCATGATGCATCCCTCCTTAAATTTGAACAACTTGTGATAATTCCATTATGAAACAATTTAACTTTAAAAAGAATTGACATTTGTCACATGTATAACATGACAAAAGAAAGTAAAATAGAAAATAAGAAAGCTCATTGTGCAAAAACACAACAAGATGCACGAAGGCAAATTTTAAAGGATGTGCTAGAAATGGGACGTATTCATATCGTAACCGATTCAACAAGTGGAATTACAAAAGAAGATATAGCAAAGTATGACATTCATATTGTACCGTTATCAATTCAATTTAATGGACAAACATATATAGACGGTGTTGATATTACACCTGAACAGTTTTTAGAGCGTATGGGAGAGTCAAAAGAGTTACCAAAAAGCTCACAGCCAGCAGTAGGTGTATTCGAAGAATTATTTAATGAGCTTGGTAAAGATGGCGATGAAGTATTAGTCATTACGATGACAGGTGGTATGAGTGGTACTGTAAAATCGGCAGAGGCAGCCGCAGCTATTTCAGATGCGCATGTAACGGTTGTTGATTCACGCTTTACATCTGGAGCGCTAGGGTTCCAAGTATTAGAAGCAGCAAAAATGGCGCAAGAAGGTCAACATTTAGATGACATCTTAGCTCGTATTGAACATGTAAGACAAAATACACACCTTTACGTAGTAATTGATACATTAGAAAACATGGTAAAAGGCGGACGAATCGGTAAAGCGACGAGTCTAATCGGTTCTTTACTCAATATTAAACCAATTGCGAACTTAGAAGGTGGAGAATATAATCTTGTAACAAAAGTACGTAGCTACAAAGCCGTTACAAAGTATTTGTTTAAGCAATTTGAAGAAGATACAGCAGGCAAAAAAGTACTTGGCGTGACGATTGAACACGCAAATGGTATGAAGATGGCTGAACCTCTTGCCGAACAAATTCAAAAAAGTGGATTCAATGATTTAAAGTACAGTTTTACCTCGCCAATTATTAGTACACATACAGGTCCTGGTGCAATTGGTTTTTGTTACTATACTGAATAATATCCCTTTTAAATAAAAGAAAACATTGTTACAATAAAAGGAAGTTAAGACGTTTTGTATGTGTTTTCAATCGACGAATCGTTTATTGAGAAATGAAAGAGATGAGAATCGCACAACAGGGCGATTCTCTTTTTCGGTTCAGAAAGGTGGAACGTGTTTGAAAAAGTATCATATACTCCTACTCACCTTCATGTTACTCGCGTTGACAGGCTGTAGCGCAACGGAAGCAATTCGTGATACAGGGGTATTTAGTCGAGAAAAAGTATTACCTAAAAAAGAGATTGAACTAGTTGCATTAGGTGACTCCTTAACTGTAGGTGTTGGAGATGAAAAAGATGCAGGTGGTTATGTGGGGCGTCTTGCAAAAGAGATGCCAGAAAAAATGGATGGCGTTGAGAAAGTAAACATTACGCAAACTGCTAAAAAGGGTAGACGTTCAGATCAATTACTCACGCAGTTAAAGAGTGGTGAAATCAATGATGCATTAAAAAAAGCAGACATCATTACGATGACCATAGGTGGAAATGATTTGATGAAAATTTTAAGAGAAAATTTCACCACTTTAGAAAGACAGCATTTTGATACAGAACGCCCGAATTATGAAAAACGTTACATAGAAATTTTTAAATTAATTCGTGCGCAAAATCAAACAGCACCGATTATTGCGGTGGGCGTATATAATCCTTTAACTGTATATGCAGAAGATACATCTGAGTTTGAAAAAATTCTAGATGAATGGAATCAAGATATGAAAAATATCGTAGAAAAAGATGCATATGCCATTTTTGTACCAACTGTAGATTTATTTCATACAAATAAAGCAGAAGTTTATAGCGATGACTATTTTCATCCGAATGCAAAAGGGTATACAAACATGAAGAATCGTATTTTTGAGACATTGGATACAGTAAGTGTCTATAAAAAATCAAACGGTCGCATGAAGATGAAGGGAGAAACAGTAAATGAATAAATGGAAAGTGGCATTCCTTACACTTTTAACATTGATTATACTTGGGTTTGCTGCACTTATTATTTTAATGTTAAGTGGTAAAGAAGACATGCCAAAACCAGAAGCGATTAATCGAACAGGTAGTAGTGTTAATATTTCAACAACACCAAAAGAATTTGAGGATTTAGCGAATACACTCATTCAGAATTCAAATGATACAAAGAATATTCAATTATGGTTAGAAGTAGATAAGGAATTGATTTTAAAAAGTAATGTAGAAGTATTAGGTGTTACAGTACCTGTTACGCTTGCTTTTGAACCAAAAGTAGACGATAAAGGGAATTTAGAGTTATATCAAACAAATGTAAAAGTCGGAATGCTTGATTTACCATCTCGAACAGCTTTACAATTGGTAAGAGATAGTGGTGGCTTACCCGAATGGTTGACAATTCAGCCGAGCGAGAAAACAGCTTATATTGACCTATCTTCATTCAATTTACCAATTGATGGTGTAGGAACAGCGCATTTACGTGCGAAAACCTTTAATCTAGAGAAAAAAGAAATTACGCTACAAATCGTTATTCCTAAAAAATAATGAAAAGGAGTGAAATCGATGGCTACTGAAAAAGCAATTTTTGCAGGTGGATGTTTTTGGTGTTTAGTAAAGCCTTTTGATAAAGAAGAAGGGATTATTCGAGTCCTATCAGGTTATTCTGGAGGACATACAGAAAATCCAACATACGAAGAGGTATGCCTCGATTTAACAGGTCATTATGAAGTGGTGGAGATTGAATATGACCCAACAGTGTATCCCTATGAGAAATTAGTGGAAACATTTTGGACATTAATCGACCCAACGGATGAAGGCGGGCAATTCTATGATCGTGGCTCATCTTATCGAACAGCTATCTTCTATACAACAGAAGAACAAAAACGCATTGCAGAGAAGTCAAAAGCAAAGTTACAAGCCTCTGGGAAGTTCGGACATGAGATTGTCACACCGATTTTACCAGCGAAAAAATTCTATTTAGCAGAAGAATACCATCAATATTATTATCGTAAAAATCCAGAGCATTATGAACGCTATCATGTCGGTTCAGGACGCGCTGCTTTTCAAGAGAAACATTGGGGGACTCAACATGAAAAATAAAGAAGAACGTTTAAAAGAATTAACACCATTACAATATCACGTGACACAAGAAGAAGGAACAGAGCCACCTTATCAAAATGAATATGATAATCATTTTGAAGAGGGAATCTACGTGGATATCGTATCGGGTGAACCATTATTTTCTTCAACAGATAAGTACAATTCAGGTTGTGGTTGGCCTGCTTTTGCCAAACCAATTGATGAAACAGAATTGACAGAATTAGAAGATCGTCGCTTACTTAGTGTTCGTACAGAAGTGCGTAGTAAGGAAGCAGATTCACATTTAGGACATGTCTTCCCAGACGGTCCGAAAGAATTAGGCGGCCTACGCTACTGTATCAATTCAGCGGCACTTCGCTTTATTCCAGTGGATGATTTAGAAAAAGAAGGTTACGGTAGATATCTAGTACTATTTAATAAATAAAATAATGAAGAGGACCTCAGCTCACGCTGAAGTCCTCTTTTTCTATTTATACAGTTACTTTTGCTTTTTCAAGTGCTTGTGAAATATCTGCAATTAAATCGTCAACATGTTCAAGTCCAACAGATAGACGAAGTAAACCATCTGTAATACCACGTTTTTCACGTTCTTCTTGTGGAATGGCGGCGTGACTCATCGTAACAGGATACGAGAGAATCGACTCGACACCACCTAAACTAACAGCGAAGATTGGGATTTGCATGCTTTCTACAAATACTTTTGTGAAGTCACGAGTTGGTAGTTTAAATGATAGAACGGCACCTCCAGAAGTACTTTGACGCTTATGAATGTCATAACCAGGATGTGTCGGTAATCCTGGATAGTAAACATCGACTACATCTTCATGTTGTTGTAAAAATTCTGCGATTTTTTGTGCATTACGTGACGACATCTCAAGTCGTGCATGTAATGATTTAATTCCTTGAATGACAGAGAAGCAGTCATGTGGTCCAAGAATACCGCCCATCCCGTTTTGAATCGCATAAATCGCTTGACCGAGTTCTTCGTCTTTTGTGACAGCGAGCCCTGCAATGACTTCACTATGACCACCTAAAAACTTTGTCGCACTATGCAGTACAACGTCTGCTCCTAAGTCGAGTGGTTTTTGATAAAGAGGTGTCATAAATGTGTTATCAACGAATGTTTTTAATTGGCGCTTCTTCGCAATTTTAACGACACCTTCTAAATCCGTAATCCCAAGCAGTGGATTTGCAGGTGTTTCAGCATAGAGTACAACTGTATTCGGCTGAATCGCTGCTTCAATCGCTTCTAAATCTGTAAAGTCAGCGAAGGTATGCGTAATCCCGTACTTCGGTAAAAGCGTTGTTACAAAGCGATAAGTACCACCATATACTTCGTTCGTTACAACAATATGGTCACCAGCATTTAATGTAAGTAAAGCTGCTGAAATGGCACCGATTCCTGATGCAAAAGCAAAGCCACGTGAACCATTTTCAAGCTGTGCAATTGTTCGCTCAAGTGCATCGCGCGTTGGGTTACCAGAACGACTATAATCATATGGGCCAAAAGCATCGAAATGCTCTTGGTCGAAGGTAGAAGAAGCGTAAATCGGTACATTAACAGCTCCCGATTTTGCTTCGTAATCATGTTTTGTAGCACCTGTAATTAATATTGTTTCAATTTGCTCTTTAGTCATGTACAACAGCCTCGCTTTCTAATACGTTAAATACGTTTTGTAAATCCGCAATTAAATCTTCTGCTTCCTCAATGCCAACTGAGAAACGAAGAAGTGAATCATCTACGCCACGCGCATTACGAATTTCTTCCGGAATGTCTGCATGTGTTTGCGTTGTTGGGTACGTAATAAATGATTCCACACCGCCTAAACTTTCAGCGAAAGCAATCAGTTTTAAATTACGTAAGAATGGATCAATCTGTTTTCCAGATTGTAGACGGAAGGATACCATGCCACCGCGTCCAGCATATAAAACGTCACGTATATGTGGCGACTTCTCTAAAAATGCCACAATCGCCTGAGCGTTTGCTGTATGTTGTTTCATACGAAGGTGTAGTGTTTTTAAACCGCGAAGTAGTAACCAGCTATCAAAAGGTGAGAGTGTCATACCAATCGCATTATGTTGTAAGAAAAGACGTTCACTTAGTTCAGTACCTTTTGACACAACCAGTCCTGCTAATACATCATTATGTCCACCAATATATTTTGTGCCACTATGCATAACAATATCTGCACCTAACTCAATTGGGCGTTGATAGTACGGTGTTAAAAATGTATTGTCGACAATCAATAAAATGCCATATTTTTTCGCAATTTTCACACATTCTTCGATAGAAATTTCCTGCATTAAAGGATTCGTCGGCGTTTCTAAGAAAATCGCCTTAACAGGATGTTCAATAACAAGTTGTTCCACCTCTTCAAGAGATGAAAAGTCGTTAAAGATTGCTTGAATACCATATTGTGCTTCATATTGTGTTGCCAGTCGGTATGTGCCACCATATAAATCCTCCGGGTAAATCACTGCATCACCTGTTTTAAATAGCGAGAGGATTAAATGAATTGCAGCCATACCGCTACTACAGGCGAAACAAGCATCTCCGCCTTCTAAACGTGCAAATTCCTCCTCTAATACCGATCGCGTTGGATTTTTTGTACGCGTGTAATCAAAGCCTGTTGATTCTCCAAGACCTGCATGGCGGTAAGCAGTTGAAAGGTAGATTGGGGCGTTGATTGCACCTGTTTTTTCATCTGAATGTGTTCCCACCTGAGTTAAAAGTGTTTCGATTTTTGTCATTGTCCTCATCCTTTTTTGTGTAATAAAAAAAGTTTTCTTCTAATAGTAAGAAGAAAACTCTATGTAAGAGTGATTCTTCTTATCTTCAAGAACTGCGTCTTACTGGATTTAGCACCTGTCCCTTTAAAGAGGGGGTTGCTGAGATTTCATCGGGCCATGTCCCTCCATCTCTCTCGATAAGAAAACCTATTTAATTAATCGATTATTAGTCAATTAATGGAATCTTACCATGCAAACAGCGAAATTTCAAGCTAAATTAAATAATTATTCAGAATTTAGAGAAGATAAAAAAAGAACCGTAGTCTAAACTACGATTCCCATTTGATTATTTTTTTGTCATTGTTACAAAGTCTTTGTAGACGTAATTTTTTTGACCGTTGAAGTCGAACTCAACCCAACCAAATTTACTTGTAGAATTCACATGAATTTTCGTACCTTTTTTCAAAATACCAAGTGATTTTCCTTTTGTTGAAGCTGTTTTATAGTAATATACATTCGATTTAATTGTCGCATTTGCAGCTTTTTTTGAAGGAACTTTTGATACAAGTGTGTCAGTTGTTGGTTTTTTAGTTGTTGTCGGTTTCTTCGTTGTTGTTGGTTTTTTCTTTGTATTCAACTTCACGTAATCTTTTGAAATATAAGCCAATTTATTATTGAACTTCACTTGGTACCAATATGTTGTTTCTTTATAAATCGTAACATTTGTTCCTTTTGTTAATGTACCAAGATTTTTTGATTTTGGTGTAGATGCCGCACGTACGATTACGTCTTTTGACACAACACCTTCTTTTTTTGTGGCAGCAAAAGCTTCCGTAGCAGGTAAAGTATAAGGTAGAGTAGCACCTGTTAACATCCCAAATGCTAATACGTATTTTGTTAATTTCATTTTGAATCACTCCTCGATTGCTTATACTAGCACTTTTTATCATAAAAGAATAGGGAATATCCGTTTATGTTGCGAGAAAAATGTTATTTTATGAAAAATAGGGCATTTGATATGGAAATAAAAAACAAAGACTAGGACAGAAGCAAAGTAAATACTTAGCTAGCCTAGTCTTTGGTCAGATTAAATTTTAAATTGTTGAACTAAATCACGTAATGAATCTGCTTGACGTGACAATTCTTCAGAAGATGCATAAATTTCTTGAATAGATGCAGAGCCTTGTTCAGCCGCCGCTGCCGATTGATCCGCTTGATGTGCTGTATGTTCTGCCATCGAGTTTACTGCGATGAACGACTGCATAACATCTTGACTGACATTCTTCGTCTCAGCGATTCGCGTTACCATGTTTTCAATAATACGAATCGTTTTCTCTGTCTCGCGTGTAATGGCATCGAATGTTTGAATCGTTTCATTCGTAATTTCGACCCCTTGAATGACTTTCGACACGCCAGCCTCATTTTGCTTGACCATGACCGAAATCTCGTCTTGAATCGTGTGGACAATCGTTGCTACTTCACTTGCAGCGCGTTGTGATTGTTCTGCAAGCTTTCGGACTTCATCTGCTACAACCGCAAAACCTTTACCATGTTCACCTGCACGTGCCGCTTCAATCGCCGCATTTAAGGCAAGTAAGTTCGTCTGTTCAGCAATACTCGTAATCGTTCCGATAATCGATGTGATTTCCTCAGAACTTTCACCAAGACCTGTGACAGTTTGGTTCGTATTCGCAATAACTTCTTCAATCTCCATCATCGATTTTGCAGACTGTTGGATTTTATTTTGTCCTTCTTTTGCTGCTTCACGCATTGTCGCTGAAGTTTGACGTAAATCCTGTGCATCATCATTCAGTTGCAGTGTTGTTTCTTCTAGATGTGACATTTTGTTAGATGATTGCTCCATTGAACGAATCGTCTGTTCGCTGCTCTCTGCGATTTCCGCAGTTGAGTTCGCAATCTGTTGAATTGTTGTCGCGTTTTCCTGTGCAGAAGCAGTCAGTTGTTGGCCACTTGCAGATACATTCTCTGTTAAAGCACTGACTTTTCGCACTAAATTCGCAATCGACTCAATTAATGTGTTTGTACTAGCAGAGATTTGACCAAATTCATCGTCATTTTTAATTTCAAGACGTTTTGTTAAGTCACCACCTGCACTTGCCATATCCAATAGTGAACGATTAATTTTGTGCGTATTCACTTTAATTGTACGGAAGATCGCTGTACCTGACATAAATACGAGAATGATCGACAATAATGTTAAAACGAAGAAAATAATCATCGAAACTTCCGTGCTTTTTTCTACTTTTTTAATTTGTGCATCCGTATTTTTAGCTAATACCTTATTCATCATGTCTATGTGGATATCTACATAAGACATAGCTTTAGCACCTGTTCCAATCTGAACAATTCGTTGTGCCGCATCTAAACCACTCTCTTTACGAACATCAATGACGCGTTTAGAATAGGTTAAATAGTTATTATAAAATTGGTCAATCGAATCAATTCGGTCACGCGCATCACCTTTTTTATTAAAGGCTTTATGTAGATCTTGAAGTGTTTTGTCAATTGTCTCTTTTTGTTCTTCATATTGTCCAAGATATACATCGCTACCTGTTATAATAAAGCTCTGTTCTAAGTTGGATAGTTGTGCAATTTCACCAGCGAGTAAATTGACGCGCATTTGCTGATCTACATTTTTACCCGTCAGTGTTTTGAGTTCATCTTTCAAGCGTTCTGTATTATTGTAAGATACAATAAGCATCGCTGCTAAAATAATGGTGAGGACTGCGAAAACAAGTACTACACGCCCACGAATTAATTTAAGAACCTTGAATGATTTTAAAAATTTTGGGGGAGTGGCATTGTTTTTAGAACTTTTCTTACTTCGTTTCGTAGCTTTTTTAGAAGTGGGTACTTTCTTTTTTGTCATAACCATCGTGTCACCTACTTTACGTAATTTGAAATTTTCTATCTATTCTATATATTACGGAAACAGAAGTAAAAAAGCCATACAAAAATTTCAAAAAACCAATTCTAATTTACTAGTTAAGGAGAATATATATGCGACATAGTTTCTATCAATTTGCATTAACTTACAGAGGAGGAGGTAAAAATGATGTTTTTGCACGATTTGCAGAAGCGATGTTTTTAGATCATACCTTTCCAAAACAATCGGAGGACTTTGATGAACTTTCACGTTACATTGAGGAAGCCGCAGACCCTGATATGACAGCGATTACGTTCGATGATTTTTGGGTATTATACGTAGAGCGTGAAAAATAAGTTTTTAGATTGTCAGATGTCAGACATTAAGTTACAATAGCATAGAATGAAGACTTCCAAGCGAGTTAAAAAGAGCATTTGTTTTCAAAAATATACAGGAATGGTGAGGGAAAAACATGAGCATTCACATTAACGCTGCACAAGGCGAAATCGCAGAAATCGTATTATTACCAGGAGATCCACTACGCGCTAAATTTATCGCAGAGACATTTTTAGAGGACGTAAAACAATATAATGACGTACGTAACATGTTCGGTTACACAGGTACATACAAAGGTAGACGTGTATCTGTACAAGGAACAGGCATGGGCGTTCCATCTATCTCAATCTACGCAACAGAATTAATGAAAGATTATGGCTGTAAAAAATTAATTCGTGTAGGTACAGCAGGCGCATTAAAACGCGACGTAAAAGTACGTGACGTTGTCATCGCACAAGGTGCTACAACAGACTCAAAAATGAACGAAATCCAATTCGGTGGCTTAGACTTCGCACCAATCGCAGACTTCGATTTATTATTAAAAGCATACAACGCAGGTAAAGAAGCAGGCTTAAACCTACGCGTAGGTAACGTATACACAGCGGACCTATTCTACGGCGACAAAAATCCAAACGAACTACTAGCAGACTACGGTGTACTAGCAGTTGAGATGGAAACAGCAGCACTTTACACACTAGCAGCAAAATACGACGTACAAGCATTATCAATCCTAACAATCTCTGACCACCTAATCACAGGTGAAGCAACATCATCAGAAGAACGCCAAACAACGTTCAAAGACATGATGGTTGTTGCACTTGAAGCAGCGATTCAAGACTAATAGGATCTATATGAATGAACCACACACGACTGAGGGTTGTGTGTGGTTTTTTTGTGTATACTAATCATTAGGCTCATGTTTCTTTAGTGAACTTGAGCTATTTTTAGTTAAATTTTAATAAAGGGGTTACAAAAATGAATCAAATTGAATCTTTTTGGCAGCGTTATTGTGAGTTAGAGGGGCTAGAGGGTGTTCGTTATACGGAAGCTTTTCAGTTCGGAGAAAAAGCAGACTGGCTTGCAAGTTTAGTTGTGAATGGAACGAAAACAGCAACTTGTTCGAGCTATCCACTATATGAAATTGAAGGAGATCCACTTCCGAAAGTGGGCGATCATCAAATTGTATTAGATAGTCAAAATCAGCCAGTTGCAATTATTAAATCATACGCTATTGATATTTATCCATTTAACGAAGTACCTGTAGATTTTGCATTAGCTGAAGGAGAGGGGACTTATGATGAGTGGAAGAAGGCACATATTGCTTTCTTTGGTCGTACATTACCTCAGTATGGTTTAGTATTTACAGAAGATATGTTGACGGTTTGTGACCGTTTTGAGAAGGTATATCCTGAAAAAATATAGAGATACAAATGAATAACCCCTATGATTTCGAGAAATCATAGGGGCTTTTTTTTATTCCTCACACTAAATACGCTCTAAAAACTCTAGGCGATTTCCGCAAGGGTCATTCACATAAAAGCGAATCGCGTTTTCAAGTGGTTCATCTTCAATTGTCTCGATGTTGTGTGCGTGTAATGTTTCTTTGAGTAGAGCTAAGTCTTTCACGATAAAGGCTGGATGTGCTTTCGTTGCGGGGGTAAAGGGTTCTTGAATACCGATATGTACTTCATGCTGTCCGCACTTGAACCATACGCCGCCGCGTTTTTTTAGATTGTCTGGTTTTTCTATTTCAGGCATACCTAAGATGTCATGAAAGAAATGTCTATAAGCAGCTTCACTATTTTTCGGAGCAGCTAATTGGATATGATCGATGTCGATGAACATGGTTGGTTCCTCCTTATATACGTTTTCCACGTAAATTAATGAACATTGTAAAGAAAATAAGGCTAAGAATTAAGAAAATAATAATGAAGAAATTCGATAAGAACGGGTTATGGTCGGGTTCGGTTGGATAACTGCCTGTGAATACTTGGGCGAACCAATAAATCATCGTAGCAATGTGCTCTAAACTGAAGACAATGCCACTCGCTATTAAAAAGCTTGCGCTTAATACGATACTACTTTTTTCTGTCATACCGTCATCACCTTCCTAAATATTAGTATAAAGTAAAAAAATGGAATTAAAATAGTTTTTGTGTAAGTTTTCGAAACAAGTGGTAAAGAGAAGGGAGTTGAAGGGAGAGAATGATGTGAAAGGAACGGTCTTTGCAATTATTTATGTCATACTAGGAATTTTAATCATTTTAGCACCGTCGATTATTTCAGGACGTGGTTATGATGAGGCGAATACGTTGTCGTCCTTTTTGACAGCCGATTATATCGTGCGAATCATCTCGTTTATTGTAGGGATTTTAATTATTGTATTTGCGGTGCGCGCGTTCCAAAAGAAATAATAGTGTAACAAACATTGAAATAGAGAAAACCCCTAAAGTTCTTATTCTACACGAACAAATGTGATTTATGAATATTGAATATGTTCTGACAAAAGAAATTCACCTTTTTGTCAAATACCATAAGAGGTATTGTGCCTATCTCGTGAACATTTAAGAAGTAGGATTGATTTTACATCTCCATATGATAGGATAAAAACGTAATCAATATTCATTACAAATTAACTAGAACTTATTATTTAGGAGATGTTTTCATTATGTCATGGGCATTACTTATTACGCTTGTACTTGGGACAGTAGTCAAATTACTTACAGCACCACCAAATATCGTGGTTGTTTGGTTGACAGAACGTTATGCGATGCATCAAAAGTTGAAGTCAGAAGAAGTAACAATTACATTTGACCAAAAAGAATTAACAGGACAAGAGAAAGAAGATTTCATCCAATCATTTAATGAAGCAGCATTTTTAGTACGTAATCCAATTTTTAAAGGTTTCGAAGATGAAGTATTAAATCCAGATACAGACATTGTACCGTACGTAATCGATGTGAATAAAAAAGGTAAACATTCAACACTATCTGTTTATTATGCAGAAGATCGTGTAAATGTAGTAAAACAACGCAATAAAAAAGTAATCTCTTACAGCTTAAACTCAGAAGAACTATCAAATACAACATTAAAAGGTCAAGCAGCTTGCAGTAAACATATGCAACTTGTTTAATGTGATCAAACGAATGATTGAGCGAATCAATCATTCGTTTTTTTTATTACTTTTCGTTACGCTAAGAACCTGTTAAAATAGAAGCAGTGTATGTACACGTGACGAGAGTGAAAGTGGTGAAAGATATTGGACGAACAGAAAAAGCAAGAGGAACAGCCAGAAGTAGAACCGAAAGCCTCGGAAGAAACGAAGCCTGCTGGTAAATACATTCGCCTGAAGCCCTTTACACTAATTATGATGATTATTGTATTAATTCTTGCGACATCAGGTATCACAATTTTTGCTTTAACGGTTGGGGAGAAGAAGGTAGTCGAAGTACGCACACCAAACCATGAAGAATTCCAAAAAGTATTTGATACATATGATGAACTAAACAAATCGTACTATGAAAAAATAGATGAAGATGCACTTGTGAATGGTGCGTTAAAAGGGATGATTGAGTCATTAGGTGATCCTTATTCAGACTATTTAGGCAAGGAAGAAGCAACACAATTTAATGATAGTATCTCATCTAGTTTCGATGGAATTGGTGCAGAAATTCAAGAAAAAGATGGTCAGATTATGATTGTCTCGCCAATTAAAAACTCACCTGCAGAAAAAGCTGGCTTACGTCCAAATGATATTATTAAATCAGTTGATGGTAAATCAGTTGTAGGGAAAACTGCAACAGAGACCGTACAAAAAATTCGTGGTAAAAAAGGTACGAAAGTGACATTAGAATATCAGCGTGGAAAAGATTCAAAACTACACAAGGTGACGATCACACGCGATGCAATTCCAATCGAAACGGTTTATGCAAAAATGACAAAAGATAAAATTGCACATATTCAAATCACAACATTTGCGGACCAAACGTATCAAGAATTACTGAAGAAGCTGGATGAGATGGAGAAGAAGGGTATGAAAGGTCTTGTACTCGATGTGCGTCAAAATCCAGGTGGCATTTTAACAACTGCGGTTAATATTGCGAGTCTATTCGTAGATGCGGGTGAACCGATTATGCAAATTGAGCCGAAAGATGGTCAAAAAGAGATTATTCGCGCTCAAAATGGTCGTAAAGTAGATGTGCCAACTGCGTTATTAATTGATGGTGGTAGTGCTTCTGCTTCTGAAATTCTAGCGGCAGCGATGAATGAAGATGCACATATTCCATTAGTTGGTGAAAAAACATTCGGTAAAGGTACGATGCAAACAGCGAAAAGTTTAGAAGATGGTTCTACGTTAAAATATACAACAGGTAAATGGTTAACACCTGAAGGTAAATGGATTCATAAAAAAGGAATTCAACCAACTGTTAAAGTAGATTATCCAAGTTATGCTTCGTTACCATATTTAGATCCTTCTAAAACAATGAAATTAGGGGATGTATCAGAACAAGTGAAGGCAGCAGAAAAAATGCTGAAGGCACTTGGTTATAATCCAGGCAAAATTGATGGATTATATGATGAGTACACATCTTATGCAGTCAGTCGTTTCCAAGCGAATAATAAACTAACAGTAGATGGTATATTAAAAGGCAAAACGACGAATAAATTAATGGATGAATTACGTGAGAAAATCCGTAAAGATGATCCACAATTATTAAAAGCACGCAAAATTGTTTTAAAAGAATTGAATCAATAAGGAAGAAGGGGGCAGCTTATGAGTTGTCCCTTTTTTCATAAAGGAGTGTTATATATGAAAGATGTGTATTTATTAAGTGGATTTTTAGGTAGTGGTAAAACAACATTACTCGCGAATATGATTGAATCATTAAAAGAACAGGGGTTAAAGCCTGCAGTTATTATGAATGAATTAGGGGAACTAAATTTTGATTCACAAGCAGTTGAAGAAGGCATTCCATTAAAAGAAATGTTGAATGGTTGTATTTGTTGTACAGGTTCTGAAAATACAGAAGCGCAAATTCAAGGGTTACTAGCAGAGAATGATTTTGATGTCTTATTAATTGAAACAACGGGTGCTGCACATCCTGTGGAAGCATTAGATGCAGTATATTCACCGCTTTTTGCAGATCAATTGAATATTAAAGGCATCGTAACCGTAGCAGATAGTAAGCGTTGGTTGATGCGTCATGAGATGACACCACAAACACGTTCTTTATTTTTAGAGCAAATTCGTCATGCGCATTTATTATTAGTAAATAAAGCAGATTTATTAACAGAACAAGAGTTAGGGCAAGTCACATACGAATTACAAGCACTAAATCCGAATGCTTTAATCGTTCAAACAACGAATGCAAAAGTACCATATTCATTTTTAAATGAAATTCAAGCGACAGCGCGTCCAACGGATATTGAAAAAGCAGATATTGGACATCATTTGCACCTTAGTTCTCGCTTAGTTGATTTTACAGACCAAGCATTTACGCAAGAGGAGATTGAGGATTGGGTGCGCTCATTACCAGAGACAGTGTATCGTATGAAAGGGTATTTGCCGATTAAAGGAAATAGTAAGCCGATGTTATTCCAATACGCATACGGTTTAACGCAGTGGATGCCTGAATTCATAAAAATGCCGCCGAAGTTAGTGATTATCGGCGACGGAGTAGATGCGATTCCTTTACCCACTACTACTTTGTGATTTAGCACGCTTAAATTGAATATAGTAGATGAGGAATGTTACGACTAGAATGACAACAAAAGCGACGAATTCCCATATACCTAGATGAATCGTAGTGATATCGAGTGCAAGAAGTACATTTTTCAACATGATCCATGTGAGGAAGAGTAAGAGTTCATTTTTTAAAAGGCTAGTCATACGAGAGAGAATCATATGCTGTTCTTCTGATGCGAGCCGTTGATCGGGTTTTGGAAGGTGCATGAATTGTGGTTTTTGTTCCATATAACGTAGGAAACTCCAAAGAGCGATACCGAGTGCTGGAATGAAGAAAACAAACCAACGATTTGCATAGCGATCAGGTTCTCCTAAAATATTATAGTGACTTGGAACTTCTGCAGGTAGGCGATTGAAGAAAATGATGAGTAGCATAGTTGTGGCGAACCAGAGAATAAGTGTGATCCAATCGAGTACACGATACATAAAAATCCCCTCCTTCGTGCTTTTATTATAGCATGAGGAGGGGATTTTTAATAATTCACAACATCCTTTTTATGGAATTTATGAACGGAATTTATTTTGTACAATGCGTAGTCGAATACTGAGTGAGATGGCCCCAATTGCAAGACCTGTAATGAGACCAACCCAATAACCGTAAGGACCTAAATCGAAAAATGTAGCGAGTACATAACCGAATGGTAGCGCGATTACCCAATACGAGATGACAGCCATGATTGAAGTAATCGTGACATCTTTATACCCACGTAGTGCGCCTTGAATCGGTGCTTGAATGGCATCTGATAATTGGAAGAATGCCGCATAGATTAAGAAACTCGCAGCAAGAGATAGAACATCGACATCATCACTATAAATCATCGCGATTTCATGGCGGAAACCAATAAGAATAGCGAGTGTGACCATACAGATGGATACAGCGAGCAAGATGGCTTTTTTCGTATAGTCCCGTGCATCTTTTGCGCGTCCAGCGCCAATTTCATAGCCAATTAAAATGGTTGCACCCATAGAAATACTAAGTGGGATCATATAAGAGAGACTAGCGAAGTTCATAGCGATTTGATGTGCACCGATGACTTCTGTTGAGTATTGGCTCATAACAATTGTCACTACAGCGAAAATACCTGTTTCAGCAAAGAGCGCAAGTCCGATGGGAACGCCAATAAGTAAAATTTCTTTTGACTTTTTCCAGTTGGGTTTTGAAAACTGCTTGAACAACTGAAAATTGGAGAATGGTTTTGCTTTGATCGTAATCCCAATCGCGATAAAGCAAATAATCCAATATGTAATAGCAGAAGCAATACCAGCACCTACACCACCAAGTGCAGGGAACCCCCAGTTACCAAAAATAAAAAGATAACAGAAGAAGATGTTTACAGGTGTCGAAATTAAGGTGATGAACATCGACATTCTTGTTTGTCCGAGTGCATCAATGAAGCAACGAAGTACAGTGTAGATGAATAAAGGAACGAGTCCGAAACACATCGCGAGTAAGTAGCCATGTGCGACATCTTGAACATGAGGTTCTAGTGGCATCCAAGAGAGAATCGTATTCATGCTGAAGAACATGAAGGCGAAAACAATCATTGCTAAAATAATTGATACGATGATTCCTTGTTGGACGGTAAATGTTGCCTCTTTCATTTTTTTTGCGCCGACTGATTGTGCTACAATAGGGGTAACAGATAGTAAAATACCAGAAATCCCTACATAGATTGGCATCCAGATGGACGAACCGATGGAGACACCGGCTAAATCAGTTGTTCCGTATTTGCTTGAGAATAATACATCAAAAAAGGTAACTAAATATAGTGCAATTTGTGTAACTAAGATGGGTGAAACAATGACAAAAAGCAATTTCCACTTTTGTCCGTTCGTAGTCGTTTCGTACACAGAATCGCCTCCTTTCATAAAATTAAGTCCATTGTGCCTTTTCATGGATGGGTTGGTATAGTACAATAAGATATTATTTTTATACATGTAAAAATCGTATAAATAGAATGGAGTTTATTATACAAATGAATCAGAAAACAGTTGTATTAACTGGTGGCGGAACAGCAGGGCACGTCTCGCTCAATCAAGCTATCATACCATCATTTTTAGATAAAGGCTATGACGTTCATTATATCGGTTCTAAGGACGGTATTGAACAAGAAATTATTTCAGAAGCGTTTCCAAATTTACCGTTTCATTCAATTTCAAGTGGGAAGTTACGTCGCTACTTTTCGGTGAAGAATTTTACAGATCCATTCAAAGTGCTGGCAGGTGTATTCCAAGCAGTTGGTCTACTACGTAAATTGAAGCCAATGATTGTCTTTTCAAAAGGTGGATTCGTATCGGTACCGGTCGTTATTGCAGCGAAAGTTTTAGGTATTCCTGTTGTCTCACATGAATCTGATGTTACACCAGGTCTTGCGAATAAGATTTCATTACCATTCGCATCACATATTTTCACGATTTTTAAACAAACATTAAAATACTTACCATCTGAAAAATCAAGTTGTACAGGTTCAATTATTCGTCCAGAATTATTTGAAGGTGACCGAACAAGAGGATTAGCGATGTGTCAATTTACAAATGGGAAGCCGACCATCTTAATTATGGGTGGTTCACTTGGCTCGAAGTTCATTAACCAAGCAGTACGCAACAACTTAACGGAATTACTTGTACAATACAATATCATTCATCTTTGTGGTAAAGGTAATATAGATGAGGCGTTAAATGAAATGCCAGGTTATCAGCAGTATGAATATGTGACGACTGAATTACCTGACTTACTTCATGCGAGTGATTACATCGTATCGCGTGCTGGTTCCAATTCGATTTTCGAATTTTTAGCGCTAGAAAAGCCCATGTTATTAATTCCATTATCAATGGCGCAGTCGCGTGGTGATCAAATCGTCAATGCGAAAATTTTCAAACAACAAGGTTTAGCAGAAGTGTTGCAAGAAGAAGAATTGACACCTGAAAGCTTCATGCAGGCACTGCGTACATTAAAAGAGAACGAAACGGCTCTACGTCAAAATATGATAGAAGCAGAATCACCAAAAACACCAGACGAGATGGTGGCACTGATTATGCAATATGCGAAAAAATAATTAGTTAATCGGGAGAGTCTTAGGATTCTCTCGATTTTTTTTACACACAAAACCCCTCCATCTAAAATGAAGGGGTTGTTTTATTACATCGCTTGTTCTGTCTCCTGTGCTTGGCGAGCAGTGTACAAGTAGAAATTATCTCGTTCGATTTTGAACAATTCGAATTTTTGTTCACCTGCATTGATTTCTTCGTATAGTGCTGGGTGACTTTCTTTCGCATCACACGCATACTCTAATTTCGCAGCAGCACGTTGAGATTTAATGTTCTCTTTTTTAATTTTCATAAATACAGTTTGAAAGTCTAGTTCAAAAAACAGTTCATTGAAGAAGTCTAGTTTTGCTTGTTGGTTATAACCCTTACCTTGATAAGGTAAACCAATCCAAGTGCCTAAAAAACCAGCCTTATCTTCAATATCGTATAGTGTAATCGTCCCAATTGGGTGGCCCCACTCGTCAAGTATTGTACGAGAAACAACAAGTCCTTGCTCTTCTTCCTCCATAAGCTGGCGAGTCATAAACCATAATTCATCTGCTGTCTTAGCCTTTTGACGGACAAAAGGGAAGACAGATGGGTGGCTTAACAATTCAAATAATTCATTACTTTCGTAAAGATCACGTTGTTTAAGCATACCTAACGCCTCCTTTTGGGTGGACCTTCAAACATACATACCATGTTCGCTCCACCTTCGAAATTTTTCATAAGTGTTGCATAAAAAATTTCGGGGTGGGAATCGAACCCACTAGAACCAGAAAACTGGTGACGCACCATTTGCCTTCCCTAAAATCTACTATTACGAATAGAGATTCATTTATGAAATTATTTTGCAATTTAAATATACAAGGAATTACATCATTTGAAAAGATAAAAATGCGAAATTTTTATCTTTTTTTAAAAAATCCCTTACCTAATGACAAAAAATCTTAAAAATTGTCTAAATCGTGTCTATTCGTCTTAGTAAATTTTAAATAAGGTTTTACTATATACCCTCTTTTAAATAAAAATATGCCGTTTTAAAGCAAAAAAATATTTCAAATAAGAAAAAAATATTAGAACAAATGTATAGTATTTGATATAATTTATACAATTTTTCATTAAAAAAGCATAAAATTCTCAAAAAAATAAATTATGACTTCAAGTGAACAGGGTTGTAACCATAAAAAATAAGAATTATGATAGAGTAGACAGGAAATGTAGGGGGATTTAACGATGAAATATGATGTATTAAAAGTTCAAGGTTCAGGCAATACATTCTTTTTAATAGAAGGTAAAAATGACGAGTTGAATTGGTCAGAAATCGGTAAATGGTTATGCGACCCAGCGCAGTATGGTGGAGCAGATGGCCTACTTGTTGTGTTACCATCAGTACATGCAGATGCAAAAATGCGTGTCATTAATGCGGACGGATCAGAAGCGTCAATGTGTGGAAATGGATTACGCTGTGTGGCACGTTATGTATTAAATAAACTCGGTAAAGATCAGGGGATTATCGAAACAATGAAGGCAGACTTACATGTTGCACGTCAAGGTGAGTTAGTAGAAGGTATTCATGCTTTTGCAGTAGAGATTGCACCTGTATCATTCGATTTAGCTTCTTTACCAATGGTCTATAATGCACAGCACACATTAATTGATGAACAGATTGCCGATTTTTCAACAGAATTACGTTATACAGCAGTATCTGTACCAAATCCACATTTAATCTCAATTGTACCTAAAGCATATATTGAAGATTTTAAACATCAGGAGCAATTAGCGAAGCGCTTAAATGACGAAAATAATTATACGCCAGATGGTGTAAACGTTAGCTATGTCTATCCAATCTCATCATCAGAAATTTTTGTCCGTACATATGAACGAGGTGTTGGCTTTACGAATGCATGTGGTACAGCGATGACAGCCTCATCGTTAGTTGCTTCACTTTTACACATTGTGGACGAAAATATGGTTACAGTCTATAATCCAGGTGGTTTCGTTAAGTGTCACGTGCAGCAAAGCGGAACAGAAACAAAATTATCCTTAATCGGAAATGCAACATATATCGCATTATATGAATTGAACATTGATGACGAAAATCATCTTTATATAAAGGAAGAGTTAACGGAGCAAAGTGAATATCTACAAAAAATAAAAGAAGTGTGTATTGCTTTTTGAAACGTGAGAAAAACAAACTCGGGGGAGTGGAAGAAATTTGAGAAACGAAATAGAAGCATCAGTGAACCAATTGCATACTTTATTTGAACATTGTGCGGATTTCGTTTTTTACATGGAAAACGTAGATGGACAATTCATTTATCGTTATGTTAATCCCGTGGCACTTGAAAAAGTATTTCAACAACAATCGCCAATCAATCAAACATTACAACAACATGTTCTAGTTTTAGAAACGCTACATGTCATTGAACGCCACTATAGACAAGCGCTTGAGACAAAAGAACAAGTTGTATTCCGAGATTTTTACTTGTTTTCAAATACACCCACAACGAGCGAAACAACTGTTATTCCATTCGGGAATGGAGAAGCGGTCTTAGCTATTACAAAAGAAGTTGATATCTTAAAAACAATAGAGGAAGAAAATCACTTTTTAAGAACATTGTTTCAAGAACAGATGAATCCTATTTTGGTGTTAAATACAGAATATGAAGTTATTAAAGCAAATAAGCGTTTTTATGAAACATTTGGTTTCCAACCCAATATTCTTAGTAGAAACTTTTTTGATATAGCAAATTTAGATGAAGAAAAAAGAGTAGTATTTTTTAATGCTCTGGCGAATGCACGCCGAGGTCGCCGTACAATGGTTCGGCAAAAATTGATTAAGGTGCGACAAGAGACAGCAGAATTTATTTTGAGTTTCACACCTATTTTACTGCATGAACGTGTTGTCGCAATTTGCATTCAGGCACAGGAATATACACGTAATATTGCGCTTCAGGAATCTTTAGATGAAGCAAGTACGATTTTGAAAGCGTATCAATTCGCTCTAAATGAAGCTGCTAATCTATGTATGACGGATGCAGAAGGTGTCATTGAATATGTTAGTCCAGGATATGAAAAGATATCACAATATAAAAAAGAAGATTTAATTGGACAGACGAATGGTTTACTTAATTCAAGACAGCACCCGAAAAGCTTTTATAAAGAGATGTGGGATACGATTAAAGCGGGTCAGCCTTGGCGTGGTGAGATTTGTAATCGAACACGTCTCGGAACGCATTTTTGGGTGGATACAACGATTGTTCCAATGTACGGATCAGATGGCGAAATCGAACACTTCTTGTCGATTTGTTTAGATATTACAGATAAGCGTGTGATGATGACGAATTTACGCAATATTGAACGTACTTTCCGCTTAATTACAGAAAATACAAATGATTTTATCGTTATTACGAATGAAGATGGTATTGTACTATATGTTTCGCCTAATCATGAATCTCGTTTAGGTTATGAGAAAGAGGAGTTACTTGGTCAATTTTATTTAAGTGTTTTAACAGAAGAGAGTAAGATGGTATTAAGTACAGAACTTGATGTGCTTTTAGAAAATGAAGGCGAATCACAGTTAGAATTACAATTATGTACGAAGTCAGGCGAACGTGTCTGGATTGAAGCACATATTACAGCTGTAGAAGATACAGAACGCTCTGAAGTGTATCAATTCGTTATTATTGCCAGGGAAATAACGAAGCGTAAACAAAAAGAAGATGAGCTTCGATTCCTTGCGTATCACGATAGTTTAACGCTCTTACCGAATCGTCGTTACGTGACACTAGAGTTTCCGAAGTTAGTGAAGCAAGCGATTACATCGGGGACTGCACTGACGTTACTCTATTTAGATGGCGATAATTTTAAACGTATTAATGACTTATACGGACATGATATGGGGGATGACTTCATTCGAAACTTTGGGCAAGCTTTACTAGAAAGTGTACGCGATCATGATATTGTTGCGCGTATTGGTGGTGATGAGTTTATCGTCATTTTATCGAATATGTCATTAGATGATGACAAGCGAAATCGTCAAACGCTACAAACAATTGAACGTATTCAAAATACACTACGTCGTGGTTGGATGATTGGAAGTACACACTTCTCACCAACATCTTCAATCGGTGTAGCGAGCTATCCAAAAAATGGAGAATCTATTAATGAATTAATGGGTCATGCGGATGAAGCGTTATATGTGGCAAAGCGTATTAACGGAAAAGACTCATATCATATTTCAGAAAAGTATTTTCAGGAGGATGTGTAATGAAAAAAATCTTATTGGTAGAAGATGAAAAAAGCATTGCACGTTTTGTTGAATTAGAGCTACGTCACGAACAGTTCGATGTAACCGTTGCATACGATGGTCGCAGTGGATTGGACTATGCTCTTACCGAGTCATTTGATTTAATATTACTCGATGTCATGCTACCTGAACTGAACGGTATAGAGGTGTGTAGACGCATTCGAAAGGAATCAGATATACCCATTTTACTCATTACAGCTAGAGATGCTGTTATGGATCGTGTAGCGGGATTAGATGCAGGAGCGGATGACTACATTGTAAAGCCTTTTGCGATTGAAGAATTATTAGCACGTATTCGAGCAGCACTTCGACGTACAACGACAATGAAGGAGGAAGAAACGCCTATTCTTCGTTTCCGTGATTTATTCATTGATGAGCAAGCGTATATAGTCACAGTTGAAGGACAGGCGCTTCAATTAACAAAAACTGAATATGATTTACTCGTGTTACTCGTTCAAAATCAAAATCGTGTCTGTACAAGAGAACAGATTCTTGTAGCAGTATGGGGGTATGACAGCGAAGTAGAGACGAATGTAATTGATGTATACATTCGTCATTTACGTGCGAAGTTGCCACCAGACTACAGTCATGCAATTGAAACAGTAAGAGGAGTGGGATATGTGATGCGCACATGAAAATCAAACAACAAATAATGCAGAAGTGGATGCACCAATCGTTAAAAACGAAGTGGGCGTTCATATCTGCTTTTGTCATTTTTATTAGTTATTTATTTATTTGTGTTGTGATGTATGTATCATTACAATCATGGCTACTCTCAGATGAAAAACAGTCTGTCACACGTTCGATGAATGACCTCACATCCTTCTTTGAAAGTCGTGGTCCTTACTTAACGCTTGAAGAAGTCCAGCGTAACGAGAATTTAATTAATGGCATTGTCGATAAGAATCAAACAGCACGTATTTTAAATGCAGATGGCGTCGAAATTCTTCGCATTAATAATACGACAAAAGAGATTCCAGCCATACCATCTGATGTACCGAGCCGAGGCTATGCACTTGAAACATTAAAAGTGGACGGGGAAAAAAGTTTTGTAGCAACTGCAAAACTACGTCTAGGCGCGTTTGAAGGATATATTCAATTAACGCATCCTTTGAGTTCCTATGTATCACTCATGCGCTATTTATTAACAGCGATGATTTTAATGGGTGTGATAGCGCTTGTATTATCATCAGCTGTTGGTTACACGTTGGCAACGAGGCTGTTGCGACCACTTGACCGTTTACGCTTTGAGATGAATCGTGTATCGAAAGAAGGTTTTGAAGCAAAAATCGAATTGCACGAACAAAGGCATGATGAGATTGGTGACTTACTTGGTGTGTACCGTAAGATGATGGTGGAACTTGAAAATTCTTTTTTACAACAACAACGATTTATTTCTGATGCTTCCCATGAATTACGTACGCCGATTCAAATTTTAGAAGGTCATTTAAACTTAATCAAACGATGGGGAAAAGATGATCCAGAAGTATTGGCGGAATCACTCGATACGTCTTTACAAGAGATTCATAGAATGCGCTCTTTAATCGAAGAGTTATTAGACCTTGCAAGACGTGAGAAAAAAGATATTCAAAATGGAGTAAATTTAATAGAAGAAACTAAAAAAGTAATAAATGAAACAAAACAATTACATCCAGAGGCTGAAATCATACTTGTGAGTAATGAAAATGATACCTTGAATGCAGCAATATCAAGGGATGCTTATAACCAAATTGTACGAAACCTATTACAAAATGCTATTCGTTATACCGAAAAAATTCCAAATATACGAATAAGCTTGACAAATGCGGCTGAGTGCCACAAAATCGAAGTCGAAGACAATGGTATCGGCATTCAATCAGATGCCATTCCACGTATATTTGATCGTTTCTTCCGAGTGGATGAAGCACGTTCGAGAGAGCATGGAGGAACCGGTTTAGGCCTGGCAATCGTCAAGATGCTTGTTGAAAAGTATGATGGACAAATTTCAGTAACAAGTAAGGTAGGAAAAGGCACGAAATTCACTGTTAAAATTCCTAATTTTAACAATAAAGATGGAATAAATTAAGTAATTACGTGTTTCAAGTCCAAATTTGCTGAATTTGATAAAAAATATTGTATTTTTTGTGAAGAGTAGTAAGATTGAAGGGGAAAAAATATTATATCTAATTGCTAAAAGAATTCGCTTACATGCAAGCAGATATGATTGGTAAAATATACAGTGGATTTTCATATTATTATTATAACTATTGGAAAGATGCCACTAGGCAAAAAACTTGGAGGTTATTCTCATGTCAAACAACGTTTCACCATGGGCTGCTTTTTCAGGACCTAACCTTGGCTATGTGATGGATATGTATGACCTATACTTAACATCACCAGAGGAAGTAGATGCAGAATTAGTAGCATTATTTGAACAATACGGTGCGCCAGTTGCTCCAGCAGCACAAGGCGGCTCAGAAGTAGCAGCAGTTGCTTCATCAGGTAATATTACAACAATTCTTACAGCGGTTAAATACGCTGATGCAATTCGTAACTTTGGTCACTTAGCAGCAGACATTTACCCACTTCACAATCAAGCAAGAGATACGAAGCGTATTGAAGCAGCAACTTACGGTCTTACAGATCAAGATCTAATCGAAGTTCCAGCTTCTGCACTTATCAAAGAAGTACCTGCAGGTGTACGCAACGGTTTAGATGCAATCAACTACTTAAAAGAAATTTACACAGGTAAAATTGCATTTGAATACAACCAAGTTGTTGGACAAGAAGAAAAAGAGTGGATCCAATCTAAGATTGAAAGCGGTTCACTAAATGGCGCATTAACTGCGGATGAGAAAAAAGCTGTATTAAACATGTTAAACAATGTTGAAGGCTTTGAACAATTCATGCACAAAACTTTTGTCGGCGTAAAACGCTTCTCAATCGAGGGTGTTGACTCTTTAGTTGTATTAATTGATGAATTAATCAAACGTTTTGAAACAAAAGGTACAAACGATGTTCAAATCGGTATGGCACACCGTGGTCGTCTAAATGTGTTAACACATAACGTTCACAAACCATACAAAATGATGTTGGCAGACTTTGCACACGTACCAAGCGATTTATTCGTACCAGAAGACGGTTCACTTGTTGTAACAAAAGGCTGGTCTGGCGATGCGAAATATCACTTAGGTGCAACATATAAAGCAGACAATGGTAGTCGCGTATCATTAGCTTACAACCCATCACACTTAGAAGTTGTATCACCTGTTGTAAACGGTGCAACACGCGCTGTTCAAGAAGACACATCAAAACCAGGTTTACCTGTACAAGACACTTCTAAATCAGTATCAATCTTAGTGCATGGTGACGCAGCATTCGCTGGTCAAGGCGTTGTAACAGAAGGCTTCAACTATGCAGGAACAAAAGGATTCACAACAGGCGGTTCTGTACACATCATCGCTAACAACATGATTGGTTTCACAACGGAACGCTATGATTCTCGTTCAACTGTTTACTCTTCAGACTCTGCAAAAGGTTACGAAATCCCAGTATTACACGTAAACGCTGATGCACCTGAAGCTGTAATTCAAGTTGCACGTTTCGCAGTTGAATACCGCGCGAAATTTGGTAAAGACATCGTTGTTGACTTAATCGGTTACCGCCGTTATGGTCATAATGAAATGGATGAACCAATGATTACAAACCCAGAAATGTACAACATTGTTCATAACCACGATACAGTGCGTGCGTTATACGGTAAACAATTAGTATCTGAAGGTGTTGTAACAGATTCAGATGTACAACAACTACAAGCAGATATTAAAGCAACATTACAAGCAGAATTAGACGTTGTAAAATCAGCTGGACAAGGTGCAGAACCTGATCACTCAGTACCACAAGTTGTACTTGATGGATTCCCAGAAGTTGATACATCCGTTGAAAAAGAGCGCTTAACAAAAATGAATGCTGAATTACTTCAATTCCCTGAAGACTTCAACGTATTCAAAAAATTAGGTAAAATCTTAAACCGTCGCCAAGATCCATTTGAAGGCAAAGGTAAAATTGATTGGGGCCATGCAGAAACACTTGCATTCGGTACAATCATCCAAGACGGTCACCCAGTACGTATTTCAGGTCAAGACGTACAACGTGGTACGTTCGCACACCGTCACTTAGTATTACACGATGAGAAGAATGGTAACGAGTTAACAATGTTACACCACATCTCAGGTGCAAAAGCTTCATTCGATGCAATTAATAGCCCATTATCAGAAGGGTCAATTCTTTCATACGAATTTGGTTATAACATTCAAAATCCAAACGCTTTAGCAATTTGGGAAGCACAATATGGTGACTTCGCAAACATGGCACAAGTTATTTTCGATAACTTCATTTCAGCTTCACGTTCGAAATGGGGCGTTAAATCAGGTTTAGTGATGTTATTACCACACGCAGCTGAAGGACAAGGTTCTGAGCATACATCTGCTCGTTTAGAACGTTTCTTACAATTAGCAGCAGAGAATAACTGGACAGTCGCAAACCTTTCAAGCGCAGCGAACTACTTCCACTTATTACGTCGCCAAGCAGCAATGTTAAATACAGAAGCAATTCGTCCACTTGTATTAGTATCACCAAAATCACTACTACGTAACCAAATCGTAGCAGCTGATGTAGATGAACTAGCGAATGGTAAATTCGAAACTGTCATTGAGCATCCTGTAACAGGTAAAGATGCGAAAAAAGTAGAGAAACTTGTCTTTGCATCTGGTAAAATGGCAATTGATATTGCAGAAAAAGTAGGAGAAGGAAAAGGATATGAGCACTTACACTTAGTACGTGTTGAACAGTTATACCCATTCCCATCTGAAAAAATTCAAGCAATCATTGAAAAATATCCAAATGTAAAAACACTTGCATGGGCACAAGAAGAACCGAAAAACATGGGTTCTTGGTCATTCGCTGATCCTTACTTACGCGAGTTAGAAGGCGATCACGAAATTCGCTATGTAGGTCGTGGGGAACATTCTTCACCAGCTGAGGGAGATCCAGATTCATTCAAAGTAGCACAAACAAAAGTGATTGAAGAAGCAGTATCTAAATAATCGTTCATCATATTGAAGGAGGAAATTTAAAATGGCTGACATTATCGTACCAGAATTAGCAGAATCTATTACAGAAGGTGAGATCGTACGCTGGGTAAAACAAGTGGGCGACTCTGTAGAAAAAGGCGAATTCATCGTTGAACTTGAAACAGATAAAGTAAACGCTGAAATCATCTCAGAAGAAGCAGGTGTTTTAACTGAGATCCTTGCACAAGAAGGCGATGTTGTAGAAGTAGGCGCTGTTATCGCACGCGTTGACGCAAATGCAACAGGCGCTGCTCCAGCACCAAAAGAAGAAGCACCAAAAGAAGAAGCGAAACCAGAAGCACCAAAAGAAGAAGCTCCTAAAGCTGCTCCAGCACCAGCTGCACCAGTAGTAGAAGAAACATCTTCAAACGAACGCATTATCGCTTCACCAGCTGCTCGTAAATTAGCACGTGAAAAAGGAATCGATCTTGCTGCTGTATCACCAGTAGATCCACAAGGTCGCGTACGCGTACAAGACGTAGCTGCACATGGTACAGCTCCAGCGGCTCCTGCAGCACAAGCTACACCAGCAGCTCCAGCTCCTAAAGCTGTAGATGATTCTCGCGTAGAAGCAGTGAAAATGACTCGTCGTCAACAAACAGCTGCTCGTAAATTATTAGAAGTATCACAAAACACTGCGATGCTTACAACATTCAACGAAATCGACATGACAGCAGTTATGGCACTTCGTAGCCGCAAGAAAGATGCTTTCATGGAAAACCATGACGGTACAAAACTTGGCTTCATGTCATTCTTCACAAAAGCTGTAACAGCAGCACTTAAAAAGTACCCAGCTGTTAATGCTAAAATCGTTGGTGACGAAATCCACTACAACAAGTTCTATGATGTAGGTGTAGCGGTATCAACTCCAGACGGTCTTGTAGTACCAAACGTACGTGACACAGATCGCAAAAACTTTGCTGAAATCGAAGCAGACATTGCTGAGTTAGCAGTAAAAGCACGTAACAAAAAATTAGCATTATCTGACCTTGAAGGTGGTTCATTCACAATCACAAACGGTGGTATCTTCGGTTCATTAATGTCTACACCAATCATCAATGGTGACCAAGCAGCAATCCTTGGTATGCACAACATCGTAAAACGCCCAATCGCTGTAGGCGACGAAATCGAATTACGCCCAATGATGTACGTAGCATTATCTTACGATCACCGTATCATCAACGGTAAAGAGTCTGTTGGTTTCTTAAAAATGGTTAAAGATTTAATCGAAAACCCAGAAGATTTATTATTAGAAGGTTAATAACTGCCGACGGATGAAGGTTGGTCAAGCCTTGCAAACAGGACGTTTGCGCACTTGGCTTGACTACCATTCCAAGCGTTTGAAGCACTTTTGAAAATAGAGAAAAAGAGAAAGCCTCCGAGAAATCGGGGGCTTTTTTTGTGTTGTTTTTCTAATTTGATCACATCTTTGACCACAAGAGCTATAAATAAAATTTATATAATTAGTATGTTATAAAAGAGGAACTTGGTTTTTCAATCTAGTCTAATTGAGACACTTGATTCATATTCTAAGAATGATGAGTCTGTTTTTATATATTATTGAACAGTAAAAAAGAACTGATTTTCTTAATTTGCTTACAATTTGATAATTAATTGTTTAATATAGTAAAAAATACTATATAATAGATAATTAAATGATAACGAATTTTATGTAAATATATCATTCGTCAAGTATGTTATATGGAAAAGAGTGAAGTGTATGCGAATGAGATTCGAAATTGAACCTTATGAAGATATGTTAGATGAACCATTTGAAGTACGTAGTTATTTTTTGGACCGAATCAATATGTACATAGAAAAAAATAATCGTATGGAAGAGTTTTGCACATCGACATTTCATTCGTCTATTTTATTAGATCTAGCAGAGGGCTTGATTAACATGTATGAGCAGAATCAACAACCATTTGTGATTGAAATGTTTGAAAGTACATATGAATATACGTTTACCTATTTCCAAAAGCTTGTAACGATTACTCGTTACGAAGGATACAACGGAGAGACGATTGAGATGATGAAGTGTCGCTTTGACGATTTTGTGGGAGCTTTTGTGAAGGAATATGAGAGATACCATAAGGCAATCTTGAAGCAGGATCGCCAAGCCTTTGAAAATGAGCATTACTGTATGATGCGTGACCAGATTAATATTTTGAAAAACCATGTGAATGGTGTGATTTAGGGGGAGTTTCATGCGAATGAAATTTGAAATCGAATTATATGAGGATATGATGGGTAAACCATTTTGTTTGGATACGTATTTTAATTGTCGAATGAATATATTGATTTCTCAAAATGGTGTAGAGAAAGAGTTTTGCACATCGACATTTCATGCTGCAATCTTAGTCGGAATCGCAAAAGGTTTAATCGAAATATATGCCGATGAAAAATCGAAATTTACAGTTGAAATGTATGAAAGTACGCTTGAATATACGTTTACTTATTTCCAAAAGCTTTTGACGATTACTCGTTACGAAGGATATAACGGAGAGACGATTGAGATGATGAAGTGTCGCTTTGACGACTTTGTGGAAGCCTTTGTGAAGGAATATGAGAGATACCATAAGGCAATTTTGAAGCAGGATCGCCATGCCTTTGAAAATAAGCATTATTGTATGATGCGTGACCAGATTAATATTTTGAAAAATCATATGAGTGGTGTGATCTAGGGGGAAGAAAGATATGCGAATGAAATTTGAAATCGAATTATATGAGGATATGATGGGTAAACCATTTTGTTTGGATACGTATTTTAATTGTCGAATGAATATATTGATTTCTCAAAATGGTGTAGAAAAAGAATTTTGTACATCAACATTTCATTCGTCTATTTTATTAGATTTCGCTGAGGGTTTGATTAACATATATGAGCAGAATCAACAACTATTTGTGATTGAAATGTATGAAAGTACATATAAATATACGTTTACCTATTTCCAAAAGCTTGTAACGATTACTCGTTACGAAGGATACAACGGAGAGACGATTGAGATGATGAAGTGTCGCTTTGACGACTTTGCGGAAGCCTTTGTGAAGGAATATGAGAGATACCATAAGGCAATCTTGAAGCAAGATAGCTGTGCTTTTAAAAATGAAGATTACTGTATAAAACGAGATCAAATCAATATTTTAAAAAATCATGTGAACGGTGTGATTTAGAGGGCGATAAGCATTAAATCTTAAAAAAATTCATTTCCTTTTATATTTATACGTTTCTGTAGTACAATAGAAGTGGAGGGGATTAAATGCTTACTAAAATTAGAAAAGTGAAATTCGAACCCGCAACAAAAAAACCCGTTTACCAAGTCATTATGGAATGTCCAGAAGGGCAGCAGTTATATATCAAATTTGATTATACACAAGCAACAGGAAACTTTTGGCCGCTACAAGTAATCTACAACAAAAAAGGCTATGGCTCTAAGTTAGCATGGTACACGCAAAAAGTTGAAAAAATGCCTGTTCAAGAATTTTTAGGCAACATCTCGGCAAAGATTAATCGCAAGTACGATTTTACATTTAAAGAACCTTTAACAAAATAACGAATTACCTATTATTCTAGGAAGGCGGGGCTTCATTCATCACGAGGCGACTTCGCTTGCCTTTTTAGTTTAGAGGGATTTTGAAACAGATGTAAACAATGGAGGAGACTTCGTTGTTTTTTTATTTTTAAAAAAATTAAGAGCTGTGCAAAATTTTGCACAGCTCTTTTGGTATATTAACCACAAGTTCAGATAAAAATAAAATAGTGTTTATTAAAATAAACGCTTTAAATCCTACAAATTCAGATTTACCTACAGTATAACTTATTTGACTTAGCAAAAAAAGATTCTGAAGAACTTGTTATAATTTTACAGTTAATATATACTATTTTTAGAAATTAATAATAAAAGAAACGAGGTGAAAAAAATGAGAATTGCGTTACAGCTTAAAATCGAAAAGTTACCTATTCAATATCGGATGATTTGTCTGGCTTTTGTAAAAGAGATGATTCGTCAAGGTGATGAAGAAATGTATAATCACTTATACGATAATATTAAGAAGCCGAAGCCTTTAACATACAGTATCTATATGCGTAACTTTAAAGCTTCACAGACACATTATGAAATGGAAGGTGCAACCTTTATATTTTCTTCCTCTGATCCGATGATTGCGTTAGCCTTCATTAATGGCGTATCAACAACGAAAAAGTTCGAACATCAAAATGTATCCATTGAAATTGAACATATTCAAATCGTACAAGAAGCGATTATTCGTGAACAACAAGCAGAGTTTGCTATTTTAAATGCGCTTTTAGTAGAAGATGTACATGGAAAACCTGTTTTAATTGATGATGAAAATTTTGAAACAGAGTTAAATCATATTATGAATGCTAAGTTTCAGTACTTATATGGTAGAACCTTAAAACAACCGTTAAAAATTGTGAAATATCGTTTGAAAAAAGTAGTTGTAAAAGAAACAAATCGTCATGCCAATGGAAAAACATTATATTATACAGGGCAAAAAGGAAGACTTGTTTTAAAAGGACATCCAGAAGACCTACAAAATCTTTATTACGATGGGATTGGTTTACGAACGTCTAGCGGTTGGGGGACTTTGGAATTTATAAAGTAAGGAGGGATGAACATGTATGAACATTTGTATATTCATGAATGGATTTATAACGCTGGTGCAGTTGCTATGCTCCAGTTAGATTCACAACAGGAAATTAAAGTGAATGCGAATCGTTTAGATGTACCTATGGAGTGGATTGAGCAATTACCACAACGTCTTTTTGATTATTTGATAGAAAGCTATTCACGCGCGCAAAATACATTGGAGTGGCTACAAAAAACAATGAACTATGCGCGGAAAAACGTGGATGAAAAAGATAAAAAACAACAGACTGCTTTTAAAATATCTATTGATCGATTTAAAAGTACTTTAAAAGATAGTTTAGCAAAAGTGAAAAAATATTTTGAAGAAGAAGCTATCGAAGCGGAACGATTAGAAAAAGAGAGTTTGGAAGCTTTAAAAGATAAAAATTTCGAATTATTAGAACACTTAATAAGTGAAATTCAAATTTTATTAGAAAAGAAAGAAGTAGATGAAAAAATCACATTAAATTATGTGAAAGCTGTTATTTTAGCACCTGCTTCTGGTCAAGTTTCTTTTTTAAACGTTACGAAAAATACAGCGACACGACAAGAACAACAACAAATTTTCTATACAGATTTTGTTGAGCCAGTATTAATTGAGCTACGCCTACGCACATGGATTGAACAGCAAGATGAAGAACAATTACTTTCTTTTTTACGAGAGAGTGAATATATAATCGCAAAAGAATGGCGAAAAGCACATAAAAAGGCTGCAACAATTGATTTTGAATGGTTTGAACAATACCCTAAATGTGCAGCATTACCTAATCATTGGGGGACACTGCGATTCGAAGAAAAAATCTTTATGCCACTTGCTTCCACAAGTCTAAATGACCGCTGGTTTGGACATAAAGATCATATTCAAGTAATTAGTCCACTTGCACGTTTATTACTGTTTTTATCACCACTTGGTTGTACGCGCTATCGTAAAAAAACAGCGAATTCAGAAGAAATGGTATTTGCGTTTTTACACGTAGAGGGAGACTGCGAAGAAAGTCTACAACGCAATCGTGCTTTTTCAAAAATCATGCATAATGAAAATTCGCTCATAGAAGCTTTACGAGGGACACATGAGAAGCAAGAGCAGATTGAAAAAGCGAGAAGAGAAGTAACTGTATTAATTGAATGGTTTACAGAGAGTAAAGCGAAAAAGACATTATTAGAATATCGCTGGATTGAAAAGCGTTTTTATAAATATGTTCTCAATAAAAATTATATTTCGCAAGTTTATCCGATGGAATTTCGAGAGGCAATTGTACAACAACATTTACGAAACTATGATACAAAAATGTTGATTCAACAAGAGCTATATGAGCAATTAAAAAAAGATACGGGGCGTAATACATGGAGTGTGTACCAATGTTTACGCATACGTGAACTTATGATGGGAGGAAGTACAGTGGAACAACAAAAGTCTCTAACAGATCGCATGTATGGTACAGGTAATGAACTAAGGTCAGCACTAATAAGTAAAGATGTAAGTAACAGCGGGCAAAATGAATACAAAGCATCGAATAGTAAAAAGTTAGATGCATCGATTTATCGTATTTTAAATGCGGCTAAATCGGGTAATCGCACATTATTTTTTGAATTGGTTATTCGATTAAATATATTAGCAGGACGAAAAATTAGTAAGGAATTTGCACAGTGTCTTGACCGAGAAGTTGTGAACGATGCGAAATTCGCAACAATGTCACTGGCATTTGTCGCAGGGTTAATGGCTGTCCAAACAAAAGAGGAGGAGAAAAAAGATGGGGAAAACAATTAGTCTATCAACTGTAGTAGAAGCAAGTCCATTAAATTATGGTGAAGGTTTTGGAAATGTGTCGGAAATGAAAAAATTAAGTCGTGGAGACGGGAATACGTATCCATTTGCCTCGCGCCAATCAATTCGCTATGACATCGTTCGCTTAGGCAATGAATGGTTCGGATGGAATTTAGATACGGTATCAAAAACAAAGGGAACAGTGCAGTTTAAAGATGATGTGACCATTGCCGATTCAGTTGAAATGGATTTATTCGGTTATTTAAAAACAGGGAAAAAATCACTTAAGCGTGCTGCAGTTGCTCGTTTAAGTCACGCAATTGCATTAGAGCCATACACAGGAGATTTTGAGTTTCTTACAAATATGGGTTTAGCTGAACGTATTGACGATACAGCAAACTTAGCAAACATCGAAAATCATTTAAGCTATTATACCTACACGATTACGATTGATTTAAGCCATATCGGTATGGATCAAAACGATTCGCTAGAATTATCAAATGATGAAAAATATGAGCGTGTAGCACAACTGCTCGATATTATTAAATTACTTTCTCGTAATATTCGAGGTCGTCAAGAAAATTTAACGCCAAAATTTATTATTGGCGGTCTTTATCCAGTAGCGAATCCTTTCTTTTTAGGTAATATCAAAATGAATGTAAAGGCGTTAGATCTTGCGCCGCTAAAAGATACAATGGCATTAACATTTGCTGGACAGTCAATCGGTGAATGTACACAGATTGGACTGACACAAGGTACATTTTCGAATGAAGCAGACGTAGTGGAGCAGTTTGCAGGTCAAGTGCATACAGTGGAACAATTCTTCCAACAACTTTCAAAAGAAGTCGCACATTACTATGGTGTAGCACATGCAACTACTCAAGATTAAACTATTTCAAGAAACCGCATGCTACTTGAAGCCTTTTGCTTTTAAAGTAGGCGAAACATACCCCCTTGCACCGTTTTCAACGGTCAAGGGCATGTTACATGCTATTTTAGATGCGAAAGAGTACATTCCACTACAACTCTCTATTCAAGGTGAGTTTGAAAGTATGTTCGTTGATTATCAAAAAAAATATATGTATAAGAAGTCCGATGTACCAGCACAACTGATTACAGATGGACTAAAAGAACAAGTGGAAACAGATTCGAACCTTGTTACAACGATGCCCATGTATCAACACTTATTATTTAATGTTACGCATGTCATTCATGTGCAGGCAGAACCAACTATTCTAGAAGAACTCTATAATAAGTTTCAAAACCTTTCGACAACCGTTAGTTTAGGTAGATGGGAAGACTTAGTGAGAGTAGACCAAGTTGAATTGATAGAAGTACAAGAAGAAGGAAATGACGTAACAAAATATACACAATATATTCCAACTAGTATGAGTGAAGAGTATGAAATGGGAGAAAATAGCCCGTTTTATCATTTACCACGAAAATACACGATTGTACGAGGACGTAGACAATGGGATTACATCGAAGCGATGCTAATACCTAAAGAAACAGATATATCTCTACATGATTGTTTTGATGAAGAAGGACTACCGATTTTTTTAATGGAGGGATAACAATGTATTATGCAAAATCAAAACCAACTACCTTGACGATTAAAGAGCATACAGATGATGTGGTAGAAGCTGTTCGTGTTTTGAAAAAAGCTGTAGAACCTTATTGTACATTCTGTCCTAATCAATGGGAGCTGCTTGAAATAGCAGCTCTTTATCATGATGTTGGTAAATACAGTACAGGATTTCAACAGCGCATTCAGCAAGCACTACAACTACCAATCAATCAACAAAACCAGCTGCGTAACTACCCACATAATTATCTTTCTACGATGATGTTGCCATTAAAGTCACTTAGTAAAAAAGGATATCCGAAAAATGATTTAATCATTTTAACGTTAGCAATTGGTTATCATCATGAACGAAGTCAAGTTCCTCACCTAGATGAATTAAAGTCAATTTATGAAGAACAATTAGCACCTTATTTACAAGAGATTCAACAAGATTTTCAACAAGAAATTGGTCCACCAAACAGTGGTTTTTTGAAACATTTAATTAATCGTTCACTCATCTATCAACAATTAGAAAAGAAACAACTACACACCAACTATATTTTACTGAAAGGACTGTTACAAAAAACAGACCGTGCTGCCTCTGCTAAGTTGCCAGGCGAAGATATTACACATTATATTGAGCGCGCAACACACACGAATGTTGGTAAACAAACGGAAGCTTTTATTGTGGAAAAATACAATCAATTACGTCCACTTCAACTTTTTGTAAGTCAGCATAAAGATAAAAATATTATTTTAATTGCACAGACAGGGAGTGGTAAGACGGAAGCATCACTTATCTGGATTGATGCGCAAAAAGGTTTTATCACATTACCGCTACGAGTTAGTTTAAATGCGTTATATATGCGTGTAACAAATAAAGAAGGTATGAATTATCCGCATGTAGGTTTATTACATTCCACAGCACTAGATTATTTAATTCAGAGTGAGATGGACCATGAACAAACGTCGTATGAACAATTAGTTTTGCATACACAACATACCGAGAGACTAGCAGAAAAATTAACCTTCTCTACGGTTGATCAGTTATTCAAATTTCCACTATTGTATCAATCATTTGAAATTGAACTCGCTACGCTTGCGTATTCAAAAGTAGTAATTGATGAAATTCAAGCATATGATCCGAAAATTGTCGCAATTTTACTAAAAGGATTAAAAATGATTGATGAACTAGGTGGTAAATGGATGATTATGACAGCTACAATGCCAGCGATTTTTTTAGATAAAATGCAAGAGCTAGAGTTATTAGGCAAAAACACCGTTCAAGAAACGATTTTGTTGAGAGATGACCGAGATTCAAATCCTGAAGTACCAAGAAGACATTATGTCGAAGTGAGAAATCAATCCATACATGATTTTTTAGATGATATACAAGAAAAAGGTAGGAAATCCAAAGTATTGGTTGTCGTAAATACGGTAAAACAAGCTTTAGCACTTTATAAAGAATGCAAAAAGAATCAACAAATTCAAACGAATCTACTGCATTCACAATTTACACCATTACATCGTACAGAAAAAGAAGAAAAAATTTATAAATTTGCGCAGTTATCAAATGAAGAAGCAGGTGTATGGATTTGTACGCAAATTGTGGAGGCTTCTTTAGATGTAGATTTTGATTATTTATTTACGGAAGCTGCGACAGCAGATGCATTGTTCCAACGCTTTGGACGTTGTAATCGTGCAGGAAAGCGTTACAATGGGGGCGTTCCAAATGAGGCGAATATTTTTATTGCGGCTAATTTAGAAGAAGTGAGTGGGATTGATTATATTTATGAGAAAAAGATTGTTGAAAATAGTCTACAAGCATTGACTCAGTTATCATCACCATTAATAGATGAGCAACAAAAAATTCAAATTGTAAAAGACGTATTTAGTCAAGAACAGTTAGAAGGTACAAAATATTTACAAATATTCGAACAGACTTTTGAGGATTTAGAAGGGTTACGTCCATTTGAATTAAAAAAAGAAGAAGCCCAAAAAATTTTGAGAGATATTACAACAGTTCCGTTCGTCGCAGGGCAAGAAAATTATGAAGTTGTAATTGCATATATTGAACAATATAATGAAGCGAAAAAATTGAAGCAATATAACCAAATGAAAAAAATTCAAATTGATATGGAACGATACTTGATTACAGTAAATCCGTATCGTTTAAAAAATCAAAAGAAAAACGAAAATTTTCAATTAAATAAATTTGCCTATCGAGATTTTGAACATATTTATTTTTCAACAGAAGTATCTTATTCAAAAGAACAAGGATTAGACCTAGTGTTAGATGAGAAAGTAAATAAAAGTTGTGAATAAATAGAATCAAGACTCTTTATATGTAAAAGAAATTCAAAAATTACGTGAAGGAATTGGAAATGCGAAAAGTGTAGCGCAATTAATGGGATTAGAAGGTATGATGAGACAAAACTATTACCGAACATTAGATGAACTAATTCCAAAAGAGTTTTCCTTTATGGAACGCACAAAACGTCCACCTAAAGATGCTTTTAATGCACTCATATCTTTTGGTAATACAATGATGTACAAGACTATTCTAAGTGAAATTTATAAAACGCAACTGAATCCAACGATTAGTTATTTACATGAACCTTCCCAAAAACGCTTTTCATTATGTTTGGATTTAGCCGAAATTTTCAAACCTCTTTTTGTAGATCCTTTAATCGTTGCTCTTGTGAATACTAAACAGATTCAATTAGAACATTTTGATTTTGAAGAAGGTTTTGTCTACTTATCTGAACAAGGACGTAAAATCTTCATTCAAGCATTCGATAAAAAATTAAAAGATTCAATTCAGCATCGTCAATTGAAAAGAAAAGTAACCTATCGCTACTTTATTCGTTTAGAGTGTTACAAATTAATTAAGCATGTCATTGGTGATACAAGTTATAAACCGTTGAAAGCGTGGTGGTGAAATGTTTGTCATTATCACATACGATGTAAATGTAAAAAGAGTAGGGAAAGTTTGCAAAAAATTAAAGGAACATCTTACATGGACACAAAATTCTGTATTTGAAGGAGAAATTACAAAAACACAATTTTTAAAGTGTAAACAAGCAATCGAGTCTATTATTGACCCTGCACAAGATAGCTTATATTATTATGTGGTAGAAAATCCAAGACATATAAAAAAAGAATTATTTGGATATGAAAAAGGAGATATGGATTTATTTTTTTAATTGGTGCATTCTGGTATAATATTAGCAAATGCGAATGAAGTGTTGATATATTAGTGTTTGTGATATTGTTTTAAGAATGTTACTTTACACGACTAGAGGTTCACTGCAAAACCGCTCTTAAAAACATTGGTATTATCATGTTTTGGGTCGGTATTTTATCTGAACATAGAGGGATTTAAAGGTTACAACAGACCCAGAACCACAAGCAGACCCAGAACCATTTTATCTGAACATAGAGGGATTTAAAGTTAATGGGTGGAGAATCGCACGCTCAACCGTACGAATTTTATCTGAACATAGAGGGATTTAAAGACAGATACATTCATAGAATCAGAAAATGTATGGCAATTTTATCTGAACATAGAGGGATTTAAAGTGTAGAATTGTAAGTTTGGTACTGTTCCTAATACATATTTTATCTGAACATAGAGGGATTTAAAGTCGGTTGAATCAGATGATTTGTAGTTTTTCACATAATTTTATCTGAACATAGAGGGATTTAAAGTTTGAGATTGCGTTAATAACATTCGCTAAACCGATTTATTTTATCTGAACATAGAGGGATTTAAAGGATCATATTGTTAATGAAGATTTTATTAGTGTTAGTATTTTATCTGAACATAGAGGGATTTAAAGTTAATTACTAATGCCATTAAACCGACGATTACTGCATTTTATCTGAACATAGAGGGATTTAAAGTTTGGTCGAGGTTTAGTTATCACTTCGGGGCATAGAATTTTATCTGAACATAGAGGGATTTAAAGACAATACACACATCAAAAAGCAAACGTCATTGATCCGATTTTATCTGAACATAGAGGGATTTAAAGAAACTAAGTAACTTGCAAGAAGTTGTCTATGCTGTTATTTTATCTGAACATAGAGGGATTTAAAGCACTATCCTTAGCGCTTTTTACAACTGACAATTCATTATTTTATCTGAACATAGAGGGATTTAAAGTTGAAAATTTCTATAAAGCGTTGACGGTGAAGCACAAATTTTATCTGAACATAGAGGGATTTAAAGTCATTTCAATTGTATCTTCAGAATCAATTTTAACGATTTATTTTATCTGAACATAGAGGGATTTAAAGTCGCTCTTTTTTAGTTCGCTCGGTTCTTGACCGAATTTTATCTGAACATAGAGGGATTTAAAGTACTCTGTTCGTAAAGTTGCTTTTTGAAACTCCATTCATTTTATCTGAACATAGAGGGATTTAAAGCCCATTGATAAGCCGCCTTGCTCATCGCCGTTGGAATTTTATCTGAACATAGAGGGATTTAAAGTTTAGAGTGATTTTCACTAGTGTCGCATAAATTTTGACTGAATTTTCTGTTTTCTTGTTTTTTACTCATGAGAAGAAAAACAAAGACATTTGAATAGAGGTAGTTAACATCCATTTTTTTACTATAACCTTTGACGAGTGCAACAGACCTGTGAAATTCTTTAGGGCACGGTTTTCCCTACGATTTTTCGTAGCCATAAATGAGCGGATTTCCATGGAGCCGCTTTGAGTAAGCGACTAATTTGTAAGTAAGTCCTTGAACTATTCGTGTTCAGCTGTGCCAGTACATGTAGGCAATATACAATCATTGCGATATACACTTGATTATGTACGCCTTGTTCGCTCTGTGCGTAGAACTTTTTGATGTTCAGGTGCTGCTTCAACCATTTGAAAAATAACTCGATTGCCCAGCGCGATTTGTACAATTCAGCGATATCATCGGCGCTTACATCAAATCGATTCGTAACTAGATGCAGTTCGTTACCTTTTGAATCGAGCACTTTGATGAGGCGAAAGACGTTTTCTGCACGATTTTGTGTGGTGCCAATCAACATCATCTCATCAGATAATACAGTTGAATCATTTGGTAGTTCAAACGGCTCGATAACTCGAGTGACAGCGTTTTTTCGTAAGCGTGAGACAAAGAAATAGCCGTCATCTGTCATGCGGTCAAATCGCTCATAATCTAAGTAACCACGGTCAAAAACGTACATGCATTCTTTGTCGTCAACGAGTACCTCTAGTTGGCCACGATCATGTTCTTTCGCGTTTGTCAGCACCGCTTTGTCTGGATACGAACACCCTTTCTCTGCGTATACAAGGCACAAATGGAGCTTGATGCCCGACTTTGTTTTGCAGAATTCAGCCCATTTGTGATTATTCAAATTGAGTGGCAATGTACTCGAATCAATGATTTTCAGCGGTGTTGTCGTTTTCCGGCGATGCTCATATTGAGATTTCTCATGAATCTGAGCGACTAAATCGAGAAAAACTTGCTGGAACACGTCTGTTGGAATTTGATTTAATCGGCGACCTAATTGCGAAAAGCTAATCGATTCTAAATCCGTTGCTTTTTGAAGGTCGTCTGAAAACAATGTCTCACTGACAGCACGTAAACTTTCGATTTCGTTGAGTTGTGCAAACAGCAGTAATTTCAAGAAGGAAGCGATCTGTAGCTTCTTTGTATAGTAATTTAATTGATGGGATTCTACCAATTCCTCTAATTTTGTCGAGGATATCGGTAAAAACCATTGTTCAAATGATGTTTTTCGTGTAAACTTATCCATGCTTATGTCCTTTGTTTTGGATTTGGATGGTTTACTACCGCTCAACCAGTATAAAGGATTTTTTTATGCTTGGATTATGTTACAGAAAATTCAGATTTTTAGAAAGCGTTGAATTATTTTAATGCGACGCTAGTGAGTGATTTTGATTGTTGAATTTTCTTGTGAAATTTTATCTGAACATAGAGGGATTTAAAACACTCTTTATGAGTAAGCGGATTGAAATATATCATTCATTCATGCTAACGTAATTCTTTCCGCTTCACCAAAACAAGCAGGTAAATCAATACGATTTACCTGCTTGTTTATCACATACTCATATGAAGTTTTTCACCTCCACTACATCTCGTCATGTAGTGGCTTTTTTGAGTTGTTCGAGCTGTGTATAGAGCTTGCTTGCGATGGCGCTGTGCGTGTGTGTATTCAGCCAGTCGCACCAAGCGATACCTGCTTCATATAACGCCTCCATCCATACATTCATTTCTGCTTCCACTGTTTGTTCGTCGATCGTGCAGCGAATCATACGTGCACGTTGTTGTTCCATCTTGATCATAACCGGTGTATTTGGAAAATATCTTTCTGCTGTGCCGCGTTCTATACATTCAGCAAAACCATCTACGATATATTGCCAGAGTGTATGTAATTCATCGGGTGCATGTTCGGTTGAGAGGTGTTTGGTAGCTGTTTGAATGGTGAGAAAGCCTTCAGCATTTGAAAAGCCACCTTGCAAACGAACATGATGCGCCTGATGAAGCAGTTGTGGTTGATTTTCTTCATCATAGACATATGTTTGGATCTGCATTCTCTGTACCTCCTACACGAGCATGGTTTGTCGTTTCATCTTCTCCCATAATTGTACACGACTACGCGGGTAGTCGGCGAGGTTCTGAATGCCTAGTTCTTTCGCTACTTCAAAGAGTAGCGGGCGTTCTAAGTGTGCTGCTTGTAAAATCGCCTGTTCTTCAAAGAGGGCGACAGGATCCCCCATATACGTCATCTGTCCGTCTTGCATAACGAGTACGAGGTCAGCCCATTCATATGCGAAGTCTACGTCGTGCGTCGATAAAATAATCGTCCGTTCTTCCGTATGAAAGTCATTCAAATGTTTCATAATTTGATTGGCATAGTAGCGGTCGAGTCCTGCAGATGGTTCATCTAAAATTAAAATATGGGGTTCCATTGCGAGAACACCTGCAATCGCCACGCGTTTTTTCTGTCCCAAACTTAAAAAGTGAATGGGCTTTTTTCGTAATGATTCGAGTTCAAGTTGCGTAATTATGTGTTCAACCTGTGCATGTATTTTGTCAGAAGACCAGCCGAGGTTGGTCGGGCCAAATGCGATGTCTTGTTCAACCGTTCCAGAGAAGAGCTGTGCGTCTGGATCTTGAAAGACGATACCGACCTGTCCACGTAATGCTTGAAGTCCTTTTCGGTTATATTGATAGGGCATATCATGCATAAAAATTGTCCCAGTCGTTGGTTGAAATAAGCCATTCAGATGTTTAAATAGTGTGGATTTTCCCGCACCATTATTGCCAAGCAGTGCAATTTTTTTCCCTTGCGGTAACGTGAATGATAGGTCGTGTAATGCGATTGTACCGTCAGGATATTGGTACGATACATGGTCAAATGTAATCATAAATAAAAACCTCCTAGATAAACTGCGCCGAGTAGGCATAAACTAACGCCAATACCAAGCCAGTTTCTGCGTTCGGTTTGGTACGTTACATAATGGCTTGAAATATCTTCGTTGTAGCAACGAGAAGCCATCGCCTCATGAAGTTGTTTTGAACGTCGAAAAACATCTTTAAACATGGCCGTCACTAAATAACCGACAGATTGAAACCAGCGGCGCTTTTTTTGATAGCCAAGACGGGATTGCTGGGCTTCATAAATGGCCTGCATACTTTGTAAAAAGACAAAAATAAAGCGATATGTGAGTTCACATAGTTCAATAAAAATAATCGGTATTTTTAATTGACGCATCGCATATGTGATGGCACTAATCGGCGTTGTGAGTGCAATAAAATAAAGACAACTAATACTTGCGAGCACCGAGAAGAAAAGGTGAAACGCTGTATCGACACTCGCTTTTCCGATAAAAAGTTGTACACTTCCAAATGACATACTCCAATAGTGAGGGGGAAGTGTAGACGTTGTAAATGAAATAAGAATCGAAAAAATACTTGTCAGCAAAAAGAAACCAGGCAAAAGAAGTAATTTACAATAGAGTGATAATGGTATTTTAGCGGCAAATAAAATAAAAGTACTCATTACGAAAAACGTAATGAGTGAAATAAGTACATCCTTTGTGATGACAGCGAATAGCAAAAAACTCAGTGCCAATACCATCTTCTCTAAAGGATGTACGTTGCTTAAACGATTCGTATAAGCATATTGATCAATTGGAATCATGCGAAACCTTTTCTTTTTTCGTACGACCACGCATTAAACCGAAGAAGTAGCCGATAAAACCTGCACCAATTGCCGCTTGTAGTGCAAATAATAAACTTTCGATTTCGCCACTTGGTGGTTCCCAAATGCTCGAGAACCATGGTTCATAGCTTTTGTCGATTTCGGTAATGGCTGCTTCTGCTTCACCATCCGCACCGCCAAATTCAGCACCCTTTTGAATAAATAAAGGGAAGATGGCAAGGGCGATGACGATGAAAAGGAAGAATAGGTTCTTTTTCATTATTCAGCTGCCTCCTTTTTCTTCGTAAAAATATTTAACATACGTAACTCTGCCACATTGTATTTTCGTAAGAAGTTCATAACAATGACCGTTAATAAACCTTCACTAATCGCAAGTGGAATTTGTGTGAATGAGAAAATACTTGCGAATTTTGCGAATGAAGCAAGCATGCCGCCCGCTTCTGATGGGAAGGCAAGTGCTAATTGGAATGATGTAATTGTATATGTACCGAGATCACCAAGCATTGCGGCTAAAAAGACAGCAACGGAGAATGACCAACCTGCTTTTTGAGCGCCTTTGAATACATACCATGCGATAATTGGACCAGCAACTGCCATTGAGAAGGCATTCGCGCCAAGTGTTGTAAGTCCGCCATGTGCAAGTAGTAATGCTTGGAATAGTAACACGATTGAACCGACAACACTCATCGCCAGTGGTCCGAATAATACAGTACCTAAGCCGACACCTGTTGGATGTGAACAACTACCTGTAACCGATGGGATTTTTAATGCGGATAAGACGAAAGCGAAAGCCCCAGATAATCCAAGCATCATCTTCGTTTCAGGATGTTCTTTTACAGTTTTTCGAATCGAACGAATCCCCATAATGATAAATGGTAGGGAGATGGCCCACCAAAAAATCGCCCACTCAATCGGTAAAAAGCCTTCCATAATGTGCATCGCATTCGCACGATTTGGCACGATTAAGAGAATGGGTAAAAAATAAACTAGCTTTAATAATTTCTTCAACACGTTCAAACGTCCTCCTTTTTCTTTGAGAATGTGCACAAAAAAACCTATTCTACAATATAGAATAGGTTAAAAAAGACATAGCAAAAAAAGCTGTCTTTCATACGCCTATCCTCGTAGGGTGAAATCAATCTTCGGTGGCAGGTCTCCTGGCTTCGCCTCATCATGTATCAACACCTTCCCGTTCATTGAACAGTGGCATATCGTTCATACACTCCGCTTCACAGTTGCGGGACAGCATCGGATTTACACCGATTTCCCTTTTAAGTAAGTTCATCAAAAACTTACACCATCGAATCGTTAAAATTATTTGATATTTCTAAAAAAGCTTATCATAAAACGCTAAATTTTGACAATACGTATTTTTTTTAACAAAAATTTTTTATGTAAGAATACTGGATAAATGCAGAGATTTCAGTGTTTTTTCAAGGTAAATAAACTTTAATAATATTCTATCAAAATGAATTTTCAGAAAAGTGTCTTGAAAGTTAGACAAATTATGGTTATGATTATAACCAAGATTTTGAAATTACATATAACGATTGTATTTTAGGAGTGCCTATTATTTTTAGGTTAAAAGGGAAAATGGTGAGATGCCATTACAGCCCCCGCTACTGTATAAGTGTCGAAACAGTCAGATCCATTGGCGAATTGCTGAGAAGGGACTGCGTTCGGATACACTTGAGTCAGGAAACCTGCTTCTAAAATCGGACAAACTTTTCGGTGGGAAGAGATTTGGACAAACTAGTAGTTGGGCTACGTTTATTTCGTTATGCTCATTTTTAGGATGTTCAACCTCTATTCGCCTAGAATAGAGGTTTTTTGTTTGCGCAAAAGCGGATCGTTCGGATACATACGAGGGGGATGTTAGACATGACAACTTGGAATTTGAATGGTGTGCAATCACACGTATTAATTTGTAATGGTAGTAGCTGCATGCGTAAAGAGGGAGAAGAGATTACACAAAAAATTCGCGCGGAAATTACAGCGCGTAACTTGGATGAGCAGATTCATACATCACGTACACGTTGTAACGGACGTTGTAAAGATGCATGTGTCGTTGTGCATTATCCAAAAGGCGATTGGTATAGCATTACGTCGGAAGAAGAAGCGACACGTTTTGTAGCGCAACTTGCAGGTGAGCAAAAAACGGTTGTACCGCGTATTACATTTGAAAATGGCGCGTTCGTTCGTAATGAAGATACACCAGCGATTAAGGGGATTTCAAAAGTGAAGGAGGAAGTTTAATGACACAACAAGGAAAATTGTATGTCGTTGGCTTCGGTCCTGGAGACTTTCAGCATATTACGAATCGTGCAGTAGAAGTATTAAAATCATGTGACGTTGTCATCGGTTATAAAACCTATGTCGATTTGATTCAAGATTTAATTACAGCGACAGCCGTAATTAGTACAGGGATGACAGAAGAAGTGTCGCGTGCGCAAGAAGCAGTAAAACAAGCAGAGGCAGGTAAGTCTGTTGCCGTTATTTCAAGTGGCGATGCAGGTGTGTATGGTATGGCAGGACTTGTGTACGAAGTGTTAATTGAACAAGGTTGGACGGAGAAAACAGGTGTACCGATTGAGATTGTGCCAGGAATTTCAGCTATTAATTCATGTGCATCATTACTAGGCGCACCCGTCATGCATGATGCTTGTACGATTAGTTTGAGTGACCATTTAACACCATGGGATCTAATTGCAAAACGAATTGAAGCAGCTGCGATGGCAGACTTCGTTATTGCTTTTTATAACCCGAAAAGTGGTCGTCGTACACGTCAAATTGCGGAAGCACAGCGCATTTTACTGATGTATCGTCATCCAGATACGCCTGTAGGTCTAGTGAAAAGTGCTTATCGTGAGACGCAGCAAATTCAGATGACGACGCTACAAGAGATGTTGGAATACGATATTGGGATGTTGACGACCGTTGTCATTGGGAATTCGTCGACATTCATGTATGACGGGAAGATGATTACACCGCGTGGTTATCAGCGTAAATATACACTTGGTGAAGAAAAACAACCGTTAAAGCCGCATCAGCGTTTGAAAAAAGAAGCAGAACCATGGGCGATGGATCAGGAAACAGGAAAGTCATACGCGCCACAAGCGATTGCTACAGTGGAGCCGAAAAAGCCTGAAGTAGATACGTTAGCACTTGCAGAGGAAGCGCTTGGCTATCTTGGTGGAACCGTTGTTGAACCGAAACAATATGTTCACCAGAAGATGGAGGCAATTTTCGAGTTTGCGGTCAGCCCAGGCGTAGCGAATAAGAAGATTACACCACAGCAAATGCTTGTGTTAGCCGAAGTAGTGGGTGAAAAAGGTTCGATGGAATATACGCCAGACCATGAATTTATTCTTCGTATTCCAACCACATCACCTGAACGTATTACCGATCGTTTGCGAGAAGTCGGTCTCATAATCGCACCGGTTGGCGATGTTGTGAAAATGAAGGCATGTGATTTCTGTGACGGTGAAAAAGCCGATGCGATTCCATATGCAGATGCACTGCAAGAGGCATTTGGTGGAATGAGCTTACCGAAAACATTAAATATTGGTTTTAATGGCTGCGGAATGGCTTGTTATAAAGCAGTGATGGATGATATCGGAATTGTTTACCGAAAAGGTGCATTCGATGTCTTTATCGGCGCAAAACCTGTCGGACGGACAGCGCACCCGGGTCAACCTGTAGTTGAGGGACTAGACAAAGAACAGTTAGTACCTCTTGTAGAATCGATTATTCAAGAATACAAAGCAAATGCGCATCCGAATGAGCGCTTATTCAAATATTTTAAACGTGTGAAGAAGATTGGAAACTTTATTTATCAAGATCTCACACCAAAAATCAAAATTGCCCCTGCACCTTGTGGGGATTAGGAGTGTTGAAGATGAAAACAGCAGTATTAATCGTAGGTCATGGTAGTCGTCTACCAGCAGGAAATGAAGAAGTACGTCAATTTGCAAAGCGTATTGAAGCGCAATTACCAGAGCAACTTTTAGTGGAAACATGTTTTTTAGAATTTGAAAGTCCAAATATTGCACAGGGAATGAAGGCGTGTGTCGAGCGCGGCGCAGAAAAAATTATTACGATTCCAATTATGCTTTTACAAGCAGGGCATTCAAAAATTCATATTCCAATGGCGATTGATGAAGCGAAAGAATTGTATCCACATGTATCGATTACATATGGTCGTCCATTAGGCATTCACCCAAGTTTAATTGATATTTTAGAGTACCGTTTAGCAGAGAGTGGTTTTGTAAAAGACGAACAAGATGAAGATACGACGGTCTTATTAGTAGCACGCGGCGGTAGTGATTTAGATTCAAATAGTGATGTTTATAAAATCGCGCGCTTATTGTCAGAGCAAATTGGTGTGCGTAATGTAGAGCCTGCGTTTATGGGTGTGACCTATCCAACAGTGGATGAGGGGATTGCACGTTGTGAAAAATTAGGTGCGAAAAAAGTATATATGCTACCGTACTTCTTATTTACAGGTATCTTAATGGAGCGCATGACTGATTGGAAAGCGCGCTATGATACGGAATACGATATGGATATTACATTATGCGAATACTTTGGCTACCATTCATTACTTGAAAAAGTGGTGATTGAGCGTATTGAAGAGGCGTTAGCTGGCGATGTGAAAATGAACTGCGATACGTGTACATATCGTATTAATGCATCTGAATTTGTCGACCATCATCACCATCACGACCATGATCATGGGCATCACCACCATCATCACAATCACGACCACAGTCATGACCATGCGCACGAACATAAGGAAGTGCATCAATAATGTTTTTTCTAGCAGGAACGAGTGATGCGCGTGCGTTAGCTGTTCGACTGAATAACCATCACGATGTTTTAGCAACAGTAGTGACAGATTCAGCGGCTGCGAGTTTGCAAGCAGAGGGAATTGCGACACATGTGGGGCGCTTAACAGCAGAAGAGATGGCTGAAAAAGTGACAGCACGCGGTGATCAAATCATTGTCGATGCAAGTCATCCCTATGCAGAAGAAGCATCAAAAAACGCACAACAAGCGGCACAGTTAGCAGGTGTCCCGTATTGTCGCTACGAACGGATGTCTGAAGATTATGAAAATGACTTGATTACAGTTGTTGAAACATATGAAGAAGCAGCGCTTGAAGCGAAAAAGCGTAAAGGGAATGTGATGTTGCTGACAGGGAGTAAGACGCTACAGATTTTCACGAAGCATTTACTTGGTGAAGAAGAGATTACATTAATCGCACGCATGTTACCGCGCATTGACAATATGGAAAAATGCGAAGCACTTGGTTTACCGCAAAAGCAGATTATTGCGATGCAAGGACCGTTTACAGCAGAGCTAAATACGGCGTTATACAAACAATACGATACGACATTGATGATTACGAAAGAGAGCGGGAAGGTTGGTTCGGTTGATGAAAAAATCACGACAGCTTTAGCACTTGGAATTGAAGTGATTTTGATTGCACGTCCGAAAATGGATTATCCGAATATGTTCCGTAACTTTGATGATATTGAGCAATTTATAGGAGGCATTTGATCATGACAAATGAGCAACAAGAAAAAGAATTATTTATTAATACCGACAACTTTAATACGGATTTCACACCTTTAACAGTAGAGCCGAACCGTATTTATGAATATAGTTTTGAAACGATTTTAGAAGAATATGGTCCGCATGATTATTCAGAAGATGAGTGGTCAATTATTCGTCGTATCGTGCATGCATCAGCCGATTTTGAATTAGGAAAAAGTGTCATTATTCATCCAGATGCGATTCGTGCAGGTATTGAATCGATTCGTGCTGGACGACCTGTGATTGCAGATGTACAGATGATTCAAAGTGGTTCAGGTCGTAAACGATTCCAAAAACATGGTGGCGACCTATATTGTCACATTGCAGACGAAGATGTATCGAAAATGGCGAAGGAACATAATACGACGCGTGCGATTATTTCGATGCAAAAAGCAGCGCGCTTACATGAAGGTGGTATTTATGCGATTGGGAATGCACCAACTGCACTACTAGAACTAATTCGTCTCATTCGTGAAGGAATTGCAAAGCCCGATTTAATCATTGGTATGCCAGTTGGTTTCGTGTCAGCAGCTGAATCAAAAGAGGAATTATCGAAAGTGACAGAAGTGCCTTTCATTACGAATTTAGGTCGTAAAGGCGGTAGTACGGTAACCGTTGCGGCACTAAATGCAATCTCGATTTTAGCTGATCGCCAAGACTAATGGAAAAGAAGAAGAAAAAAGACCCGAAAGATATGCGCCATGGCTATACGACAGGCGCATGTGCCACTGCAACAACGAAAGCAGCTCTAATTGCTTTACTTTCGGGTGAAGAACAAGAATCGGTGACGATTTTTTTACCGGTTGGAAAATATGCCACATTTACGATGGAGCATACCGTACGAGAAGGAGAGGCTGTTCGTTGTGGCACGATTAAAGATGCAGGAGATGATCCTGATGTGACGCATTTAGCACTGATCGAATCGACTGTATCTTTTATTGAAGGTGATGCCATCGTTTTAGATGGTGGTGTCGGTGTAGGACGTGTAACAAAACCAGGGCTTCCTGTGCCTGTTGGAGAAGCAGCGATTAATCCTGTACCGCGTAAAATGTTAGAGGAAGTTGTGAAAGAGACACTCGAACATTTCGGCGTGAAGCGAGGTGTGAAAGTCGTCATCTCGGTTCCAGCTGGTGAGGAGTTGGCGAAAAAGACATTGAATGGTCGCTTGGGAATTGTCGGTGGTATTTCCATCTTAGGAACGAGAGGAACCGTTGTACCGTTTTCAAGTGCAGCTTATATGGCGAGTATTGCTGAAGCTGTTAGTGTTGCACATGCAGCAGGACAAAAACATTTGATTTTAACGACAGGTGGACGGAGTGAGCGCTATGCGATGGCGCTTTTTCCTGATTTAGCTGAAGAATGTTTTATTGAGATGGGTGATTTTGTCGGTCATGCATTGAAGCACTGTAAAATACATGACATTCCGCAAGTGACATTGGTCGGTATGATGGGGAAATTCTCAAAAGTGGCACAAGGGGTCATGATGGTTCACTCGAAAAGCGCGCCAATTAACTTTGAGTTTTTAGCAGACCTTGCAGCAGAGAGTGGTGTACCGCCCGCATTACAAGAAGAAGTGAGGCATGCGAATACGGCTTCGCAAGTAGGCGAGATTATGCTAGAACATGGCTATCAAGCCTTTTTTGATCGTCTTTGCATGGCGTGTTGCCATGCGTCGATTCAACATGTGAAAGGAAACATCAATGTGAGTACCTACATTTATTCAATGAAGGGCGAGCAATTAGGAAGGGCTGAACAAATTGACAGCATCGATTAAATTAATCGGGATTGGTGATGGGGGAAAAGCAACCTTAAACCAGCAAACAACCGAATGGATTGAACAAAGTGATGTATTAGTCGCAGGTGAGCGTGTTCTTGCCTTTTTCGATACATATGAAGGACAAAAAATCGTCATTAAAGGCGGTTTAAAACAAGTTGTGGAACAGATTCAAGCAGCTACAGGTAACATTGTCGTACTAGCTTCAGGCGACCCTCTTTTTTACGGAATTGGGCAATATCTTTCGAACAAAATGCCATTAGAGATTTATCCGCATGTGAGTTCTGTTCAACTTGCCTTTGCACGTTGTCAAACGAGCTGGCAAGATGTAAAAGTCATTAGCTTGCATGGGCGTTCAATAAAAGGGCTTGCTCAAAAGATGAATGGTGAAAAGAAAGTGGCGCTTTTAACAGATGAAGTGAATTCACCGAATGCCATTGCACAGTATTTACTTGATTTTGGCTTCCATGAATATCGTGCTTTTGTCGCTGAAAATTTAGAAGGTGCAGAGGAGCGCTGTCGTCATTTCACATTAGAAGAGATGAAAGAAGCAGCATTTTCGCCACTGAATGTGGTCATTTTAATCGCACAGGAAACACCGCACGTATGGCCGCTTGGTATTGAAGATGAGGAATTTTCACAGCGCAAGCCAGATAAAGGGCTGATTACGAAAAAAGAGATTCGTGTATTATCCATTCAACAATTAAATGTGAAGCCAGATTCGATTATTTGGGATATTGGCACATGCACAGGTTCGATGGCGATTGAAGCAGGGCGTATTGCAAAAGAAGGAGCAGTCTATGCAATTGAGAAGAATGAGCCTGATTTAGCAAACTGTCTTGAAAATCAGAAGAAATTCCGCGTAGATGTGACGGCAATTCATGGGAAAGCACCTGAGCGTTTAGACGAATTTCCGAATCCAGATGCGGTCTTTTTAGGCGGTACAGGCGGAAATATTCGTGATTTATTGACGATTTGTTCAGAGCGCTTAAATGAAGGTGGGCGCATCGTTTTAAATGCGACAACAATTGAAAATTTAGCAAAGGCCGTTGAGATCTTTAAAGAATTGGGTCTACACGTACATATTATCCAAGCGCAAATCGCACGCAGTAAGCCGATTTTGGATATGACACGTTTTGTTCCACTCAATCCAATCTTTATTATTACAGCGAGCAAGGGGGAAAATTAAGATGGCAACATTGTTCGGCTTAGGGGTAGGTCCAGGAGATCCCGAATTAATTACAGTGAAAGCTTTTCGTGTGATGAAAGAATCACCTGTCATTGCCTATCCAAAGAAAATGAAGGGCAAAAAAAGTTACGCACAGCGCATTGTTGATGTCTATGTGAATGGCATGGATAAGGAGATGCTTGGGCTTGTGTTCCCAATGACAAAGCATCAGGAAACATTAGACCGCGAATGGAATAAAGCAGTTGATGAAGTATATGCGCGTATTGCGGAAGGAAAAGACGTAGCATTCGTAACAGAGGGCGACCCAATGCTCTTTAGTACGTTCATTCACTTGATGACATTGATGCAAGAACGTCATCCAGATGTCGACATTCAAATGGTTCCAGGGATTTCATCATTTAATGCCTCTGCTTCAAGATTAGGTATTCCACTTGGTGAAGGAGACGACCATATCGCGATGATTCCAGCAGTCGACGATTACGATGCGATGCGTCGCGCGATTGAAAATCATGATGCCATCGTCTTTATTAAAGTGGCAAAAGTGATTGATTTAATGCTTCAAGTGTTACGTGATTTAGACTTATTAGACCGCGCACATGTGGTCACAAAAGTAACGTCCGATGAAGAAATCATTTGGAAAACATCTGAACTTGATGGTGTCGAGCTTGAATATCTTACATTAATGGTGGTGCGTAAATAATGAAAAAAATTTATATTGTGGGCGCAGGTCCGGGAGATCCTGATTTAGTAACAGTAAAAGGATTACATATTATTCAAACAGCTGATGTTGTGATGTATACAGATTCTTTAGTGAATCAAGAATTAATTGCGAAGGCTAAGCCAGAAGCGGAAGTTGTGAAAACAGCAGGTATGCATTTAGATGAGATGGTACAAGCGATTGTTGATCGTGTAAATGAAGGGAAAGTGGTGGCACGTGTTCACACAGGAGATCCAGCGATGTACGGTGCAACCATGGAACAGATGGCGATTTTACAGCAACATGATATTACATGCGAAATTATTCCGGGTGTGAGTTCTGTATTTGCGTCTGCTGCAGCAGTAGGAGCCGAGTTAACAATTCCTGATTTAACACAGACACTTATTTTAACGCGTGCAGAAGGTCGTACTCCTGTACCTGAATTTGAAAAATTACGTGATTTAGCAAGTCATCATTGTACGATTGCACTATTTTTAAGTGCGACATTAACGAAGAAAATCGTGCGTGAATTACAAGATGCAGGTTGGTCGGATGATACGCCAATCGCAGTAGTACAACGTGCAACATGGCCAGACCAAAAGATTGTACGTACGACATTAGTGAATTTAGATGAAGCGATGCGTACGAACGGAATTCGTAAACAAGCAATGATTTTAGCTGGTTGGGCATTAGATCCACATATTCATGAAAAAGATTATCGTTCGAAATTATATGATAAAACATTTACGCATGGTTTCCGTAAAGCGGTGACAGAGTAATGGTCATCGAGTTACGTGATGATGTATTAGCGCCAATTGAAGTGAAGCATCCGTATGCGATTGTCGCAATTACTAAGCATGGTGTGGAGATTAGTCGTAAACTACACGCGGCATTGCCAAACACAGATGTCTATTATATGAGTAAGTTTGAACGTGGTGATGAGCGCGCGCATAATGTTCAATTATTTAGTGGTAGCGTGCGTATGTTATTCCCAGCATTATTTAAGCATTATCAAGGTATTATCACCATTATCTCACTCGGTGCAGTCGTACGCATGATTGCACCTGTGTTAGTCGATAAAAAGGTCGATCCAGCTGTCGTTGTCATCGATGACCGCGGTGAGAATGTCATCAGCATGTTATCAGGGCATCTTGGCGGTGCAAATGCTTTAACGCATACGGTAGCAGAAGCTCTACAAGCGAATGCGATTATTACAACAGCATCTGATGTTCAAAAGACCATTCCAGTTGATTTATTCGGTGCGAAATTTGGCTGGCAGTGGGATTCTGATACACATTTGACACCTGTATCGGCTTCAGTTGTCAATGAGGAACATGTGGCGATTGTACAAGAGACAGGTGAAAAAGATTGGTGGATGCATGATACACCGATGCCGACGAATCTAAAACAATATGACACGATTGCAGAAGCGATGGATGCAAAACCACAAGCAGCACTCGTAATTACACATCGTCTCTTACAACCAGATGAATTGATTGAAAATGCGGTCGTCTACCGTCCGAAATCATTAGTCATTGGTATGGGGTGCAATCGTGGTACATCAACAGAAGAAGTAGAACAAGTCATTCAAGAAACATTACAAGAACTCGGCTTATCCATCAAAAGCGTGAAGGCACTTGTGACATTTGAATTGAAAAAAGATGAGCCTTGCTTCCATGAGGTTACGTCAAAATATGACTGGGAATTTAAGTGGTATTCAAAAGACGAGTTGAATGCAGAACAAGTGACAGCACCTTCGGATACGGTTTTTAAATATACAGGTGTTTATGGAGTAAGTGAACCAGCTGTACGTCGTTATAGCGGGAACAGTGAACTATTATTAGTGAAGAAAAAATCAGGAAATACAACCATTTCGGTTGCGGAAATTGTTTATGAGGATGTGAGAGAATGAATCGTTTTGTCATCGCAGGGACGAATAGTGGTGTAGGAAAAACAACACTTACAATTGGTTTAATGGCAGCATTACAAAAAAGGGGGTTGACGGTACAGGGATTTAAATGTGGCCCCGACTATATTGACCCATCATTCCACCAAGCTGTAACAGGTAGAACATCGCGTAATATTGATAGTTTCATGTTTGAAGAAGACGTTGTAAAAGACATCGTCATGCGTGCAACTGCATCAAGTGATGTCGCGATTATTGAAGGTGTTATGGGATTTTACGATGGGAAAAATCCATTGTCAGACGTGGGTTCAACAGCGGACATTGCAGCGATTACAGAATCGCCTGTTATACTCGTTGTGAACTGCGCTGCGATGGCAAGAAGTGCAGCAGCGATTGTGAAGGGATTCCAACTTCTATCGAACCAACCGAAGATTGTTGCGGTCGTTGCGAACCAAGTGGGAAGTGCAAGTCATTTTCAAATTGTGAAAACAGCAATCGAAGCAGAATGTCGCATACCGGTCATTGGTTATATGAAGAAACAGCCTGATTTACATATGCCAAGTCGCCATCTAGGGCTAATTCCTGCTTTGGAACGCGGTGAGATGCAAGATTATTTTGATCAATTAGCTACGCTTGTAGAAGAAACGATTGATCTCGATCAATTATTAGATGTAACGAAGGCCGCGCCATTAGCTGTAACATCTTCTGTTTTTACAAAACAAACTGAACAGACTTGTACCATCGCAGTTGCAAAAGATGCAGCATTTAACTTTTACTATGAAGAAAATTTAGAGCTTTTACAGGCAAATGGGGCCAAGCTTGTTTATTTTTCACCTTTAGCAGATGAGGAAGTGCCAGAAGAAGCAGATGGTTTATATATTGGCGGGGGCTTCCCAGAAGAATTTGCGGAGAAACTTTCAAAGAATGAACGCGCAAAACAATCCATTCAATCATTCATTGCTTTAAAACGCCCAACCTTTGCTGAATGTGGAGGCTTTATGTATTTAACAGAAGCGATTGAAACATTGGAGGGAGAACGTTTTGACATGGTCGGTGCCATTCCAGGATGTACGAAGATGCAAGGAAAACGTGTGGCACTCGGTTACCGAGAAATCTATGGCAAAAAAGATAACTTTTTAATTAAAGAAGGTATGGTTGCAAAAGGACATGAATTCCACTATTCAACATATGAAGGGGAAAGTGAAAACCATGCATATGATACGAAGGGAAAATTCAAAGCAAAAGGCGAAGGTTATTTACGTGACAATATCGTTGCGGGCTATACACATTTTCACTTCGCATCAAATCCAGCAGTAGCAGCACGCTTTGTTAGCGCATGCTCGGAAAGGAAGGTCTTATGTACGGAAAAGTCTATTTAGTAGGTGCGGGGCCTGGCGATTTAAAGTTAATTACCGTAAAAGGGCTGGAATGCGTACAGGAAGCAGATGTCATTGCATATGACCGACTAGTAAATAAAGAGTTATTGAAATATGCTAAACCAGGTGCTGAATTGATTTATTGTGGTAAAGAACCTGGTCGTCATCATTTTATTCAAGAAGAAATTCATGCATTACTCGTTGAAAAGGCGAAAGAGGGAAAAGTAGTGACCCGTTTAAAAGGCGGTGATCCATTCGTATTCGGACGTGGTGCAGAGGAAGCGCTCGTACTAAGACAAGAGCAAATTCCATATGAAGTCGTTCCAGGTATTACAGCGGGAATTGCAGCGCCAGCTTATGCAGGAATCTCAGTGACACATCGTGAAATGGCATCAAGTTTTGCGATTATAACAGGGCATGGGCGTGATTCAAAAGGACAAGACACGATTCAGTGGGAACATATCGCAACAGGTATTGATACACTTGCTTTTTATATGGGTGTTGGGAATTTACGTTATATTTCCGAACAGCTAATAAAACATGGTCGACCTGCTACAACACCGGTTGCCATTATCGAAAAAGGTACAACAGCTGAACAGCGTACGATTGTATCCACATTGGAATGTATTGCAGATGAAGCAGTCGAACAAAATATTAAAAATCCAGCGATGGTGCTCATTGGTGAAGTAGCAAGCTTACATGAAACACTCGTATGGGTAGAGGAGGAACAACAATATGTCAGTCATTCAGTCTATTAAAGAAAGACGTGCGATTCGAAATTATACAACACAACCTGTAGAACGTGAAAAAATCGAACAATTAATTGAAGTGGGAACATATGCACCAACGGATCGTTTGCGCGAACCATGGCATTTTTATGTTTTTGGTGAAGAAAAGAAACAAGCATATGAACAACTAGCAACAACATACTTAGAAGAACGTTTTCCAACGAAGCCACATTTAGTTGAAAGCTCACTAAAAGTCGTGCGTACAACACCGGTTGTCATCGTTGTAACATCGAAGGCTGTTGAAGGCGATGCAGATGCGACAATGGACGACCTTTGTGCAACAAGCTGTGCCATCCAAAATATGTGGTTAGCGGCATCTGAACTCGGTCTTGGGTTTGTATGGCGTACACGTGGTGTCGGTCTTGTACATGATGAACGTTTACATACATTTATTGAAGCTTCGTCTGATGAACGAATCATCGGGACGATTTTTATTGGTTATCCAGAAGGCGATACACCAGAACCGACAAAACGCACACCAGCTGTAGAAAAGACGACGTGGTTATAATGGCAAGACAGGGATTATTCTTACTCTATACAGGTGATGGCAAAGGGAAGACAACCGCCTCTTTAGGTGTGACATTACGTGCGATTGGTCGTGGATTAAGCGTTACGTATTTACAATTCATTAAAAATCCAGACCGTACATATGGCGAAAAGCTCGCTTTAGCGAAGCTGGGTGTTGAGATGAAGCAGATGGGCATTGGTTTTACATGGACGAAAACACCAGAAGAACATCGCGAAGCACTGAAAAAAGCATGGGCTTTAACAAAAGAGAAGCTACAAGATGATACAATTGATGTACTCGTATTAGATGAATTAAATAATGCACTCGCAATTGACCGTTTTCCGATTGATGACGTACTACCACTTGAAGAAGTCGTCGAAGCCATTCGAAATCGTCCGAAAACGATGCACCTTGTCGTAACAGGTCGCAGTGCAAAGCAACCATTAATTGATTTAGCTGATCTTGTATCTACAATTGAACCAACAAAACATTATTATGATGAAGGTATTCCAGCAGTGAAAGGACTTGAATTTTAAAGGGGGAATGACGATGCCAGCAAAAGCAGTCATGATTCAAGGAACGTCATCGGATGTGGGAAAAAGTATGTTGGCGACAGCTCTCTGTCGTCATTTTTCAAATGCAGGTTATCGCGTCGCACCATTCAAATCACAAAACATGGCACTGAATTCCTATGTAACTGTGAGTGGTGGCGAGATTGGTCGTGCGCAAGGGGTGCAAGCAGAAGCAGCGCGCGTCGAAGCGACAACGGATATGAACCCAATTCTGTTAAAGCCAAAGCAAGATATGATGTCTGAAATTATCGTACATGGAAAACATCATCTCAATATGACAGCTAAGTCGTACCGCAATGACTTTGTTGATGAGGCATTACCCATTGCAGTAGAAGCAGTGCAACGTCTAAAAGAATCCTATGATGTTATTGTTTTAGAGGGTGCTGGAAGTCCAGCCGAAATTAATTTAAAAGCACGTGACATTGCCAACATGAAGATGGCACATGCGGCAGATGCAGCTGTCATCTTAGTGGCTGATATCGACCGCGGTGGTGTATTCGCTTCAATCGTCGGAACACTCGCATTACTTGATGAAGACGAACGTGCGCGTGTAAAAGGTATCATCATTAATAAGTTTCGTGGCATGAAAGAATTACTAGATGATGGTTTAGAATGGCTAGAGCAGTATACAGGCATTCCTGTCCTCGGTGTCGTTCCATATATGGATGTACAGATTGAAGCAGAAGACTCTCTTGCACTCTCGGCACTACGTTTAAAACGCCCGAAAGACAATGAATTCGACTTAGATGTTGCAGTCATTCAATTACCACGCATTTCGAATTTCACAGACATCGACCCGCTCATGGACGAACCAGGTGTTGGCGTACGTTTTGTGAAAACAGTCGCAGAATTGAAAAATCCCGATGTCATTATTATACCGGGGACAAAAAATACGATTGACGACCTCGCATGGCTGCGTGCGCAAGGTTTTGAAGAAGAACTGACGACGCGTGATGTCGCCATTGTCGGGATTTGTGGTGGTTATCAAATGTTAGGGCAGTCTTTATATGACCCTGATTTTGTGGAGGGGAATGTAGACTATACAGAAGGTCTTCGTTTATTACCGATTGAGACGACTTTTGTCGGTGAGAAGAAGACCGTTCAAAATAGCGGCATTCGTTTTGGCACAAATGAACGTCTAACAGGCTATGAAATTCATCTCGGACGTACAAAACATACACATCTCTGTGAGCCATTTCTTCTATTAAATGATGGACGAACAGATGGCGCAGTTGTTGGACGTATTCTCGGCACATATTTCCATGGAATCTTCCACAATCGCACATTTACACGCCAAATGGTCAATGAATGGCGAATTTATAAAGGACTTGCGCCACTCGATGCAACTGTAAAATCAGAAAAAGAATTACGTGAACACGCCTATAATGTAGCAGCCGAACAATTTGAACAAGCAGTCGATTTAGAAAAGCTGTATGAAATAATGGGGTTAGAACGTGTTGCTACAATAAGTGAATAAAGATGTAACCAGAACAAAGTTTAATATGTTCTGGTTTATTTTTGTTAGTATTTTGATTTATTTACGTATATTTAAATGAAAAATGGTATGATGTATGAGGTTTTAAAAGGAGGAAGAAATAAATGATTAAAAAAATAGGTTTATCGATGGTTTTATTCATCATGGCTACACTTATTTTTACACCAAAAATATTTGCTAATGAACAAGACTATACATATATTATTGAAGATGATGCTATTACAATTACAGGATATATAGGAAAAGAAAAAAATATTCAAATTCCATCAAAAATCAATGGTATGCCTGTAAGGAAAATAGGGGAATTAGCTTTTGCACATAAAAATATAGAAGCAGTTTCTTTTCCAAGTACAGTAGAAGTTATTGAACGTGCAGCGTTTTTTTCGAATGAACTTCAGACATTAACGCTACCGAATACTATAAAAGAAATAGGCGAAAGTAGTTTTGATTATAATCATATAGCGGAAGTGAAATTATCAAATCAATTAAAAGAAATCCCAAAAAGCGCATTTAGTTCGAATCGTTTAATAAAAGTTGATATTCCTAATTCAGTAAAAATAATTGGTTCGTCTGCATTTGAGCGTAATCGATTGACAACAGTGAAATTGTCTAATCAGTTAGAGATAATTGGTGATCGAGCTTTTAAATCAAATTATATGAAGCAAGTACAACTACCAAAGACTCTGTATAAGATTGGGAATTTTGCATTTGAATATAATCAACTAAAAAGTCTGATTATACCTAGTAAAGTCACAACAATTGGTCGTAATGCATTCAAATTAAATCAATTAGAAACAATCTCACTTTCAAACAGCGTTCAACAAATTGGAGAGTCTGCTTTTGCAAGTAATCGATTAAAAGAAATAACGCTTCCTCAATCACTTCAAGTAATTGAGAAAAGTGTGTTTCATAAGAATCAACTTACAAAAGTAGTTATAAATGAACATATTAAGACAATTCAGAGTGGTGCTTTCAGTGACAATCACCTTACGATATTTGATTTATCGCATGTTCAAGAAATAGGTGCAGGTGCATTTAGTAGTAATAAATTAAAAACAGTTAATTTAGCGCATATGACGTCTGTTGGTTCACATGCTTTTGAAAAGAATCAAATTGTTAATTTCATCTTACCAACTAATATGACGAAAATACCGGACTCTTTATTTGAAAATAATAAATTAAAAACCCTTCAATTGTCTGAGAAAATCACAGAAATAGGTGCAAGTGCATTTGCAGCGAATTATTTATCGCAAATTCAGTTAAGTAACGAAATGCATACGATTGGTTCTCGAGCATTTAAAGATAATCAACTTACAAATATAGACTTACCATTAAAGCTTAAAAAATTAGGTGAAAGCTCATTTAAAAATAATCATTTGACTACAGTTGTGGTACCAGAAGGGCTTCAAAAAATTGGATCTAACGCTTTTGAAGATAATCAGTTAAAACATGTTACATTACCCGATAGTTTAGAAGTCATCGATTATGCTGCTTTTCAAGAAAATTTAATAGAAACCATACAATTGCCAGAAGGAATTAAACAAATTGATTCATATGCTTTCTCAAATAATCAATTGAAAAAGCTAAAAATCCCATCTGCAATGATTAAAATTTCTTCAGATTCCTTCTCGAAGAATCAGCTTAAGACTTTAACAATTCCTAAAAATATTCAAGTCATAGATTTAAGAGCTTTTAAACAGAATCAACTACAGAATGTGACGATTGAAGAAGGCATAAAAGTATGGGGAGAAGAAGCACTTTCACAAAACCCTATTGAAAAAATCACATTTTCAGCAGACGAAATGCCTACATTTGAAAAAGCAATGTCGCAACAGAATCAGATGACAAAAATGGATGGGAACATGTTAAAAGGTCATATTGCTTGGATGACGGATGAACAGTTAACAACGAAGTGGGATGGCAAAACTGCGAATACAACTATTTATCGCAAATGGGGTTATTTACCAGAAATCAAAGGGTTAGAAGATGCCTATGTGACAATAGGAGAAGATTTTGATTTCCTAAAGGATGTTGAAGCTTTTGATGTAGAGGATGGCAATCTTACGCAAAAAATCACGTGGGACGTAAACAGCCTATATAAAAGTAAAATCGGCAATTATACCATTCAATATGTTGTTAAAGATTCAGATGGTCTCGTTCGCTTTTATAATCGTAAATTGAATGTTGATACGAACACAAAACCAGTGATTACAGGTAAATCAAAAGAGATTATTCCATACAATAAGTATTTTGATCCGTTCGAAAATGTACAAGTAACTGACCAAGAAGATGGGAATTTACAAGAAAAAACGACTGTGACAGGGTGGGACTTTGACACAACGAAGCCGGGTATTTATAAACTCACATATCGTGTGAAAGACGCACGTGGAAACGAAGCTGTGTTTTATAAAACGGTTCATGTTAAGCCGTATAAAGTGTATTGGAATAAACAAACATCAGCAACAGCGAGGACGATTCCTGTAGCTTGGGATCAAGTAGTCGGCGCAAGTGGATATGAGGTGTTGTTATATGATCGTAATGGAAAGTATTTACGAAAATATGATACCAAAAAAACAGTTTATACATTTAAAGAATTAGAGCCATTAACTTACTATTCCTTCCGCGTGCGTGCATATAAACAAGTAGGATCACAGCGTATCTTAGGTGATTTATTTATAAAAGAGCGTATTGTCACAGCGCCAAGTGCACCAAAGATTCAATGGAAGAAGTTAAAAAATGATTATCGAATTACATGGCCCCGTAATGCAAATGTTTCATTATATAAAATACAATGTAGTACATCGAAAACATTTAATAAGAAGTATACAAGAACGTTAAATTCAAATAAACCGCTTGTGTATGTAGGTGATCCAAAGAATAAAAAAACGTATTATGTACGTGTTCAAGCTATCAAATATTATAAAGATCGACAATATACTAGTGCGTGGAGTCAAGTAAAGGTATTAAAATAGAATAAGTTTTCAAAAATTATCATAATGAATAGAATCCCGTATAAATCTAATCGTTATACGGGATTTTTATATATAAAAATATGATGTTAAGAACTTTTAAAGTCATAAAAATACTATATAAAAATAGGTATAAGTTGAAAATGACTAAAAAAAGAAAAAGTTTTCAAAAATGAAACAAATAAAGGTTTAAAAACGTTATATAACAGGTATAAAAAAACAAAATAGTAAAAATATTAACTATATGAGTATAACAAAAAGTTCGTTTTCCAATACATAGTTGTAAAGAGAATGTAATATAAATGTAAAAATGTTCTACAGATTTTCAATTTAATAATGATATAATATGATGGATTAATTATAATCTTATATAATTATTAATTTTATATGTATGGAAAAATGACGTTTTGTTTGAAAACTAGGAGAGATTAGATGTTTATATTAGAGCAAAATAAAAACACCTTTCATATTACATTAGAAGAATTATCACAAGGTGCTTATCAATATATACTTTTAAAAAATCGTGAGTGTGTCATCACGATTCCAATCACTTCTTTACAAGTGACGATTGAAGAAAGATATTTTGAACAATGGTTTGAACAATATGGCACAACAGATGCTATTTTAACAATTGCATATTTATACCCTTTAGAAGACGAGGAACAGGCTTTACGTAAAGATCGTGTGGTTGAAGTAGATGGCGAATTATTTGAACAACGCTATCGTTTATTTAAACCTCATCGCATGCAATTGGAGTTAAAAGACTTACATACATTTCAGTTGAATGGACATACAATCGATCCGCACTTTACAAAAGAAGGTTACTTGGTCTTTTCTTTTGATGCAAATAAGCGTGCAACAGATTATTATGCAGCGCGTAAACTAACAAAAATTCACCCAACAAAAGATTATTTACATTTACAAGCTCAGCTCTCTGTTCGTAACTTACCACTGACTTCGATTGAATTAGAATTACAGTCGCGTAACACAGGTGAGAGTAGTTTTGTAGGTGTGGAAGCAAAGCTTGTAAAAATGCAAAAGAAAAAAAGTGGTTATGTCTATCACTATGAATTAAATGTGAAGGCACAAGAGAGTATTCGAACTCTTTTAAAAATAGTTAATGCGCAGTTTGATGAAGATGTATGGGATTTATGGTGGGTGTTACGCCAAAAAGATGTTCAAGATGTAGCACGCGTACGTTGTGGTATGCCACGAATTATTGTAGAACAGTTGATGAAAGGGCAAATTAATATTGCAGATAGTCAATATGTACATAATTTCGTCCCATATCTAACAGTAAAGGGACGCAATCTATCGTTCTTTTATAATCAATATACAAAAGAAGAATTTGAGATGTATCAAAAAGTATTGAAAAAAGGTCGCGTAAAAAAAGCGAATGAGCGTCCAATTTGGATTGTTGGGGAGCGTCCGTACAAAGCACAGGATAATGGTTTACGCTTCTTCGAGTATTTGCGAACACAGCATCCAGAGATTGATGCGTATTATATCATTCGAGAAGATTCGCCAGAACGCGTGAATGTAGAATCATATGGTAATTTACTTGACTATCGTTCAAAAGAACATTTTGATTTACTTGTAAAAGCAGATTATATTTGTGGAACACATCATCCAGATTTCTTGTATCCAAATCGTTCAAAAGAGTTTATGAAGTGTATTCGTGCAAAGCAAATCTTTTTACAACATGGTGTATTAGGTGTGAAAAATATTTCAGGATTTTACAGTAAAAAGATGAAAGATTTCCAAACCGATCTATTTATTACATCATCTGAACGTGAAAAAGATATTGTAGTACGCGATTTGAACTATGAAGAATACGAAGTAGCTGTAACAGGCTTACCTCGCTTTTCACGTCTTTTTACAGATGATATTGAAGTGAAAAAACAAGTACTAATCATTCCAACTTGGCGCGATTGGCTGACGACGAATGATAAATTTTTAAAATCTGAGTATTTAGAGCGCTATACAGAACTACTTCATAATGATCGACTACTTGCACTGAAAAATCAGGGAGTAGAATTACTATTCTGTTTACACCCAAATATGCAACAATTCGTTGATTACTTTGATATACCAGAAGAAATTACAGTTATTCGTCAAGGAGACCGCTTAGTACAAGATTTATTAAAAGAGAGTGCGCTATTAATTACCGACTATTCGAGTGTAGCATTCGACTTTAGTTTCCTTCATAAACCTGTTATTTATTATCAATTTGATCGCGATCATTTCCTCGGAAAGTATCCATCGCATCTAGATATTGATGCGACATTACCGGGATTTATTACAGATGATGGTGAAGAAGTAGTAAATGAAACATTGCGTTCATATGAAGCTAATTTCAAAATGTCAGATCATTATAAAGAGTTAGCCAATCAGTTTATTGCAAATCGTGATGTGTACTCGAATGATCGAATTTTTGAAGCGATTCAAAAAATGCCAAAGAAAAAACCAATCTATGACACGCTTAAACATCATCAAGTATATGATGCGAGTATGAGGAAATTTAGAAAAAGTAAGAAGTATTTTTCAGCAATGCGCAAAATGTATAAAGTGATGTCGAAAACACTGAAAAAAGATCCGAAACTCATTTTATTTGAAAGTGGTGTAGGAAAACAAATTTCAGATAGCCCTAAAAATATTTACGATGAGCTGGTAAAACGAAACTCAGATTATCGTTATATCTGGGTGTACAATGGTAAAGATGAATTTAAAAAATCACATACGAAAGTGATTAAACGTCTAAGTCCTGAGTATTTTTATTACTTAGCGAAAGCGAAGTTTTGGATTAATAATCAGAACTTCCCGAGCTATTTAAAGAAAAACTCAAAACAGACCTATATTCAGACATGGCATGGTACACCACTGAAAAAAATGCAAAATGATGTAGAGGACTTTAAAGGCAAAGATCCTGGTTACTTAGCACGTGTAAACCAAGCGGTGAAGCAGTGGGACTATTTAATTTCGCCAAGTCCATATGCGACAAAAGCTTTCCGCAGTGCTTTTCAATTCAAAAAAGAAGTTTTAGAGGTGGGTTATCCACGTAATGATATTTTTTATCATCCAGAGGAGCAGAAACAGTATATTGAACAAGTGCGTTTGAAATACAACATTCCAAAAGATAAAAAGGTATTATTATATGCACCGACATTTAGAGATGATGATTTAGATGAGAATGGTAAACATATATTTAATATGCAGCTAGATTTGCAAAAACTATACGAACAGTTTGGCGATGAGTATGTTATTTTAATGCGTACACATGTTATTGTAGGGAATCGTTTACCAATCCCACTTGAATATCGTCATTTTGTTATAAATGTATCACGTTATCATGACATTCAGCATTTGTATTTAATTGCAGATGTATGTATGACAGATTATTCTTCTGTTATGTTTGATTTTGCTCATACACGCCGTCCACTGCTATTCTTTACGTATGACTTTGATCATTATAAAGAGAATTTACGTGGTTTCTATATGGACTTTGAAAAAGAAGCACCGGGTCCTTTACTACGTAATACAGATGATTTAGTAAATGCACTATCGAATATAGAAGAAATGACGAAAACGTATGCAGAAAAATATGCAGCTTTCCATGAAAAATATTGTGGTCTAGAAGATGGACATGCAGCAGAGAAAATCGTAGATCGTTTTTTCCCAGATGCACGTAAATAATAAAAACGGAGATGAGCTTAATCGCTCACTCCGTTTTTTTCTGCCTCTAATGCGAGTAAATATTTTTTGCGTTCGATGCCACCACCATATCCACCGAGATCACCATTTTGTTGAATAACGCGATGACAGGGGATGATGATGGCAATTTGATTTGCACCGTTTGCATTACCAATCGCTCGAACACTTGTGGGTCGGTTAATGTTATGTGCAATTCCTGTGTAAGAAGTCGTCTCCCCGTAAGGAATTTGTTCAAGTGCATGCCAGACCTCTTGCTGAAAAGGTGTACCACTATACATGAGTGGAACAGAAAATTGTGTACGCTGTTCATTAAAATATTGCTCTAATTCTGTTGTGGTTTGTTTATGAATAGACGTGTTTCCAACCAAAATACGTGCGTCGTATCGCATACGAAGACGTTCAATTTCCTTTTCTAAACCGCGTCGATCGATAAATTCTAGTAAATAGAGTGCTTCTTCTGTAGAAATGGCAATCATACGCCCAATTGGTGTTGCAATCATATTCATATAGAGAATGATTGAATTTGCTTTTTTAGGTGGGTTCCCCATAATTTTTGAGAACGCATCGTGGAATGCGCTTGAGGATTCATAGCCTGTTGCGAGTTGTTGATTTATAACTGTTTCACCGTGTGTAATTTCTTTGAACGCAATGCCCATACGGCGTGCGCGTGCATATTGTACAAAAGTCATACCATATACTTCTTTGAATTTTCGTCTTGCAGTTGCCGAGTGGACACCAAGTGCTTGAAAGTCAGCTTCTTTCCAGCGACGTGCAGGATCAGCTTCTACTGCTTCAACCAGATTGCGCACTTCTGCTGGAATCTGTTGTGGATAGAAGAGCGGATGACACCTTTTACAAGGACGATAGCCAGATAGAAGTGCTTCTTCAGCTGTATGAAAAAATGTACAGTTTTCAAATTTCGGTTTTTTCGCTGTACATGTCGCATGACAGAAAATACCTGTTGTACGAATGCCTGCAAAGAAAATACCGTCATATGCAGGATTTTTATTTAATAAAGCTTCATAATACTCTCGTTGTAAAGTAGGATCTGTAATCATTTAACACGCCTCTTTTCGATAGAAGATACATTCATTATAAAGAAAATGAATAGAAAAAACGTCCGAAAAATGAACAACTAATTTTAAAATTTATATGGAATGGATAATAGAAGTGGATTTTTAGGGAATAAGAAAAATAAATTCAAGAGAAGAAAGGAGAAATGGCAGATGAATAAATATGGTGTTTTCTCGGTCGTTCTTTTTATTATCGCAACGCTTGTTTATCTTACGTCAATTTTCGTTTCAGATAAACTTTTCCCTGATCCTGTGCTTATTCTATTAACAATTATTGTCCCTTTCATTGGAATTTTGTGCGCATTAAAAGATACGAACAAGACACGAGCATTTGGTGTCGTAGCAAATTCACTTGTCCTTATATTTTCAGGCATTATCCCTGCACTTGTCACATTGTTTAAAACATTATTTTAAAATGGGAAGGGGAGTGGGCTTCGTCCCAACCTTCTTTTTTTCTGTATAATAGATGTGAGGTGAGGAAGATGTACATAAGACAAGTAGAAGAAAAAGATTTATCCATGTTAGTAGAGATTGAACAACAAGGCTTTACACCAGAAGAAGCTGCAACAAAAGAAGCCTTTATTCAGCGCATTCAACAAATTCCAGATACATTTTTAGTAGCAGAAAGCGCTGGAGAAATTGTTGGCTATGTGAATGGACCCGTCATTTCGAAACGGTATATTACAGATGATTTATTTACAGAAACGATGCATAATCCACATGAAGGCGGTTATGCGAGTATTTTGGGTTTAGCTGTTTCAAAAAAAGCACGCAAACAAGGAATTGCAGCAAAGCTATTGAAGGTATTTGAAGAACAAGCAAAGAAACATAAGCGACAAGGTGTTACACTGACCTGTAAAGCAGAGTTAATTCCATTTTATGAGCATCTTGGTTACACAAATGAAGGTATTGCAGAATCAGTGCATGGTGGTGTTGTTTGGTATAACATGGTGAAAGAATTTGTATAGTATGAAAAATTAATTTGAGTATAAGAAAAGCAGAAATCTCCTTTATTGGACGATTTCTGCTTTTTGTTGCAAACTTTAAAAAGAGTGAAACACGGCTCTATTCACATATTATTAAAAACGCTTATAACCTACAAAGTGTGATTGCCAGTAGCTATTTGTAATATCATCAATTTGAACATGGTCACCAGAAGCGCTAACCATTTTTCCACCACCAATGTAGAAACCTACATGTGAAATACCTGATTTATATGTTCCTTCGAAGAATACTAAATCACCGTATTGTGGTGTTGTTACTTTTGTGCCAAGTGTATAATAACCAGCAGCAGAAGTACGACCATAATTGAATCCAGCTTGTTTAAATGCATAATCAATTAAACCAGAACAATCAAAACCTTGACTTGGAGAAGAACCGCCGAATACATATGGAACACCAACTTGTGTTAATGCCGCTTTAGTTGCAGCAACAAGTGTACTTGATTGGCTTGGTGCTTGTTGTGTTTGTTGATTGTTTTGCTGTGTATTTTGTTGCGTATTTTGTGTTGAAGTTGTTGGATTACTTGTTTGTACCACTTGATTAGATGGTGCTTGTGATGCTGAAGCACCACGTACTTTTAATGTTTGACCTACATAAATCATTGTAGAAGATAGATTATTATTTTCCATTAATTGTGTGTAAGTTGTATTGTGTGCTTGCGCAATTTTAGATAATGTATCACCTTTTACAACTGTGTACGTACCAGAAGTTGTATTTGCTGGCTTTGAAGTAGTTGTTGTTTGGTTATTCGTTGTTGTTTGATTCGTTGTAGTCGTTTGTTGTTTTGAACCACTTACTTTTAACGTCTGACCAGGATAGATCATTGTAGAAGAAAGATTGTTTAACGACATAATTTGTTGATATGATGTACCGTATTTTTGTGCAATTTTAGATAATGTGTCACCTGATACAACTTTATATGTATCTTGCGTTGTTGTTTTTTGAGCCGTTGTTTGAGCTTGCTTCGATGGAAGCGTTTTAGAAAGTTCGTATTGTAATGCTTGTTTTTGAACTTGTTGTTGCTGCTCTTGTTTCATTTCTTGACCGCTATTTGCCATTGCATTTGCATCAGTTTGACCTGTTAGTGAAGATATAAATAAAGTTGAGCCTAATGTTAAAGAGGCTACAATTGTTTGCTTTTTCATTGAAAATAAACACTCCTACTTATTCATTTTTTGGAACAACTCTATCTTAACAGGTAAATATAACAAATAGATGATGTAAACATGTTATTTTCATAACTATTATATTAAAATAAGACGGAAATATAAAAAATATAACAAAAATATATCTTTTTTAACAAATAATACATGAAAAAAGCAATATAAAGTTATTTAAATAAAATAAAAAATCATCTGCATAAAGAGCCAGATGATTTTTTTAGTTATACAAGTGTTTGTTGTGCATCTTCTTCATCAATTGTTGTTTCAAATAGTTCCATATCATCGTGAGAAAGTGCCACAGGTTCGTCGTCTAAACTCGCTTCTTTTTCTGTTTTACCACCTAAATAGTTACGTCCATATGAAGCATTTGTTTCGAGTAAGTCTTTAATGTCGATCCCAGTGGTTTCTTTTAATGATTTTTGTACCATCGACATAACGCCAACTGTGTTTCCAGCAACGCCTTGCACACCGCCACCTTCACCGCCAAAGTCCATTACTTGTACATTTTTAATAGAAGCAAGTGGTTCTGCAACTGCGCGAGCAAAATCAGGAAGGGCTTTAATGAACATTTCAGCAATTGCCGCTTCACCGTATTCTTTCATGGCTTCAGCTTTCTTTTTAATAGCTTCCGCTTCCGCAATACCTTTATCACGAATCGCATCAATTTCAATTTGATTTTTACGTGCAATGGCGTCGTTTTCTACTTTTAATTGTAACTCTTTTGAACGAGATTCGGCTTCCGCTTGACGCTCTGCAATACGTGCTTTTGCATCATTAGCGATGACTTCTTTTTCAGAAGCAATTTGTGCGTCAATAATTGCTTGTTGCTTTGCTAATTCTTTTAATTCTAGTTGTGCTTTTTCACGTTCACGCTTCGCCTGTGTTTCTTTTTCAATTAAGTCCAGTTCTAGTTCAGCTTGTTTTTTCTCATAGGCTTGTTTTGCAATCGCTCGCTGTTCGTTTAGTTCACGTTCACGTTTTGTTTTTTCTAATTCTAAGTCGTTTTGTGATTTCGTCTGTTCTAATTGTAAATCGGTGTGTTGACGCGTGATTTCAATGTTTGATTCACTTTTTGCACGTTCTGTTAACTGAGCATTTGTCGCCTTGTTTTCTTCAATTTGACGTTCTGCATCTGAGCGTGCGTTTTGTGCTTGTTTAGAAGACTCTGCCAGTTTTGTAATTCCTAAATTCTTTAAAAAACCGAGTTCAGAATCATATTCGTCTGCATCGAGTACGCGGTCAAGAGAGAAATTGACCACATTAAAGCCCATAGATTGTAAGTCGGATTCTGACTTTTCTTGTACAACTTGAATAAAGTTTTCGCGTGCATTGTTTACTTCAAGTGCACCTTGTTCTGCTACTGTTGTGCGCAATTTACCTTCTAAAATAACACGTAATTCTTTAGAAATTTCGTCAGGTGCTTTTCCCATGAACTGCTCAGCAAACTTAATGACAGCTTCTAGTTCATCGGCTACTTTAATTGTAGAAGTTGCATGAACGGTAATAGGTACTTCGTCTTTTGTGAGAATACCTTCTGCTTTTAATGGAATTTGGAATGAATTGAGAGAAATCGTATGTGCAGATTGAAAAGGAGTAACGAGAACAGTGCCACCACGTACAACACGCAAGCGACGTCCATCTCTTATGTAGACACCAGGGTCGCCTTCTTTTCCGACGTTTTTCCCTGAAATAATGAGTGCTTCATTTGGTGCAACTTTTTTATAGCCAAATTTAAAAACCATACAAGAACCTCCATAAAAAGTTTTTTAAGGAAAAAATATCCTTACTATAAGGTTAGTGTAAGAAGAGGGAGGCGTCAACATGAAAAAAGGCACCTTTTTACAGAGTGCCTTGTATTGTTATGATTGTGTTTGATGATAAGCTTCTAAATCTGCGATTGCTTGTTTGTAAAGCTCTTTTGTAATGGGGTATGGTGAGCAAGCGATATCAACCGTTGTCAGTGCTTTATCTAAAATACGCTCAACTTCTTCTTCATTTTTCACACCAATTTGTTCAAGTGATACAGATAAATCAACACGACGCATAAAGTTATATAGACGATTACGTGCTTCAATTTGTCCATCCATTGTTAAAAGAAGTAATACACCATAACATACGATTTCACCATGTAAGTGTGATTCACAGCCTTCGACCACAGTAGAACCATAGTAGAATGAATGGGCTGCATTTGAATTGTAGTCGTTGTCGACTAATACCGATGTTAAAGCAGTTGTCATTAAGATATCCAAAGCCACTTGTTCTAAAGCGAAAGATGTTTTGTTTTCTGTACAAGAATCAAGTGCATCTTTGCCATATGTCATTAAGCGATCCGCACTATTTTGTGCCACTTGAACGCCAAGTGCATCGGTATAAGCAAGTGTTTTACCGCGCGAAGAAAAAGCAGATTCATATTCTTTTGAAATGGCATCTGCAATTCCAGCCCACAAATAAACGCTAGGTGCTTCTGCAATAATCTCTGTATCAATGAAGCAATGTTTTGGCGGGGCATTTAAAAAGAATAGTCCATCCATTTCACCAGTTGCTTTATACATCACTGATACAGCAGTATTTGGCGCGCAATTTGAAGCAATCGTTGGGAATGTGAAAACAGGTTTTGCCATACGTTCAGCAAGCGTTTTTACAGTATCTACTGCACGCCCCCCACCAACTGCGAAGATCAAGTCTGCTTCTTGTACAGTCGGGATTGCTTGTAACCGCTCGACATGTTCATAGGTTGCATCGTCACCATAAACTTGTACATCCGTTAAAATAAAGTCAGTTTTTGCTAATGAAGCTTTGATTTTGTCGATACTTTTTTCTAAAGCCGTTTGACCACCAATAATGACGACCTTTGTTCCAAATGTGTGACAGATTGCACCAATTGCATCATATGCATCTGTTCCAATCGTATAGTTTGGTAAAAATACGCTATTTGCCATCTGAGTTGCACTTCCTTTTTTATTAAGTTATATCATCATAACATAAAAACAATTGAATTTTCAGTATTTTTAAAAAATAAGATCTATATTTCAACTCATGGGTATAGTTTATTTTAGCTTTAAAAGACCGATATAAATTTTGTAATACCAATATTATACGAAAGAAAGAGGAGAGCATATGAAGAAATTTTTAGCAGTTGGACTTGCAACAACGTTATTATTATCAGCAGGTGCACAAGTAGATGCCAAACCAAAATTTATTGATAAAAACAAAAATGGCATCGAAGATAAGTGGGAAAAGAAGTACAAATTAAAAGGTGAAAATGTCGCAAAATTAGATACAGATAAAGATGGTCTAAACAACTTTGTTGAGTATAAGTTAAGTTTAAATCCAACGAAAAAAGATACGAATAAAAACGGTGTAGCAGATGCGTTAGAAGATACAGACCGCGATGGAATCAGTAATGGCACGGAACTTGAACTAGGTTTAAAACCTTATACAGCTTACAGCAAAAGTAAAAAAGTAAAAGATGGTAACTTAAAAGATACAGATGGTGTGAAATGGTCTGAAAAAGTACGTGAACTTGAAATTTCTGTTGAGTCAGGCAAAAAAGAATTTGAGCTAGAGTACGAAAAGAAAAAAGGCAAAGCGAAAATCAAATTAAAACAAAAAGGTTATAATTTAGATCAAGCGACAGTTCGTGCACTTGTAACAGATTTACAAAAAGCAATTGACGATAACTTAACAGAAGATCAAATTTTAGATTTAATCCAATCACGTTTTGAGTTAACAGACACATACGAAATTGAAGTAGAACTTGAGTACATGAATGGCGATGAATTCGAAATCGAACGCGAAGTTGAAGTGGATGATGAAGACGACGCAGATGATGAAGAAATGATTGATGAAGATGACCAAGACGATGAAGATCAAGACGAAGACCAAGATGTAGTGGTAGAAGTACCGGCTGTTTAATAGAAGATAAAATAGGGGTTGCATATATTGCAGTTCCTGTTTTTTAAATTTTCGCAATAATTTTATTTGAAACGATAAAAGAGTGGTACAGAGATAGTAAGCGCTTTAAAGTAGTTAATAGTACATATTTGATTTTTTAGATGGATATTTTGAGCAATAAAATGTTTTTTTACTCAAAAATCCGATATACTATAGATATTAAATAAGTACAGTTGGAAAGAAGTGTTATAACAGATGACAAAAGAAATTTTGAACTTTGTTGATGAAATTCAAAGTCAATTGATGTATGACTTAGTAGACGGTGAATCGAATTTAGAACAGATTGCACAGCGTTTAATGGAGTGTCACCAAACGAGCACACGCGATATTTGCCAAGCTTATGAAGTCGTAAAACATGAGTTAGTCGGTACATTATAAGTACGTCGAAAAAGCAATTTCAAATGAGATTGCTTTTTTATTATGCTATGATTATAGTACGAATTGAAAATATACAATGAAGGTGAATCAAATGCCAGCACTCACGATGGAACAAGTTTTAACATTGGATGCACATCAAGTGTACACAGTAGAACCCAAAAGAACACTTTTTACATTAGAAAGAATTCGTAAAGAGTTTTTCCAAGAGGAACTGGGTGAGTTGATGCAAGGAATTACAGAAGCCTCTTCAAAAGCAGCAGCGATTTCGCATCTATCTAAAAAATATGCACAGTTTATCGCGATGCAATTTTATATGCTGACAGCGTATGATGAGATTTGGGACGGAGATGAACGTGATTTACAATTTGATGTAACAGAGGGGAACGGGGTCTTCACTGTCTGCATGTTCGCAAATCCTAATGATTGGCGCTATGTACAAGAGGGCGACCGAGCATCCGTAATGAAATGGATTTTGTGGAAACAATGCTATGAAATTATTCAGGCGCTACGTAATACGACAAGCATTTCACCGAAAGTATTGTGGGACAATCTGTTTGTCCAATTAACGATTACATATGCAAAATTACTGGAAGACCCGATGCTAGCTGATCGTGCAATGGACGATTTAGAAATGCTAGAAAGCGCAGAAGTATGGTCCATTTTCACAGACCACTCACTTTATTTGGATTATACCAAAGGACGAGCACCACAAGATTTAGTCGGACAACCGATTCGCAAAAGTTGTTGTCTGTCAAAAGATATACCGGGTGTAGGAGAATGTGGCTATTGCCCACTTGCCAATTAAAAGGAGCGTAACTACATGATTCGTAAAGAGAAAAAACAAGATGCAGAACAAATTAGTGTCTTATTGCAACGAGCATTTCAAACAGATCCACATAGTAATCAGAAAGAGCATGAACTCGTTGAAAAGTTGCGTGTAACGGATGCCTATATCGATGATTTAGCACTCGTGTATGTTGAACAAGACAAAATTATTGGATTTATTATGTACACAGAATGTTTTATTGGTGATTTTCCAGTACTCGCTTTAGGACCGCTCGCTGTTTTACCAGAGAAACAAGGACAGGGCATTGGTACACAGTTAATGGAAGCATCTATTGAACGTGCGAAATGGAGTGGGTTTGCAGCAGTTGTTGTATTGGGACATGCTGATTATTATGCGCGCTTTGGTTTTGAACGCGCCGATCAATACGGCATTCAAGCACCATTTGACGTACCACTTGAAAATTACCGTGTGCTGCCACTATATAAAGGCGCATTAACGGATATATCAGGTGTTGTAAATTACGCGCAACCATTTTATGAAGAATGAAGAGTTGGGGAAACCCAGCTCTTTTGTTTTGGAAAAAATGAAAATTAATATTGCTGAAAGGGACAAACTCGCGTGCGAAAGGGAATCGCCGCTGTTGAAAGGGACAAACTCGCGTGCGAAAGGGAATCGCCGCTGTTGAAAGGGACAAACTCGCGCGCGAAAGGGAATCACCGCTGTTGAAAGGGACAAACTGTCGCGCGAAAGGGAATCGCCGCTGTTGAAAGGGACAAACTCGCGCACGAAAGGGAATCGCCGCTGTTGAAAGGGACAAACTCACGCGTGAAAGGGAATCGCCGCTGTTGAAAGGGACAAACTCGCGCACGAAAGGGAATCACCGCTGTTGAAAGGGACAAACTCATGCGTGAAAGGGAATCGCCGCTGTTGAAAGGGACAAACTCACGCGCGAAAGGGAATCGTGCCCATTGAAAGGGAATCCCACCTGTTAAATGGGGTATCTTGCTCTAGTACTCGACATAATAAACAAAGAAAATTAAATATTTTCTGAAAATTGGTTGACTTTGCTTTTTTAATGGTATATTATTCTAAACAATCAGATAATTCAAACAAGCAAAGATTGAAAGTAGTAGAGAAATGTTCCATCTTTAGAGAGCTAACGGTTGGTGAAAGTTAGTGATGCGCATTCTTGAACTCGTTCATGAGCACATAACCTGAACAATCGAGTAAGGTTATACGGATTCCTCCGTTATCAGGATTAAGGTGAGAATCTTAAATAAGTGGGATTGTGTGATGCAATCCAAGTAGAGTGGTACCGCGAGTAATGTCTCGTCTCTAGTAGCTAGCGATAGCTATATAGAGGCGGGACTTTTTTATTATACAGAAAAGAGGGAAAAATTATGTCGAAAAAAATCTGGCTATTTGATACAACATTACGTGATGGAGAACAAGTTCCGGGAGCGAAATTGAACTTATACGAAAAATTAGAAGTGGCACATCAATTAAAAAAATTACAAGTAGATATTATCGAAGCAGGGTTCCCCGCTTCATCAGAAGGTGACTTCAATGCAGTAAAGCAAATCGCACAAAAAGTTGGAAATACAGATGATATTATGATCACAGCTTTAGCGCGTGCAGTGAAAGCGGATATTGATTCAGTTTACAATGCTGTAAAATACGCAGAAAATCCAATGATTCACATGGTACTTGGTACATCGGATATTCACGTAGAGAAAAAATTCTCAAAATCAAAAGATCAAATTCTACAAATTGGTGTAGATGCAGTAAAATACGCAAAAACACTTTTACCACAAGTACAATATTCAACAGAAGATGCATCGCGTTCTGATTTTGAATATCTATGGAAAACAATTGAAGCTGTTATGAAAGCTGGCGCAACGATGATTAATGTACCAGATACTGTTGGTTATGCAGTACCAGAAGAATTCGGTGAAATGATTGGTAAATTAAATGATCGTATGAAAAACTTAGATGATTCTGTATTACTAAGTGTTCACTGTCATAACGACTTAGGTATGGCGACAGCGAATACACTTGCGGCAATTAAAAATGGTGCGGATAAAGTAGAGTGTACAATTAATGGAATCGGTGAGCGTGCGGGTAACGCAGCACTTGAAGAAGTCGTGATGGCACTATCAACACGTTCAAATTATTTCAATGCACATACCCGAGTCAACAAGAAAGAGATTATGAACACATCGCGCATCGTTTCGAGCTTAATGGGACTTGATGTACAAGTAAATAAAGCAATCACAGGCGACAATGCCTTTGCGCATTCATCTGGTATTCACCAAGATGGTCTATTAAAATCACGTGATGCTTATGAAATCGTGAGCCCAACAGAGGTTGGTTTAGACGATATGGAATTAGTATTAACAGCTCGTTCTGGTCGTCATGCGGTGAAAAATGCACTTGAAAACTTAGCGTTAGGCAACTTAACACCAGATCAATTTGAAGAGGTTTTTGCGGATTTCTTAAAGTTGGCTGATACGAAAAAAGAAGTGTATAACCATGACCTATTCATTTTAGTAGAAAATTATTTCAAACGTACAAATGAAGATGCAAAAGTTGCGCTTCATAGTGATGCTTTCTACCACTTAGAAGACATTCAAGTGATTTCGAATCAAATCTTCCCGTCTGCAAGTGTGAAGGTACGTCGCGGTGAGGAAGTACTGAAAGCAGCGACAGTTGGCTCAGGTTCAATTGATGCATTGTATTCAGCGCTACAAGAAGTAACAGCATTCGAAGTAAAGCTACTTGAATACAAAATTTCAAGTGTGACACGCGGTAAAGAAGCTATCGGTAAAGTGAAGTTACAAGTTGAATATGAAGGCGAAACATATATTGCAAAAGCTTCTGATACAGATGTCATTAAAGCGAGTGCACTTGCTTATATTAATGCGATTAATACGATTGTTGTCGATCAGTTCATCTCGATTCCAGAACCTGTTTAAAAAATCGCTTGACTTTCCAATTGTTGTCATAGATGATAGGTGTGTACTAACAATTAAATACACAAACAATCACTACTAGGGGTGCCATATAGAATTGGCTGAGAGAGCAGTAGCTTAACCCTCTAACTTGATACAGTTCGCACTGTCGTAAGGAAGAAGTGACATTTTTAGCATATTATTTGCAGGTCATTCTCCGTCTTTTACGATTTTCGTAATGCGGTGAGTGGCCTTTTTGTTTCCTTCGTGTTTGTGAAAAGGGAGAGAAAAAAGATGAAGTTTTCAGAGCAATTAATTGAGGAAATTCGACCGATTTGGCGTGCAAATCACGCACATCCATTCGTACAAGGAATTGGTCACGGAACATTAGAACCAGAGAAATTTCGTCACTACATGATTCAAGATTATTTATATTTAATTCAATATGCAAAAGTGTTTGCGATTGGGATTCAAAAAGCACGCGATTTAGATGTTATGACACGCTTGTCAGCTTCAGTCCATCATACGCTATCAATTGAGATGGCACTGCATCGTAAATATGCAGAGCGTTTTGGGATTTCAGAGCAAGAGATGCGTGAAGCAAAAGAAGCGCCGACAACGATAGCTTATACTCGTTATATGTTATCAGAAGCGCAGAATGGCTCACTTGCGCATGTGATCGCAGCTATCTTACCATGTGCTTGGAGCTATTTAGAGATTGGACGTGAACTCGCACAAATTCCTGGAGCTGTCGATCATCCACTTTACGGTGACTGGGTGCGTATGTATAGTGAACCGGCATTTGAACATAGCGCACAAAATATGATTGATTTGATGGATGAGTTAGCAGCTGATTTAACAGGTGATGAACTGGCACATGTTAAAGAAATTTTCTTACAAACAACTCGCTTTGAATATTTGTTCTGGGAGATGGGGAACACAATTTCTCACTGGCCTCAGGAACTTCAAGCTGACAAAATCAGTTCTATATAATAGAATGAACACCCACTGAAATTTATTCGGTGGGTGTTTTTTTATGAATAAGTAGTAATTTTATAAGAAAAAGGGAATAACTAACGGATGTAAAGGAGGGGCGTAAATGAAAAAATGGTTTGTATCACTTTTATCATTCTGTATACTTTTTATGACGTACGCTCCGATGAGTTTTGCTACCACAATGACAACACATGATTTTCGTCATTCAAATTACGATACTTTTTATGAAAATTTAAATGGAAACTGGAACTTTATACGTGGTGAATTGTTTGATCCACAAGACATGAAAGAAGAAATTAAGCTTGGAAACAGCGATATTGTCAAAGTACCTTATATGCTAAATCAGCGTTTAAATATTGATTCTGATCGTGCGACTTATAGTACAACGATTAAAGTTCCTGAATCTTTTGTTGGCCGCTATTTAAAATTTTATATACCTTTTCAATATAGTAGCTATAATTTATATGTAAATAATGTACTTATCAAAGAGAATGGAAGCCTCCTAAAAAGTAATAAGACAGCTGTACAACAAATGAAACCACAAATACCTGGTTTTCTTGTAGATCAAACGACGTTGCAAATTACGTTTCAAATGATTAGTTTTGAGAATGTAAGTGGTGGTTTGAGGAAAAGTATATCTATCGGTAATGAACAAATTATCGTGAAAAAGCAACAGCAACATGAGTTTTGGCAAGTCTTTTTAATTGGCTGTATTACATTAACTGCATGTATTTCATTACTTTTTTATGCATTTAGAAGAAAACAAAAGGAATTTTTAGCTTATGGCATGTTTTGTGCAGCAACAAGTCTATGGGGTTTTTTCACGGACTATTATTTATATACAGCCTTTTTAAACCAACTAGATTGGAGCGTGGCTCTACGTCTAACATTTATTATGCCTCAAATTGTTATGTTGTTCTATGTAGGCTATGTATATAAAATGTTTAGCGAAGCGGTCCCGAAAAAATTCATTACTTTTTATAACTATATAATGATTGTAATTATTTTCTTTACGGCATTTTCTTCTACGGTCATGTATCAAAAATTATTTAATATTATTTTGATTTTTATGTATGTTTTTTATATCTTTTTACTTGTAAGTGTTATTAGAAAAATAAATTGGCATGATTTGACACAAGTGATTACACTTGGGGGGATACTATTAGTATTTGTAGGGGCCATACATGACATGATTCGCGTTTCGGCAGCTGGAAATTCAATTCATCTTACTTTTATCATGCTAGGCATTTTTATTAGTATCCAGTGTATACTATTTTGTCGGAAATTTGCTCTACAATGGTTACAAGTTGAACAACTGAATAAAGAATTGATTTCCCTCAATGAATCTTTGGATGAAAAAATTCGCATCCGAACGAAACAATTGGAAGAAAGTAATGAAAAATTACGTGAACTAGCTTTATTAGATAGTCTTACAGGAGTTTTTAATCGTCATTATTTAAGTAGTAGTTTAGAAAAGTTATATAAACACTATAAAGACACGAAAGTACCTTTTGCTATTTTAATTTTAGATGTCGATGAGTTTAAAAAATATAATGACTATTATGGTCATATTTTAGGTGACCAACTATTAAAAAACCTTGTAAAAATTTTAACAGATGCGTTACCTGCTCGTGCGGAATTAATGCGTTATGGTGGAGAAGAGTTTGTTGTTTTGTTAGATGCTACGACTTATAGCGAAGCTTTCGATATTGCAGAGTATATGAGGAATGCAGTTGAAAAAGCAGAGCTAGAACATTTAGGGCGTGAATGTAAAGTTGTAACAATTAGTGTAGGAGGAGTTGCGTTGACAGAAGCGCAATTTACTAATACAACTGAATTTGTAAAAATAGCAGACCAACAATTATATGAAGCAAAAAATGCAGGGCGCAACTGTGTTCGAGTAAAAAATTTACATTAGCAAACACAACTTATAGTGTGAGAATTCATGCTGTAAGTTGTGTCTTTTTTAATTGACAGTATTTTTAATCCATGTTATCTTTAATTCAAGATATTTTAATTCGAGATAAAAGGAGTGGATAAAATGTCAAAAGAATTATCGCTAAAAGCATTGACGGTTCTACTTCGAGCGTCTCAGACAGTTGAAGAAGTATTGCGAAAGGACATGCAACGCTATCAGCTGAATTTAACAGAATTTGCGGTATTAGAATTGCTTTATCATAAAGGAGATCAACCGATTCAACGCATTGGTGAGAAGATTTTAATTACGAGTGGCAGTATCACATATGTTGTTGATAAATTACAACAAAAAGGCTATGTCGAGCGCGTAGCCTGTCCAACCGATCGACGCGTCACGTTTGCAGCACTTACAGAAGAAGGATGCTCATTTATTGAACGTATTTTTCCACAACATGAAGCATTAGTTGAAAAGCTATTTAATGTTGTAGATGAACATGAAAAACAGCAACTCATTACAGCTTTAAAAACAGTAGGATTACACGCCAAAAATATGTAATTAACGGAGGAAATAATCATGAATCAACAATTAAAAGGTATCCATCACGTCACAGCTATTACAAGTAGCGCAGAAAAAAACTATGAATTTTTTACGAATGTATTAGGTATGCGTTTAGTGAAAAAAACAGTCAATCAAGATGATATTCAAACATACCATACATTCTTTGCGGATGATCGAGGTTCAGCTGGAACAGATATGACATTCTTTGACTTCCCAGGAATTCCAAAAGGAACACATGGTACAAACGAGATTTCACGTACAGGTTTCCGTGTACCAGATGATGCAGCACTTGAATATTGGGCAAAACGCTTTACACGTTTAGGTGTAAAACACGACGGTATTCAAACACAATTTGGTGTAAAAGTATTACCATTTACTGATTTTGATGATCAACGATACCAACTTGTATCAGATGAACATAATGAAGGGATTAAAAGTGGTACACCATGGCAAAACGGTCCAATCCCACTTGAATATGCGATTACTGGTTTAGGACCAATCGAAATTACCATTGCTGATTTTAAATATTTTAAAATGATGCTAGAACAAGCACTATTATTTAAAGAAGTCGCACAAGAAGGAGACTTTCATCTATTTGAAGTAGGAACAGGCGGAAATGGTGCGCGTGTTATTGTGAAACACGATGAAACATCACCAAATGGTCGACAAGGTTTTGGAACTGTTCACCATGCGGCGTTCCGAGTAGAGGACCGTGAAGTGTTAGACTACTGGACAAAACGAATGGAAGAAATCGGATTTAATACATCGGGTTATGTGAATCGTCACTTCTTTGAATCACTTTATGCACGTGTAGCACAAGGCATTCTATTTGAGTTCGCAACGGACGGTCCAGGATTTATGGGAGATGAACCTTATGAAACATTGGGTGAAAAATTATCACTTCCACCATTCTTAGAACCAAAACGTGATTATATCGAAAGTGTTGTTCGTCATTTTGATACAGTGCGCTCAACAAAAACATTTGAAAAAGAATACGAATAATGAACAAGCGAGAATCATCTTTATAGGTGATTCTCTTTTTTTATATTAAATTTCTTCTGAAAGGGTAAAGGTATAGCAGTTATAACCAAATAGCGTTTTAATCCCGAATCCAATCGGGTAAAAGGTTATAGATTAGAGTATTAAAAAAGAGATGGAGGGGGGATTCGATGATTTATACTGTTACATTTGCACCGTCAATTGACTACATTCCATATGTAGATGATTTTCAAGCGAATACGTTAAACCGTGCAAAAGAAGTAAGTTATTACCCTGGTGGTAAAGGCATTAATATTTCACGTGTACTCAAACGAATGGAAGTAGACGCTACAGCACTCGGTTTTGTCGGAGGCTTTACAGGTGATTATATTCAACAGTTTTTACAAAGAGAACAAGTACCTTCTGCATTCATTCAAGTAGATAGTGTAACGCGGATTAATGTCAAAATTAAATCACAGCAAGAGACGGAACTGAATGGCCCAGCACCCACACTGCAAAGTCAAGAAATAGAGCAACTACTACATTTTCTACAATTACACGCAAAAGAAGATGATTGGGTTGTAGTATCAGGAAGTATTCCAGAAACAGTGACAAATGGCTTCTTTGAACAACTTCAAAAAAGTTGTGCATTAACCGGTGCAAAGTGGGTACTCGATACGTCAGGACCACGCTTAAAACAACTTTTACAATATCAACCGTACTTTATTAAACCGAATCAGCACGAGTTAGGTGAATTAGTAGGAGATACAATCGACACATTGGAACAAGCTGTAGCACATGCAAAAAAATTAACAGAACAAGATGTATCACTTGTAATTGTATCGCTTGGTGGTGAAGGTGCAGTATGTGTGAGTAGTGACACACAATTTCTGGCAAAAGCTCCTAAAGGACAAGTTGTCAATACAGTAGGAGCTGGCGATTCACTTGTGGCAGGTATGGTTGCTCAATTAGCACAACAGCAAAGTTTACAAGATGCATTCCGTTACGGCGTTGCTTCAGGTAGTGCTACAGCTTTTAAAGAAGATTTATGCCATAAAGAAGAAGTAGAAAAACTCGTTCCACAAGTCGAAATTCAAACAATTTAAGAGGTGAAACACATGAAAATTACAGAATTGATGCCTCTCGATACGATACAATTATCGCTGTCAGGTGGCACAAAAGGAGAGGTACTTGCAGAATTAGCAGATGTACTCGATCATGCAGGAAGGCTAAATAATCGAGATGACTTTTTAGCCGCAATTTTAAAGCGTGAAGAAGAAAGTACAACTGGTGTTGGTGATGGTATTGCGATTCCACATGCGAAAACAGCCGCTGTAAAAACTCCGACAATTGCTTTTGGGCGTAGTGAAAAAGGTGTGGATTATGCTTCGTTAGATGGTAAAAATGCGGACTTATTCTTTATGATTGCAGCGACAGACGGTGCAGGACAATTTCATTTAGAAGCATTATCTCGCTTAGCAGGGTTTTTAATGGATTCTAACTTTACAACTCGTCTACGTGAAGCGAAAACGAAGGAAGAAGTTTTATCGATTATTGAAGAAAAAGAAACAAATGAAGAAAAGCCCAAGCAAGCGACTACTACTTCAAGTGAACAACAAACAACAGGGAAGAAGGTTAAAATTCTTGCTGTAACAGCTTGTCCAACAGGTATTGCGCATACCTATATGGCAGCTGAAAAATTAGAAAATGTCGCAAAAGAAAAAGGAATCGACATTAAAGTTGAAACAAACGGTTCAAGTGGTGCACAAAATGTACTTACAAAAGCTGAAATTGAAGAAGCAGATGCGATTATTGTAGCAGCGGATACAAAAGTCGAGATGGCTCGTTTTGACGGTAAAAAAGTAATTCAAGTACCTGTTTCAAAAGCGATTTATGAAACAGATCAATTATTAGAGCGTGCAGTAGAAGGAAATGCTTCTATCTTCCATTCTGACTCAGGAAAATCAACAGATGAACAAGACGGCGATGAGAAAAAAGGAATTGGATCTCAAATTTATAAACACTTAATGAATGGTGTATCGAACATGTTGCCATTCGTTGTCGGTGGTGGTATTTTAATTGCTTTATCTTTCTTCTGGGGTGTTAATTCTGCAGATAAAGATAGCTCACAATTTAACCAATTCGCCTATATGCTAAAAACTATTGGTGGCGATAATGCCTTCTATTTAATCGTTCCCGTATTAGCAGGATTTATCGCAATGAGTATTGCAGACAGGCCAGGTTTTGCACCAGGTATGGTAGCAGGTTTACTTGCTATCACAGTTCAAAATAGCGAAGGAGCCAACTCAGGTTTCTTAGGTGGTTTGATCGCAGGTTTCTTAGCTGGTTATGTAGTAGAAGGCTTGAAAATTGTATTCAAAAAATTACCGAAATCTTTTGATGGATTAAAGCCAATTTTGCTATATCCAGTGTTTGGTATAGCGATATCCGGTATTGTTATGATGTTACTAAATCCACAATTAACGAAATTATATACCGCATTCTCGTCATTGCTTAATTCGTTGAATGGTTCAAACGCGATTATTTTAGGAATGGTTTTAGGTGCGATGATGGCATTTGACTTGGGTGGTCCACTTAATAAGGCAGCCTATACATTTGGTATTGCTATGCTTGAGGCAGGGAACTATGAAATTATGGCAGCTGTAATGGCTGGTGGTATGGTTCCGCCACTTGGCGTCGCTTTAGCAACAACAATCTTTAAAAATAAATTTACAAAAGCGGAACGTGAAACAGGTAAAACAAGTTATATTTTAGGTGCTTGTTTCATATCAGAAGGTGCGATTCCTTTCGCAGCGAGTGACCCACTACGTATGATTCCATCGTTCGTTGTCGGTGCAGCGATTACAGGTGGTTTATCGATGGCATTTAATATTGGATTACCTGTACCACATGGTGGGATTTTCGTTATTCCACTCGTTGAAAATGGTGTCGGCCAAATGTTGTTATATGTAACAAGTATCATTATTGGTGCAGTTGTATCTGCAATGATGATTGGACTATTAAAGAAAAAAGCAAAAACAGTTTAATAAAAAAGAGTGGAATCATTAGGGTTACCCCTATCTGATTTCACTCTTTTTTTATTCTTGTCGCCACAGTGTCCCTGTTACCAGTGGTTGAAAACAAGCGATATTCCTATGAAAATCTTCTTCATTTTTTTCATGTAAACAATGAGCAAGTGTCTCTAAATAAGGGGTCGGCTGATCGACTAAAGTAGCTACTTCTAATAATTCATCAATCAAATAAGCATCTTGATTGGAAGGTATTTTTTGATAGGGAAGTAATAACTTTTCAATAATTAGCATCATTTCGGTTTTTTTGGTATCAGAATCAATTATTAATGCGGCATAATCCAGTTCGGATGTCTTTGCTAACGTAATGTTGTATTTTTTAGCTATCCGTACAATTTCATCTACTAAATGAATGGAGGATTGTAAAGCAATAGGATGATGTAAAATATCGCCATATAAACAATTTAAAGCACTGGCTAATCGGTCGATTGCTCCAGAGAAGATAGCTTGTGTCCATTTAATATCAAAAGCAGTACGTACAATTTGTGTACAGCCTATGGTGTCTAATACACTTTTTACTTCTTCTGCGTAATAAAAGTAAGATGGATGACTATCATATAAGTCAAAAGCAACTTGGTTGAGAGAAGTGTGCGGTGAAGTGACGACAACTTGGTGATGCTGTTTGACATAAGTTTCAAATTTACAAACAGCTGAAAGGACTGGAAAGTTTTGAAACGATTGAATTAACTCCCAATCCGAAAGATTTTCTTGAAATGATACGATAAAGCACCTTTGCTGTAGCGTAGACTTTAGAATAGGTAAAATATTTTTATTATAAAAGGGATGAGCAAATAAAAATACGAAATCATAATCAGAGGCACATGCTTCAATTGGTTTCACAACGAAATTTGTAAGAAAAGTTGTACTTGAGTAAATCGTAACTCCACGTGACTGAATTTGCTCAAGCGGTTCCATCGGCACATCGAGAATTGTCACGTCTGGATAAATTTTTTGTAAATAGGCTGCAACAGTTAAACCTTTTCCTGTAGCGCCAATGATCGCAATTTTCATCTAAAATCTCCTTTATCGCTTCATTAATTAGAGAAAAGAAAAACTGCCTGAGCAATCAGTGCTGCAGGCAGTTTTTTAGAGCGGTGGGTTATCATTGAGTACATCTTCACTAACGCCTTCGTATTCCGCTTCTACATTATCTTCCGAATCGTCGTCACTTACGACGTCATCTAGCACTGTATCATATAGTTCCGTATCTTTATCATATACGCGTTGTGGATTTTCTTTTAAAATCGGTTCGTCTGGTAAAATATCTTTATCTTTTTTCATGATGAAAACTCCCTTCATATAGAGTAATTCCCCAAAAATTTAAAGATAAGCCCTGTATTTGTTGTTTTCCTTTGATATAATATAAGAACAAATATTCGGAAAGGTTGGCGTATATGCAAGTAGAAGAATTATTAAATGATTTAACGATGCGCGCGATGAATAATCAACAGCAGCGTGTCTCCATTAAATGCCGTACATTTATGAAAAAGCTCGGCTACCAAACACGTTCGAAAAAGCGAGTGGAAGAAGTAGAACAGGCAATTCGTTCTTCTAAGTTGACATTACGTTTACCAGAAGAAGTAGAGAGTTGGTCAGCCATTTCTCCAGATGATTCACTTCATTTTTACATAGAAAAACAAGTACAGATGATTCGAAAAGCGCAGCACACACCACCACTTCCATATGCTTTTCAGGCAGAAGCTATTCACCGTTTACATCAAATGCGAAAAAAGACTTCTTTTAAAGGACTTGTTGTACTACCAACAGGTGGAGGGAAAACGACGACTGCGGTTCGCTGGCTATGGGAAGCAGCATTAGTGAGAGGGAAAAAGGTATTGTGGCTTGCGCATCGCCATGAATTATTAAATCAAGCCTATGCGACATTTTGTCAATACGCACAGTGCGATATAACCTATCGAATAGTGTCGGGTGTACATGATTCAGCTCGTTTAATTCAAGATGAACAATTACTCATTGCGAGTAAAGATAGTTTAGTACATCATGAAGCAATTTTAAGTAGTTGGTTAGCCGACGAACAAGAGGTCTATGTCGTAGTCGATGAGGCACATCATGCGACCTCTACAACATATAAAACATTACTCTCACATATAGAACGTCAAGGTGCTCGCATGTATCTACTTGGGCTTACAGCGACACCATTTCGAACAGCCGAAAGTGAACAAGGTGCATTACGTGCTTTATTTACAGATGGTATTTTTTACAAAAAAGATTTGAAACATTTAATTGCCAATGGTATTTTAGCAGCACCACATTTTCATTCATTGCAAACAGATGTGGTAGTTCAAACAGTATTGAACGAAGAACAGTGGCGAACGCTTCAACAACTAGATCAACTACCTGAATTAATTATGCAGCAACTTGTAGCGAATCAACCACGAAATCACATGATTGTACAACAATATGTTCAGCGTCAAAAACAATATGGTAAAACCATTCTATTTGCGATGAATCGATTGCATGCTTTAACTCTTGCACAAGTTTTTAAACAATATGGTATAGATGCACGTGTCGTCATTTCAAATCATGAAACATCCATAGAAAACCAACAGACCATTCAAGCATTTAGAGAAAACGTATTTCCTGTTTTAATTAATGTGGCGATTTTAACAGAAGGAGCAGATTTTCCAGATGTTCAGACTGTCTTTTTAACACGTCCTACTGTATCTGCAATTCTGATGACACAGATGGTTGGAAGAGCGTTACGAGGTGTTGCAGCAGGTGGAACAAAAGAAGCGTATATTGTTAGTTTTATTGATGAATGGGCTGAGAAAATTGCATGGTCTAATCCGCGCGTATTACTGGCTGGCGAAAATTTAGAGCCGATTCCATCTGAGCAGCTACCACTTCAAATGACACAAATGATTTCAGCAAAAATGGTGGAACAAGTGGCGCAGAGACTACAAGATCAAGCGCCAATTGAAGAACGAACATTTGAGCAAAGTGTGCCAAAAGGTATTTATTCATTACGTTATATCCATGAAGAGCGCGCGATTTCAGAAAATATTTTAGTTTATGAAAGTGATGTAGAAGACTACGAAGCGATGTTTCGATTTTTACCTACGTATTGTGTACAGCAGGGGCTACATGCAAATTTAGAACGCCGCGCATTACGTGCGTATGCTGAAGAATTAGAAATGCAATTTTTCATTCAAGACCAATTAAGTCCGATGTATGATATTTGGGACCTTGTCACGCTCATCCATTACTATTTAGTAACAGGTGAATGTCCGAAACTACTAGTATTTAAAGAGCGACAACAAATTAATGTGACGGATTTAGCTAAAAAAATTATGAAACAAAACATGAGCTACAGAGAACAGCAGCAGTATGTTCTTGAAAATTGGGAGCAGCATCCATTCTTGCGTATTTTTTTCGATGATCAATTTTTATACTATAAAAAATGTATTCAAACCGAGCTTATTTTATTAGAACATACCCAACAAAGCTTAGATGAAGAAGCCTTTCGAGACACACCACTCAACCAATTGGAACGACAGCATCATGCCATTTGGCGTAAAATCGTCTATCGCGTTTTTGAAGAAAATCAAAAACGATATGGTCAATATACATGTGTGAAAACAGGTTATACAAGCAATGAAAAAATCGATTTTCATATTGCATATAAAGTTTCATTAAAAAGAGGCGGCACAACAACCGTTGATAATTTAACGCTCGTTTATAAAAAATATATACAAGAAAAAAGTTCGAGACGCACGTGAAAACGTTGCTCGAACTTTTTTTATTTGGTGAATGACCCGTTTGAGTGGACGAGTGAACCGTTTTCGCGCTCGAATGTCCTCTTTTGACGAGTGAATGTCCCGAATCGAGTAGCGAGTGACCCAACAACTTCATCGAATGTCCCGTTTCGCCAGTCGAATGTTCGATTTCACACAAACTAAGTCAAATGAAGTCCTTAATTTCTCAAAGCCATGTGAAAAATTCTTTTTCCGAGATAATCTGAATGGGGAATCCTTGTTGTTGTAAGTGAATGGCTTTTGTCCATTTGGAACTTTGTTTTTGTGTGCCGTCATACTGTTGTTGGCTTCGTTCACTCACAACGAGTACATCCACTTTTTTTGTCATCGTATTACTAAAGAATCCACCTGCTTGCATGACTTTTCTAGCAGCTTCTGATCTTGTCATTTGTTCTAAAGCGCCTGTGAAAACGACTGTTTTTTGAACAAGAGATTTGGTTGCAACTGTTTCAAGGTGCGTGAGAGCTTGTTTGTTTTCGAGAGCCTGCGCAATTTGTACAATGCGTTCTGCATCATTTAGTGCCTCTTTCGTCTGTACTTTTACATGAACATCATAGAGGGTATAGGAAGAAAGGGTAGGCCACTGCGCTTTCATATCGCTCAATAAATTTTTATGTGTAAAGAGCGGCATTAATTTTCCGCAAGCCTCAAAACTTTCTTGTAAGCAGAGGTGATCGTACGGTGCGAAATAAGAGATGACAGTTTGATGTTGAAGCCATCGTTCAAGTATGGGAATCAGTGATTCAAATGTAGGAGCTAATTGTACATCATTTGCTTCAATTCCATGGATACTTGTATAAAAAGGGTCAAACGTTTGTAGCGTTTGGACATATGTACTAAAAGAATCAACGATTGCATTTTCTTCTATTCTTATTAATTCAATTGCACAAATACTATCAGGCCATTGATTGGCTGCTTTCACTGATAGTGTCACATAATTCATGTGAATCAACTCCTTGTTCTTTCATTAGTGTAAGGGAATAGAGAGAAAAAGTACAAACGTATAAATGGGTAAAATAGTCGTTATATGGTAAAATAAACAAATCAACCATTAGGAGGGTTTTTTATGATTTCAGAAAAACTTCATGCAGCATTAAATGATCAATTAAACTTTGAATTTTATTCAGCACATGCGTATTTAGCAATGGCAGCTTATTGCACAGATCAAGATTATGATGGATTTGCAAATTTCTTTTTAGTACAAGCAGAAGAAGAGCGTTTCCATGCGATGAAATTTTATAATTTCCTAAGTGACCTAGGTCAACGCGTTACAATTAGCGAATTCCCAAGTGTTAAAAATGATTTCACATCGCTATTAGATGCTTTTGAAACAGCATTAAAACACGAAAAAGAAGTGACACGCCGTATCTACGAATTAGCAGATATCGCATTAGATGAACGTGAACATGCGACAATGGCATTCTTAAAATGGTTCATTGATGAACAAATTGAAGAAGAATCAACATTTGATACATTAATCACAAAGATTGCACGTATCCAAAACGATGCAAATGCTATTTTCATGTTAGATGCAGAGCTTGCGACACGCTCTTTCAAAGCACCAGCAGAATAGTAAAGTAGTGATGTAGGGGTTGTTTTATAAACAATTCCTGCATCTTATTTTTATTTTAAAAAATATTTTAAAAAAATAGTTGACCATATTCGATATTCTATGATAATATATTTTTTGTCAGTAAGAGATGCGGAAGTAGTTCAGTGGTAGAACACCACCTTGCCAAGGTGGGGGTCGCGAGTTCGAACCTCGTCTTCCGCTCCAAAATGGAGATATACCCAAGTCTGGCTGAAGGGATCGGTCTTGAAAACCGACAGGCGGGTCAAACCGCGCGGGGGTTCGAATCCCTCTATCTCCTCCATTTTCAATTTTATACGTTTTTGCGGAAGTAGTTCAGTGGTAGAACACCACCTTGCCAAGGTGGGGGTCGCGAGTTCGAACCTCGTCTTCCGCTCCAAAAACGGAGGTATACCCAAGTCTGGCTGAAGGGATCGGTCTTGAAAACCGACAGGCGGGTCAAACCGCGCGGGGGTTCGAATCCCTCTACCTCCTCCATTTTTAATTTTATATTTTGCGGAAGTAGTTCAGTGGTAGAACACCACCTTGCCAAGGTGGGGGTCGCGAGTTCGAACCTCGTCTTCCGCTCCAAAACGGAGATATACCCAAGTCTGGCTGAAGGGATCGGTCTTGAAAACCGACAGGCGGGTCAAACCGCGCGGGGGTTCGAATCCCTCTATCTCCTCCATGAAGGGTCGGTAGCTCAGTTGGTAGAGCATTAGATTGAAGCTCTAAGTGTCGGCGGTTCGATTCCGTCCCGACCCATATTAAGCTCGTAAGTAGTATGACTACTTATGAGCTTTTTTCTATGCCTATAAACAGAAAAGAGACTGGATGTATTTCCAAGTCTCTTTCTTTTTACATAAAATATAAAGTTTCTTCGACTAACTTTCGTGTTTCGAGTAATTGTTTAGTCAGCCATTCAGTTCGTTCTTCTGTTAGTGAAAAAGCTAGAACACTTAAACTAATCACATGTAACAACTCTTGATTCTTCGTAACAATCGGTGTCGCAAAAGAGACTGTCTCTTTTTGTGCATCGTCCATTAAAACAAATCCATCTACAATGATTTTCTGTAAAAATGAAGTATCCACATTAAATACATTTTCTTTTTTCTCTAAAATAATACGATGCGCCAAAATGATATGGTTAGCAGCACCTTCTGGCATAGCAGTTCGTAAACCAAGTCGATCAACAATATGTATACGACTATTCGGACTATCCAAACGCTCAACAATCATTGATTCGTCTTCCATTGGTTTATGCATATACACACTTTCTTGTGTGAGCTCGGCTAAGTCATCTAAAATCGGACGAATTTTCGATACATAATCAAATTGATCATATACTTGTAATCCGTATTGCATCCATGCATCACCTAATGTGTAACGCTTCGTTGTTGCATCGAATTGAATAAGACGATGTTCCACAAGTGAGTGTAAAATGCGATGTAATGTAGCAAGTGCGAGTTCGGTATGTTCTGTTAATTGGCTGATGGTAACGCCTGTCTGGTTGTGTTCAGAGATGGCCTTTGTGATCATCATCATGCGATCAATGGCTTGCATATGAAACACTCCTTTTAAAAAATAATAAAATACATCTATTGACATTATAAAGTATGGCGATTATATTTGGAATATAAATTTTTCATATAACGGAATTGTTTTCCGTCTAGTGAAAAAATAAAAGGGGTGTAGCAGTTGTTTACAGACACAATGTACAAAAAACTTGAAAAAGTGATTGTAAAACATCCGAAAGATGCTTTTATTAGTCAAGAACATCTACGAGAGAATTGGATGAAATATTTTTATTTATCTGAACCAACCTACGATGAGGCATTAAAAGAGTATGAGAATTTTTTAACGCTTTTAAAACAGCATGTAGGGGAAGTTTTGTTTTTAGAACAAGATGAACGTGTCGGTTTAGATTCGATTTATGCGCATGATCCGGTGAAATTTACACCGCAAGGCGCAATTATTTTAAAATCAGGTAAAGCATTACGTCAGCCAGAAGCAACAGTGTATCGTGAATTTTTAGAAAAGTATGACATTCCGGTTATCGGTCAATTGCAGGGGGATGCAGTATGTGATGGCGGCGATATTGTCTGGTTAAATGAGAAAACGGTTGCAATTGGTCGCGGCTATCGTACAAATGATGAAGCGATTCGCCAGTTAACAGAGATGTTAGAACCGATGGTAGATGAAATCAAAGTTATTCAATTACCACATGATCTAGGGGAAGAAGCATGCCTACACCTGATGTCCTTCATTAGTATCGTCGACAAAGATTTAGCTGTCGTTCATTCGCGTTTAATGCCTGTCGCACTTAGACAGTGGTTATTAGCACAAGGTTTTACACTTGTGGAAGTACCAGATGATGAATACGATGCACTGGGTTGTAATGTATTAGCATTAGCGCCGAGAGTTTGTATGATTCCTGCTGGAAATCCTGTAACAACAGCGCGATTAAAAGAAGCAGGTGCAACAGTTTACACATATAAAGGTGATGAAATTACTGTAAAAGGTACGGGTGGACCAACTTGCTTAACATGTCCAGTCGTTCGTATATAAAAGGGGGAAAAGGAAATGTTCAATCATGTCATCGTTAAAAAACCAGGTAAAAGTTATGTAGAAGGTCTTACAACATCTGATTTAGGTGTTCCAAACTATGATGAGCTATTAGTACAACACGAAAACTATGTTGGTGCATTAAAACAATGCGGTGTGGAAGTAGTTTATTTGGAAGCAGATGAGCAATTCCCAGATTCGACATTCGTAGAAGATACAGCCGTTTTAACAAAAGAATTTGCGGTCATTACAAATCCAGGTGCAGACAGTCGTAATGGGGAAGTTGAAGCGATCCGTCCAGCTGTATCAACATTCTATGACAAAATTTATACAATTGAATCGCCAGGCTATTTAGATGGCGGTGATGTATTACAAACAGACAACACATTCTATATTGGTATTTCGGAGAGAACGAATGAAGAAGGCGCGAAACAACTACAAGCCATTTTAGAAAAAGAAGGCTATACAGCGCATATCGTACCATTAAAAGAATTCTTCCATTTAAAAACAGGAATTGCGTACTTAGGTGATAATACGATGGTATTAGCAGGTGAATTTTTAGAAAATTCATTATTCGATGAATATAAAAAAATCATTATTCCGAAAGAAGACGAGTATTCAGCGAACTGCATCTTAATGAATGATTATGTCATCATCCCAGATGGTTATCCAAATACAAAAGAAAAATTAGAGAAAAATGGTTACCAAGTGATTGCGTTACCGATGAGCGAGTTCCAAAAGCAAGACGGGGGATTAAGCTGTTTATCATTACGATTTTAAAAAGGTTGTCCACTGCGTGAGTGCGCGGTGGACAACCTCATTCGCATAGAACAAAGGGGAGCGGATTACAATGCATAAACAAGACACAACACCGCAATTAAATCGGACGATGAAAAGTCGTCACTTAATGATGCTATCACTTGGTGGCGTTATTGGAACAGGGCTCTTTTTAAATGTTGGTTACACGATTAATCAGGCAGGACCTGGTGGAGCGATTATCGGTTATTTAATCGGAGGCTTTATTTTATACATGGTTATGACTTGTTTAGGGGAGCTGGCAGTTCATATGCCAGTGACAGGTTCATTCCAAACATATGCGACCAAGTTTATTCATCCAACAGCAGGATTCTCATTAGGATGGATGTACTTCGTTGGGTCAGCTGCAACTGCAGGGGTGGAGTTTACAGCTGCTGGTATTTTGATGAAGCATTGGTTTCCAGATATGCCAACATGGATTTGGTGTGCGATTTTCATCGTATTATTATTCTCGCTAAATGCTCTTTCAACAAGAGGTTTCGCAGAAGCAGAGTTTTGGTTTGCAGGCATTAAAGTATTAGCTGTTGTCTTCTTCATCATCGTTGGCGCAGCAGCTATTTTCGGTATTGTACCAATGGCGGATCGTGTTGCACCACATTTGACTAATTTAGAACCGACCTTACTGTTTCCAGCAGGCATCATTATTATCTTTGTGACGATGATGAATGTTATTTTCTCGTATCAAGGTTCTGAATTGGTTGGGATTGCAGCAGGTGAGACAGAAAATCCACAAAAGACGATTCCAAAAGCGATTCGCACAATCTTAGTTCGAATCATTGTCTTTTATATTGCATCAATCGTCATTTTATCAGCGATTTTCCCATCATCTGAGCTTGGATTATTAGAAAGTCCGTTCGTAACATTACTTGAGTTAGTTGGGATTCCATATGCTGCAGATATTATGAATTTTATTATTTTAACAGCGATTTTATCCGTTGGGAATTCATGTTTATATGCGTCAACACGTTTACTTTGGGCGATGTCACTTGAAGATATGGCACCGAAAATTTTCAGTAAAACAAGTAAACGTAACATTCCGCTTAATGCTCTATTATTCACGATGGTCTTTTCATTACTTTCTCTATTAACAAGTGTTATGAAGGCAGATGCGGTATTTGTACTTCTTATGTCGATTGCAGGTATTTCCGTTACAATCTCATGGATGGGGATTGCACTATCACAGTTTATGTTTAGACGAAAATATGTAAAATCTGGTGGACGTTTAGAAGACTTACAATATCGTGTGAAATGGTATCCATTCATTCCGCTATTTTGTATTACATTCTGTAGTGCTATTCTCATCTTCTTACTATGGGATGAAACACAACGGGCAGGTGTATTGTATGGAATTGGTTTCTTACTATTATGTATCGTCTTTTATTCAATTAAATTAAAAAGACAAAAGAGAGAAGCAGTTCAAGTACCTGAAGTGAATGAAGATTTATAAAAACTTTCCATAAGGGGATGGGGGATTTTATGACAAATAAGCAATTGATGGAACCACAAAAACAGCAACCAGAGCCAGAAGAACCGAATGTGAACGACACGAAAGTAAAAGGCTTAAATGCTTTTGTATTGATGTTTTTAATTATTATTGTAATGACGATTTTGACGTATATTGTACCAGCTGGACAATATGAACGCGTTGAAAAAGATGGTAGAACGATTGTGAATCCAGAGAGCTTTCAATTTGTAGACAATACACCAGTCAGTTTTCTTTCAATGTTTACCAGTGTCCATCTTGGATTAGTTGAAGGGGCGCAAATTATCCTCTTCGTTTTCCTATTTGGTGGTGCACTCGGTATTATGCAAAAAACGGGTGCGATTGATTCGTTCATTCGTGTGATGGCAGCGAAGTTTGGAGAGAAGCAGTATATTTTAATTCCATTACTCGTTCTGATTTTTGCATCACTCGGTACACTAATTGGTTCAGCGGAAGATACGCTCGTTTATATTGCGATTATTATTCCACTAACAATGGCACTTGGTCTAGATGCCATTACAGGTTTTGCGATTGTTATGCTCGGTACACTTGCGACGGGCTTTGTGTCAGGCATTACGAATCCATTTAATGTAGGCGTGGCACAGTCAATTGCAGAGTTACCAATCTATTCGGGTATGTGGCTGCGAATTATTGCATTTATCGCTTTCTATGCACTTACGGTTTTCTATATTTTTAGACATGCGAAAAAAGTTCGAAAAGATCCGTCAAAAGGAATTTACGGGAAGTTCAATCCAAAAGAAGCGATTCAAATTGATTTGAATTTTAAAATGAGTACACGTCATTTAATCGCACTACTTATTTTATTACTCAATTTTGTGGCACTTGTTGTCGGTGTAATTAAATATCAATGGTACATTAGTGAAATCGGAGGCATCTTCTTATTAAGCGCAATTTTAATGAGTCTGGTGTGTCAAATGCCTGTGAATGATATCGGCGCAGGATTTGTATCTGGTGCACGTGATATGACAGAAGGCGCATTAATTATTGGTTTTGCACAAACGATTTTAGTTATTACACAGAGTGGTGGATTAATTGATACGATTTTATATTACATCTCTAATTTAGTGAGTATTTTACCAGCATCTATTAATGCAATTGGTATGTTTATTTTACAACTCTGTTTGAATTTCCTCGTGCCATCAGGGAGTGGTCAGGCAGCTTTAACGATGCCAATTATGGCACCACTTGCAGATTTAATCGGCGTATCAAGACAAACAGCCGTACTAGCTTTCCAATTTGGTGACGGAATTTCAAATATGATTATTCCAACAAGTGGTGTACTATTAGCAGGTCTTGCAATTGCAGGTATTCCATTTACGAAATGGTTTAAATGGGTTCTACCTTACTTTGTACTTCAAACAACGATTGCGATTGTTCTTTTAATTATTGCGCACTTCACAAATTATGGACCATTTTAGGAGATGATGTATATGAAAACAGTAACAGAATCAAAAGCTAAAGTAGAAGAAAAAGTGATCGCGTGGCGTCGTCATATTCATGAGCATCCTGAATTATCGCGTCATGAGTTTGAAACATCACGCTATATAGAAGAACAATTAAAAAATATGCAGCATATCGAACTGAAAAAATTAACTGAAACAAGTATTTGCGGCATTTTAAAAGGGAATCAAGAAGGTAAAACGATCTTATTACGCGCAGATATTGATGCACTACCAATCCAAGAGGAAGCAGATATATCGTTTAAATCAAAACATGATGGCGTCATGCATGCGTGTGGTCATGATGCCCATGCAGCGATGCTACTTGGTGCAGCACAAATACTAAGTGAACAAGGAATAGACTTTGCAGGTGAAGTCCGTTTTGTCTTCCAACATGCAGAAGAAGTAACACCTGGAGGAGCGCTTGAGCTTGTTGAAAAAGGTATTACAGAAAATGTGGACTATGCATTTGCACTTCACGTATATCCGCATTATCAAACAGGGGAAATTGCCATTCGTGCAGGCAAGATGAATGCTGCAGGAGATGATTTTGAAATTACAGTGATTGGTAAAGGAGGACATGCTTCGACACCTGAATTCACAGTGGATCCGATTATTGTTGGGACGCAAATTGTTAGTACTTTGCAAACAATTGTGTCGCGTAAAGTACCCGCTATCCATGCACCTGTTGTAACGGTTACACAATTCCACTGCGGCGATGCATTAAATATTATTGCGAATGAAGCCTACTTAGGTGGAACCATTCGTTCGCATAATGAAGAAGTACGTGTTCAAGCACGAGAAGAACTAGAACGCATTGTTCAATATACAGCTGAAATGAATGGGGCAGAAGCAAAAATCAAGTGGGATATTGGCTGTGCAGCGGTGATCAATGATGAATACGCGACGAGTCTATCTATTGAAGCGGCAAAAAAAGTAGTAGGAGAAGAAAAGGTTGTCGCGATTCCAGAGCCCATGTTTGGAGCAGAAGATTTTGCAGCTTATAGTGAAGTTGTGCCAGCATCTATGCAATTTATTGGTGTTCATAACGAAGCCTTTGGTGAAGCTTACCCACTTCATCATCCTAAATTTAAAATTGATGAAGCAGCTTTAGTAAAGGGTTCTGAGTACTTTGTAGAACTTGTCACAATGATTTGTAAAAACGAACAATAGAGGAGGAATAAGATATGAATTGGCAAACACCTGAGAAATTGCGCGCGTTATTATGTGAGGTGGTAAGCTTTGGGAGTGAGACATTTACAGAAGGTGAGCGTTTATTTTCGCGTAAACTAAAAGAAAAACTAGAAACATTAGCTTATTTTCAAACGAATCCGTCGCAATTGCAACTTGTCGATGTCGATTACGGACGCCAAGTCGTATCTGCTTTTTACCATGCACCACATTGTCGAGATACGGTTGTACTCATCAGTCATTTTGATACGGTCCAAACAGAAGAATACGGTGAAATTCGTCACTTAGCGACACAACCAGAAGAACTGACAGCACTTTTAGAAAAACAGCCACATTATGTCAATGAAGCGGCACAGAAAGATTTACAAAAGGGCGAGTATCTATTTGGACGTGGTGTTATGGATATGAAAATGGGGCTATGTTTACACATGCAGTTAATCGAAAAAGCGATTGAAGAGCAGTGGCCGATTAATTTACTACTTATTACAGTACCTGATGAAGAAGTAAACTCAGCAGGTATGCGAAAAGCAGTGGAACATATTGCAGCTTTACGTGATAAACATGATTTACACATCGAGTTATTTTTAAATAGTGAGCCATCTTTTTCACAAGGTCCAGAAGATGTCAAAGAATATATTTATTCAGGTACAATTGGAAAAATTATGCCCGCAGCTTTATTTTACGGAAAAGAAACGCATGTCGGTGAACCATTAAAAGGCATTACAGCACCGTTTATGAGTGCCTTCTTAACAGCTGAGATGGAATTTAATGATCGCTTCGAAGAGACGGTTTACGGCGAGACAACACCACTCCCTGTATCACTTCAGCTAAAAGACTTAAAAGAGCAGTATTCAACTCAAACACCGTACCGAGCAGCAGCGCTTTATAACGTCTTTTTAATGAAGCGCAGTGCAAGTGAGATTTTTGACATTTTTGAACAAGTAACAATAGAAGCGATGGACAAATGTAATGCACAATACGAAAAAATTTGTGCGAAAAAGAATGTAAAGCCTGTTGGCACGATTCGTACGATTCGCTTTAGTGAATTGAAAAAGTATGCCCTTGAAAAATTAGGTGAAGCGAAAGTGTCAGAGTTAGAAGAGGGAATTTATACGAATGATACATGGGATGACCGAACAAAATCATTGAAGATTGCGGATGAATTGATGATTCATTGTAAAGAGTTAGCACCAGCGACGGTTATTTTATTTGCGCCGCCGTATTATCCACCAGCGAATTCATCAGAGCATCCGTTTATGAAACAAGCTGTATCATACTTATTAGATGCAGCAAAACCATATGATATTCCACTCGAACAAATTCATTACTTTAATGGTATTTGTGACTTGAGTTATTGCCAATATGTTTTAGATGATGGTTGGCAAAGCTATGAAGAAAATACACCAGTATGGGGCAAGACATATGAAATTCCTTTCGAACAAATTGCGACATTCGACGCACCAGTTTTAAATGTAGGGCCTTTTGGAAAAGATGCACATCAAATTTCAGAACGACTGCATACGAAGAGTGCATTTGAAGAAATGCCTGAATTAATTCAAGGGTTGATTCAGCAAATGATTGTGTGGAAACAACAAAATGAAGCTGTATAAGTAATGTTGAAAGAGGCTGGATTGTCAGCCTCTTTTTCGTTTATAGTAGGAAGAGGAGGGGGTTATATGAATAAACGGACATGTATTATTGTATTACATGAAATTTATGGTGTGAACAATCATATGGCGTATTATCACCAAGTATTTGAACAACAACAGATGGATGTCTACATACCAAATTTATTAAATAGAGCAAAAGTTTTTATGTACGATGAGGAAGAAAAAGCCTATGAATATTTTATGGAAGCAGTCGGTTTTGAAAAAGCAAAGAAGATGGTTGAAGAGTTAATAGATGCACTGGCAAAACAATATGACTTTATTCAATTAGTCGGTTTTAGTGTCGGTGCAACAGTCGCATGGTTATGTAGTGAACATCCTGCTGTACAGAAAGTATTATGCTTTTACGGTTCACGTATTCGCTCCTATACGAATGTCATACCAAAAGTACCTGTGCAGATGGTCTTTGGAAAGAATGAAAAAGCATTTAGCCCAGAGAATGTAAGAATAGGATTAAGTGAGCACCCTCTAGTAACTTTTGAAATAGTAGAAGGTACACATGGTTTTGCGAATCCTTATGATCAAATGTATCGTGAACAGACTACGAAGCGAGTATTACAACAATGGTTTGATTTGAAATAAAAAGTAAGAAAAAATTTCAGATAATAGTTGTCAACTTGTAGTAGTTATGATAATATAATTATTGTCAGTAACAATAAATCACTTAATACAGTGTGATTTATACATCCATGCCGGGGTGGCGGAACTGGCAGACGCACAGGACTTAAAATCCTGCGATGAGTGATCATCGTACCGGTTCGATTCCGGTCCTCGGCATCTTTTTTATGCTTAATTTGCGGAAGTAGTTCAGTGGTAGAACACCACCTTGCCAAGGTGGGGGTCGCGAGTTCGAACCTCGTCTTCCGCTCCAAAATGGAGATATACCCAAGTCTGGCTGAAGGGATCGGTCTTGAAAACCGACAGGCGGGTCAAACCGCGCGGGGGTTCGAATCCCTCTATCTCCTCCATAAAGGGTCGGTAGCTCAGTTGGTAGAGCATTAGATTGAAGCTCTAAGTGTCGGCGGTTCGATTCCGTCCCGACCCATACTAATCGCGCAAGTAGTTATACTACTTGCGCGATTTTTTATAGTTTTTTGTCACATGAAGTTAGTTAGAAGCACCAATAAAAAGAATTGAAATTTAGTACGAGTTACGTTTCATTTATGAAATGTAACTCGCTTTTTTATATGAATCGTCGAATTTTTTTGTTTAACATAAAGATAAGTATTCTCAAATTATTAGTGAGCGATCATCTCGTGTGCAATAGTATGTCCATTCATAGAAGAAGGGTAAAATGTTGGCCAGTTCGTTACTTCTTTTAATAAATTTGCACGATTATTTCCTAAGTAAATATGATAGTGAGAAGATGCAGTAGGTGAAATACTGTGGTCACTGAATTGGATATATGTTGGCAAATTTGAATCTTTTTCTACTAATTTAAAGATATAACGGACACCACGATTACCTTTTTCATATGTTAAAATTTCATATCCATTTTCTTTATAAGTACCTGTTGCTTCTTTTCCTTTTTCTGTAAAAGTAACTTGGTTTCCTTTAATTTTGATATGTTCAATAGATGTTTTATATCCTTTTTTATAATATTTTTTGTATGCTTCTGCAGTCATACTATTATCTTTTTTTGCTTTATAAGTAAATACTTCATCTAATGTACCATCAAGTAAATAGGGATAGACCGATTGCCAATCACCAGCCCAATCGCTTAACTTACGCGATTTTACTTGTTCATCTTTAAAGTAACCTGCATAAATTTGTTTTTGTGTTTCACTCAACTTTGTATGATTATGATCGTGTTTCTTTGTTTCTTCTGTTGGTTTCTCAGCTTTCGCTTTCTCTTCCTCGGTAGTCCCGTTGCATCCTGTTAGTAATAGACTAAGTGCTAAAATACTACCCCATGTTTGCTTGTTCATTTGTAAGTACGCTCCTTTAAATAGTAATGATTACACTTTAGAATTATAAAGGGATTATTTGTAAGTGTCAATATAAATAGTAATGATTACTATTTATAAAAAATAGAACAAACTAAATCACAAAGGTTGCAAATGGTTTCCAACAGATGTACAATGAAGTCAAGTTAATAATTGGTTTGAGTGAATGAGAGACCTTTAAAGAACACATGCGATAGCTATGTGCTTTTTAAAGGTCTCTTTTTTCGCGTCTAAAAATAGGAGGAATTTACGTATGAGAGCAGCATCAGCATTCAATCGTCAACAAACAATCGAGGAATTACAACAAACATCATATGATTTATTAGTAATTGGTGGAGGAATCACAGGTGTCGGTATCGCACTAGATGCTGTTACACGTGGTTTGTCTGTGGCATTAGTTGAAATGCAAGATTTCGCGGCAGGTACGTCTAGTCGTTCAACAAAATTAGTGCATGGTGGCTTACGCTATTTAAAACAATTCGAAATTAAAGAAGTTGCAGAGTTAGGTAAAGAACGTGCAATTGTATATGAGAACGGACCGCACGTAACAACACCTGTTTGGATGTTATTACCATTCCATAAAGGTGGTACATTTGGCAAATTCTCAACAAATATTGGTTTACGTCTATATGACTTTTTAGCAGGTGTTAAAAAATCAGAACGTCGTTATATGTTAAATGCATCGCAAACATTAGCAAAAGAACCACTTGTAAAGAAAGCTGACTTAAAAGGTGGCGGTGTCTATGTAGAGTACCGTACAGATGATGCACGTTTAACAATTGAAGTTGCAAAAACAGCAGTTGAAAAAGGTGCGACATTAATTAATTACACAAAAGCAACAGGCTTTTTATATAATGAGCAAGGAAAAATTAACGGGATTGAAGCACAAGATTTATTAAATAATCAATCTTTCAATATTCGTGCAACAAAAGTAATCAATGCAGCGGGTCCATGGGTAGATGACGTGCGTTCAATCGAAGGTAAAACAACAGGGAAACATCTAATTTTATCAAAAGGCGTTCACTTAGTATTTGATGAATCCGTATTCCCATTAAAACAAGCGATTTATTTTGATACACCAGATGGTCGTATGGTCTTTGCTATTCCACGTAATGGTAAAACATATGTGGGAACAACGGATACCTTCTATAAAGGCAATCCAAAAGATATGGAAATCACAAAAGAAGATCGTAAGTACATTTTAGATGCGATTCATTACATGTTCCCAGATGTGAACATTACAGAGCGTCAAATTGAATCAAGTTGGGCAGGGGTTCGACCATTAATCCATGAAGAAGGAAAAGACCCATCTGAAATTTCACGTCATGATGAAGTATGGGAATCTGAAACAGGATTAATTACGATTGCAGGTGGTAAACTAACAGGTTATCGTAAAATGGCAGAAGGCGTGATTAATCGTATTGCATCAAGCTATAATCGTACACTAGCACCTTGTCAAACGAAGCAATTGAAAATTTCAGGTGGTGATATTGGTGGTTCACAAAATCTTGAAAAATTCATCGATATGAAAGTGGCTGAAGGTGTAAAACATGGCTTAACAGAAAAAGAAGCGCGCCACCTTGCACATCACTACGGAGCGAATGTGAATCGAGTATTTGCTTACTTAGCAGAAGCACCAAGTAATTTACCAGCAGGATTGTATGCACAATTACAATATGGTTTAGCTTATGAGTTTGTACAACATCCAAATGACTTCTTCATTCGTCGTACAAGTGATTTATTCTTTAATATTCAAGAAGTAATTGAATACAAAGAAGTCATCTTACAATTGATGTCTCAACAATTACAGTGGACAGATGACCAAAAAGCATTATATACTGAACAATTGGAGTTAGAGATTACACGCGCAACAACAGCCAAATAATTTGCTTGAGAGGAGAGAACGACATGAGTTTTCAAAATCAGCGCATTATTCCAGCTGCCAAAACAATTAGTCAAGTCGATCGTGCTTTTTCAAGTCCATTTGAATATGTTGTATTACTGGAAACGCATATTAGCCAATTACGTCCATTAAAAAGAGAAGCAGAACGTGTAGGAAAGAAGTTAATTATACATGCTGATTTAATTAATGGTTTAAAGACGGATAATTTCGCAGCTGACTTTTTATGTAATGAAATTCAGCCAGATGGTATCATTTCGACACGTTCGAATATGATTATGAAAGCGAAAGAGCGAGGAATTTTAGCAATTCAACGTGTCTTTTTAATTGATACCATTGCACTTGAGAAAAGTTATTCTTTAATTGAGAAGAATGCACCAGATTATATTGAGTTATTACCGGGTATAATTCCAGAGATGATCCAAGAAGTGTATGAACGAACAAAAATTCCTGTTATTACGGGTGGATTGATTCGTCATGCGGAAGAAATCGAACGCGCTTTGGATGCTGGAGCAGTAGCCGTGACAACATCAGATAAAAAACTTTGGCGAAAATTCCAAAATAATATTGACGATTCACGTGATCCTATCTAAAATGAAAAATAAGATAATATTACGTGGTTGAGATTAGGAGTCCGCATCTATAGCTATTTTTAGTAGCTTATTTAGATGTGGACTTTTTCTGTTTGCCATACAAAAAACCCAAAGGAGTGAGTTTATGTCTACTTTTACAGCAGAATTAGTTGGTACAATGTTATTGATTTTATTCGGGGGTGGTGTAGTAGCAGGTGTCGTATTACACAAATCAAAAGCTTTCGGTGGTGGCTGGATTGTCATTACATTTGCATGGGGGCTTGCAGTAGCGATGGCTGCATATGCAGTAGGAGGAATTAGTGGTGCACACTTGAACCCTGCTCTAACATTATCGCTTGCAACAATTGGTGATTTTCCGTGGAAAAATGTACCCGCTTACATTTTAGCGCAAATGATTGGTGCATTCATCGGTGCAGTGTTAGTCTATTTCATGTACTTACCACATTGGAAAGGAACAGAAGACAAGGAAGCGAAATTAGCTGTTTTCTCAACAATTCCTGCAATCAAGCATCCATTTTCAAACTTAATTGCAGAAATGATTGGTACATTTGCATTAGTACTTGGTATTCTAGCTTTAGGAACAAATACGATTACAGATGGTATGAGTCCATTTTTAGTGGGTATGTTAATTGTAGTAATTGGTATGGCTTTAGGTGGACCAACAGGTTACGCAATTAACCCAGCTCGTGATTTAGGGCCACGTATTGCACATGCATTACTACCGATTCCAGGAAAGGGTTCATCGAATTGGTCATATGCATGGATTCCAGTTGTTGGACCGATTATCGGCGGTGTATTCGGTGCATTATTCTTCCAAAAAGTATTTGAGGGAGAAAATAATCCGTTATTTTGGGTATTTGCAGTGATTATTATCCTTATTTTTGTAGCTGCTCAAATGACTGTAAAGCATGTAAAAGAAGATTAGGAGGAAATTGATATGACAGAAAAGTATATTTTAGCATTAGACCAAGGTACGACAAGTTCACGTGCCATCTTATTCGATCATGAGGGAGAAATTTTTTATTCACATCAAAAAGAGTTTCCACAGTATTTCCCAGAAGCAGGTTGGGTAGAGCATGATCCAGAGCAAATCTGGTCTTCTATTCTATCGTGTATTGCAACTGTTTTAGCAGATAAACATATAGAGGCTTCACAAATTGCAGGGATTGGTATTACAAACCAACGTGAAACAACTGTTGTTTGGGACCGTCACACAGGTGAACCAATCTATAACGCGATTGTTTGGCAATCACGACAAACAGCAGGTATTTGTGAAGAACTAAAAGGTGAAGGATACGATCAACTTTTCCGTGATAAAACAGGTCTTCTAATTGACGCTTACTTCTCAGGTACAAAAGTAAAATGGATTTTAGATTATGTAGAAGGCGCACGTGAAAAAGCTGAAAACGGTGATTTATTATTCGGTACAATTGATACATGGTTAATTTGGAAATTAACAGACGGCAAAGTACATGTAACAGATTACTCAAATGCTTCACGTACGTTAATGTATAATATTCACGAATTAAAATGGGATGAGGAATTACTCGATATTTTAGGTGTCCCAGCATCTATGCTACCAGAAGTTAAACCATCGTCTGAAGTGTATGGTGTAACAGATGCAGCGAAATTCTTCGGTAGTGAAGTGCCAATCGCTGGTGCAGCTGGTGACCAGCAATCTGCTTTATTCGGTCAAACTTGTTTTGAACAAGGTATGGTAAAAAACACATACGGAACAGGTTGTTTCATGTTGATGAATACAGGTGAAAAAGCAGTCAAGTCAAATAATGGTTTATTAACAACGATTGCATGGGGGATTGACGGTAAAATTCACTATGCCCTTGAAGGAAGTATCTTCGTAGCAGGTTCTGCGATTCAATGGTTGCGCGATGGTTTACGTATGTTCCGTAATTCATCTGATTCAGAACAGTATGCAAAGCGTGTTGACTCAACAGAAGGCGTTTATGTTGTTCCAGCATTCGTTGGTTTAGGAACGCCTTATTGGGATTCAGATGTACGTGGTTCAGTATTTGGCTTAACGCGTGGTACGACAAAAGAGCATTTTATTCGTGCAACACTTGAATCACTTTGCTATCAAACAAATGACGTATTAAGTGCGATGGAAGAAGATTCAGGTATTCCATTTAAAACACTGCGTGTAGACGGTGGTGCGGTGGCGAATGACTTCTTAATGCAATTCCAAGCAGATCTATTAGATGTTCCAGTAGACCGTCCAGTTGTAAAAGAAACAACAGCATTAGGTGCAGCGTATTTAGCTGGTTTAGCAGTTGGTTTCTGGTCTTCAATGGATGAAGTAGCGGCACATTGGAAGTTAGAGCATAAATTTACACCAGAGATGGAACAATCACGTCGTGAAGAATTATATACAGGATGGAAAAAAGCAGTAAAAGCAGCACAAGCTTTTAAATAATTTAAAAATCGGAATCGCGCTATGGTGTGGTTCCGATTTTTTGTTGCGTACGCTTTTTAAAATATAAAAAGTATATTTGCAGAGAGAAATTAAGTCTGAAAACAGAATAAGTAGTAAGGTTCTTTATCATTAAAATAAAAAAGGTATAATTTTCTACTTATTGTTTGCTTTTCTCTCTTTCGTTCGATTATGATAGTTTCAAGATTTGATTAAGGGAGGCTATTTAGATGACGAAAATTGAGACAAATGCAGTTCGAGAACTTTTTAATGCACAAGAAGAAAACCAGTGGAAGGTGCGTCAGACAACTGCAAAAGAGCGAATTGCACAGTTGAATGCACTAAAAGATGCATTGATTGCACGTACACCAGAAATTATTGAAGCGGCACAAAAAGATTTCGCACGTCCAGAAGCAGAAGAGAACAGTCAAATTCAAGCCGTTGTAGAAGTTATTCAATATACAACAGCGCACTTAGAAGAATGGATGAAACCAGAAGTTGTACCGAGTGGCGAAGATGCAGAAGTACGTATTGTATATGAACCAAAAGGTGTTATATGTATTATGGGGACGTGGAATTCACCGTTATCGACTTGTATTCACCCATTAGTGGAAGCGCTTGCATCTGGGAACTGTGTTGTGCTCAAACCATCTGAATTGTCTCCACATTATGCAGATATTATTCGCGTTATCATCGAAGATGTATTTAAGGCAAATCATGTAGCTGTTGTGACGGGTGATGCGACAGTAGCGAATGAATTATTACAAATTCCATTTAACCACTTTTTCTTCACAGGAAGTCCGCGCGTCGGTAAGCTTGTAATGGAAGGCGCTGCCAAGCATTTAGCAAGTGTTACACTTGAGCTAGGAGGGAAGTCACCAGTCATTTTAGATCGCGGATATGATATGCAGCAAGCAGCGCAACAACTCGTATTCGGTAAAATTCTAATGGGTGGTCAACTCTGCATTTCACCTGATTATATTTTTGTTCATGAAGATGACGTGACGAATTTTGTCGTAAATTATGAAGGAGTCACAAAATATATGCTCTATGATGAATCAGGAAAGATTCGTTATGATGAACGCACAACAATTGTGAATGAAGCACATTATGAACGACTAAAATCACTATTTACCGATGCCATTGAAAAAGGAGCTACTGTATTAACTGGTGGGGATTTTAATGATGAAAAGCGTTTAATTGAACCAACTGTTTTAGGCAATGTAACAGAAGATATGCGCATTTCAGAAGAAGAAGTTTTCGGTCCGATTACATTTATAAAGCCTTATAAAACAGTAGATGAAGTCATTCATTATATTCAAAAACGTCCAAAACCACTTGCTATGTATCCATTCAGTAAAAATCGTGACTTCCAAGAAGCTTTATTACAAGGCACATCATCTGGTGGTGTAACAATTAATGGAATCATTATGCATAATGTTCATCCAGGTTTACCATTCGGTGGTGTTAATAATTCAGGAATTGGCAGTTTCCATGGTATTCATGGTTTCAAAGGGTTATCACATGCACGCGCTGTATATCATATTTTATAAATAAAATTTTATCATAAAAATAAAGCGAGAGTATGAACATTACATATGTCATACTCTTTTTTAATGTTGAAAGGGTTTACGCATGAAAAAGCGAATAGTTTATATACATGAATATTTTTTGATTATATAAATAATGGGTTATGGATAAATAAGAGAGGGGTATAAGACTATAAAATAAATATAAAGGGGTGGCAGTGTGAGAAAAGCGTATGTCGGAATCATACTTCTTATAGGCACGCTTCTACTGGGTGCATGTAATGAAACAACAACGTCACACTCTATTCAATACGGAAAAATCATTCAAAATGACGAAGTAGAATTAACACATACATTACGCAACGAGCAAGTATACGAAAAAATTCACGAAATTTTAAAAGAAGCTACAAATGTTGGGATGTCTGAAGATGAGCTCAGTCATTTTTCATCACAATACATTCAATTTAAAAATACACGACAAAATATGCTGATTGCGAATTATTATCTCTGGGAAGACCGAAAAAATCAGCGTTATATTTGTCGCCCTTTTTATGAATCCAAGTATTTATTTTATGAAGTAACGGCTCACAATTATCGAGAACTAAAAAAACAAATAGAGAAAGTGAAAAAGAGTAAAGAGAAATTAGATAAAGATGAAACGGTCACTAAAAAACAACCTGAGCAAACACCTAATTTATTAGGAGATTGAAATAATAAAATGAACTCTCCATTACGTTAAATCGTATGGAAAGTTCGTTTTTTTATTATTTGTGTTTAAAATATAGTCTTTTAGGGGTATATAAAAAACATACCACCTTAGATGTAATAGGTGTAGTAATTTTTAAAGCCAACTCCTCTTGCTTTAAAAATGCTACAGTCTCTTATTACCTCATAACTTATTTTGACCCTTGCTCGTAGGGTCCTTTTTTATGATTTAGACTGCGGATAGAGTGCATCGACTAACACATAGATAATGGCTGTTATAATACTCACGATTAAAATAGGTGAACCGATAAAAGGTAGTGTGCCTGCAATTAAATAAAGTAGCACACGGATCAGAATTTTCACGACTTGATAATCGAAAATAGCAGCGATTCGTTCGATGATATACGATGCAAGCAAGCCATACGTCATTAATAAAATCATAATGAGACAAAAAATAAACCACACACGACTCGGCTCCATTGAATTCCAATAATAAATCTTCGTTGCAATGGTTGATAAAATACTAGTAATAATCGTAATGATTATTCGCTCACGTAAAGAATGCAAGAGCATCAACCTCCCATCTTCTATTATACGATAGAATCCCTTCAGAATCACCACAACTTTATCTTCCATATTGTACTTCGAATCGTAAAAGTGTAAACTTATTTATTGTATCAGTTTACATAAAAGGGGCGCTTTTCATGATTCATTTAAGAGGACATCATTTACTTTGCTTAGTTGGCTACAGAGGAATGGGTTATTCAGAAGAATATGTAGAAAATATGACGCGCATTCATCGACAACTGCGTGCAAGACCGACGACACTTGTTCGATTAGTAAAAGGCATTGATCATCTATGCGAAAAATATCCAAACAGTGGTGAATATCATTGTTTAAGCGAAGAAATTTTTAATCAAGATGCATATATTGCAGAAAAGTTGGGCATTCAAATTGGACAACTCGTACCATGGTTCGAAGTTGAAAGAAGATTGAAAAAGTATATTCAACCGACAGACATTGCAACAATTTGTGAAAATTGTTCTTGGCGTTCCTACGGGGTTTGTGAAGAAGGAATGGAGCGGATTCATAAGGGAATTTCATTATTTGATGTATAAATCATAAGGGAATTAGCACTTGAATTATGGATAAATATTGTAAAACAATAGATTTCGAACTAGTCAAAAGTACTCTATAGAATAGAGTGAGAATATGCGATAATAGAATACGAACGTACGTTCATTTTCATATTATATTGGAGGTTTAGTATGACAACTTTCCTTTTCAAACGCTTAAATCAATTATTTGGACTGAAAAAATATATTGTTGTTGCAGTAGAAAAAGCCAGTGGACAATCAAAACAATTCGTTGTGGTATCACGTAAACAACACGCAGCAGTTTCAGAAGTGAGTAAGCAGCTTGATTTACAACAGTATGATGTAACAGCTTATACAAAAGTACAATATGCACATATGTTAAAGTTAAAATATTAAGAAAAAAGAGATTCTTTTAATTGGAATCTCTTTTTTGTTACATATAAAAAAAGAAACAATAATAGATGGTTTTTAGTGAATAGTGTTATGATACAGTGGGGTGAGAGTTATGAAGTGGGTGAAACGCTTTTTAAAATGGTACATAGGTTTAAATATTATACTCATTGTAGGACTAATTGTCGCGACAGAAGTATCACCAAAACCTGGTACAGCGATGATTCGCTATATTTTTAATCGAGAAGTACCGATTAAAGACGTCGGAAATTTTAAGAAAAGTGAAGAGGTAGTAAACGTACAAAAAAATATGCATTATGATTCGAAGTATCCGCGTAATACATTTGATTTATATACACCGAAAGATATGAAAAAGGGCGAGAAGTTACCTGTTTTAATTTGGTTACATGGTGGTGGTTACTTAGCAGGGGATAAGTCACTTGCAAAAGAGTTTGCGACATATGTTGTGACGAAAGAGCGAGTAGCTGTCATTTCAATGAACTATGAGTTAGCGCCTGAATTGCGTTATCCAGGGCAAGTGGAACAAGTGAATGATTTGTACAAAACACTGATTGCTTCACCTGAAAAATGGGCAAATTTAGATTTAACAAAACTTGCATTTGGTGGCGATTCTGCAGGTGCGCAGATTGTAGGGCAGTATGTTGCGATTCAAACGAATCCAACGTATGCAAAAGAGATGAACATGAAACAACTTGTACCGAAAGAACATTTAAAAGCCTTCATTTCCTATTGTGGTCCACTCGATTTGCAGCAAATGAAGGATTTACCGAAAAAAGAGATACTAATGAAATTTTTCGCTAAAACGGTAGCATGGGATTTAATTGGCGATAAAAATTGGAAAGATAGCCCGGTTGTGACACAAGCTTCATTGACTGAGCATGTGACATCTGACTTCCCACCAAGTTATGTAACCGATGTAAACGGTTTTTCTTTCTTACCGCAAGGGCAAGCGTTTGTAAAAGAGTTAGTGGAGCAAGATGTCCCTGTTCAGTCGTTATTTTATGCGAATGAAGAACAGCCGATTTATCATGAATACCAATTTAGCTATGATACAAAAGAGGCGCAGCGTTGTTTAGCAGAAACACTCGCATTTTTAAAAGTAACTTTAAAAGATTAAGAAAGAACAGAGACATAAGTGTATGAACACAAAAAAACGGAATCACGCTATCGAGCGGTTCCGTTTTTTTGCGAACTTTAAAAAGAGAAATGAATTATCTCTTTCATTTTATAATTCATCTGCATAGCCGAGTAAGACAATACCGACTAAGATAATGCCGATGACAAAATATTGACGCGTTGATAATTTTTCTTTTAAGAAAATGCGAGATAAGATAATAGAGAAAATACAGAATGACGAAATCAGTGGTGCAGCACCAATTGCATAAGCAGCAATGGCATAGACATAGAAGAATTGACCAGCTGTTTCGAGTAATGCCGCAATTGTTCGATCTCCTTGTTTGAAGATGTTGACAACTTCATTTTTTACAACTGCTAAGTACGCCCAGTAAATAACCGCTACAATGAAGAATGTATATTCATAGGCGATTAACGCTGCATCTTCTGATAATAGTTTCGTCTTGTCTAAGACAACACCATCTGCAAATGTTCCTAGACCATCTAATACAGCGTATAGTAATGGGAATAGTAAGGCGAAAAAGCCGAACTTATATTTTTTCTCGATGACAACGCCAGATTGATGGCGAATTAAATCATCTTGTTGTTTTTCAAGTACAGCAATCCAAATAACACCGATACAAATAATCGAAATACTTACATAGTGTAACCAGTTATTATCACTTGGATAGAAAATAGATAGTAAAATGACGGTAATTGCACCTGAAGAATTTTGAAGTGGTGCGACAATTGATAATTCCAAATAACGTAAACCAACATATCCAAACACCATTGAAGAAATATAAAGTGCAGAAACAGGTAAATACGTAATCATATCATCAAGATTTAATGATAAACCTTTAACAAGCATATAGATGGTTGCATGTGCACCCATGACAAGACCAACCATGATTGTAATTTTGGCATGACTATTGCGGTCGGCAGGATCTGACCCTTTTTTGTAGAACAAGTTGGCTGCGCCCCAACATGCCCATGTTAACATTGCATATAAAAACCACATAAATAAAAAAGACTCCTCTATCTCAATAAAATAAACGAATGCATGAGGAAAGTTACGACATGAATTGTTTTTTCAGTTCGACTGTTAATTCATCAATTGTTGTACAAACACAGCCATTTTGCTTAATTAAGCCAACAACGAATAAGTTGCGATAGACGAATTGATTTTCAACAGCGTCTGCTCGTAGTGCTTCAATTTTCTTCATGTTGTCGCGCCCTTGTTGTCTTGAATCTGTAAATACAGCGAAAATAGGACGATTTAACATTGAAAAAGCACCGATTTCTGCGGCAACACCACTGTCGATTTCAACACCATCAATGACTGCTATTAAAAAGTCACTCATTTTTAATGCTTCAATATCTGCGTATGCAATCTGCTCACTATTTGCAAATGCTGTTTTATCATTAATTGCATCATTTTCTTGTGGTACGTATAAATCGACGTTTGGTAACGTGTGACGAACTGCTTTTGCAATCATTTCGTTCACTAAACGGTCACCTAAACTAAATAATCCGTTCGCTAAATAACCTTTCAACATCTTGCATAACCTCCGTTCTGTTCTATTGTATGTTATTGTGTAATAGAAAAACAAGCGTCTATGTAAATTTTGAATTGAAAGAAAAAGAGAGACGCCAAAAATGAAGTCTCTCTGTTTTACTATTTGCAATTTAATAAAATCAAACCTTTATCTTGTGTGTGTAATTGGGCGTGAATCGTTGCTTTTTTTTATTTGCTCATCACTTCAGGCGATACGCCAATTTCATAACCTTCTACTTCGATAATATGATCCGTATCAATTAGCGTATCAATATCTGCTCCAATCGTGAAATCACCCGACTGATAAATACCATAAAAACGTAATTTTAAGGTTTCTTCATTTGCGATGGCTTTTTGAATAAATGCTTTTCCTGCCTCTGTCAATTTCAACGAGAAGTCACATTCCTTTCAAAGAAAAATTATTTTACACTCTTTTTCCACTGAAAAGATAGTAATAAACCTTATTTGCGTGTCAGCCATTCTGAAAAAATGAAAAATAGAATGATGAATGAAAAAGCGATAATGAAGAACCAAGTTGGAACACTACCGAACATTAATAACATATTGAACCTCCAAAACCATTGTTTTATCTAGCATAGCATGAAATGAAAAGGGCGTAAAAAAATTAACACATTTCTCTAAAAATGAGTTAGAATAAGAGAGTAAATGCGAGTAGAGAGGTTGTTTGAACATGATACATTTAAATTGGAAAGATGCACCAACAATTAAAACGGTCAAATGCGAACATACAAATGCAAAAAAATATTTAGTATCGAATATGCTAACAGTAGGTAAAGAGTATGAAGTGAAAAATGAAACAGACGAGTTTTATTTTGTAGTTGATAACTCAGGCCACGTCGGTGGTTACTACAAAGAATATTTCGCATAATTGAGCGATTTACAGAAAACAGCTCCTCCGTCTCATCGGGGGAGTTTTTCTTTTTTTAGAATAGGGGGAAGCGACGATGCACGAACTGATTGAACAAGAAATTGTAAAGCGTACGAAAGACCATGAAAATAATGAGTGGCAATCACTTATTCCAGAAGGTGGTTATAAATCACCAGATGCTTATTTATACGAAGATATTCTATTAAGTGTCGTACTGAAAAAAGCGATTTTACTAAAGGGTCCTTCTGGTTCAGGGAAGACGAAATTAGCAGAATCGATTGCGGCATTATTTGAACAACCGATGCATAGTATTAACTGTTCGGTTGATTTAGATGCGGAAAGTTTACTTGGTTTTAAAACAGTTGTACAAAAGGAAGGACAGACATGGATTGATTTTGTGGAAGGTCCTGTTGTAAAAGCGATGAAAGAAGGACATTTCCTTTATATTGATGAAATTAATATGGCAAAACCTGAAACATTACCGATTTTGCATAGTGTATTGGATTATCGCCGTATGTTGACGAATCCATTTACAGGTGAGGTTATTCAAGCGCATCCAAACTTTGGCGTCATTGCCGCAATTAATGAAGGATACATCGGGACAACACCGATGAATGAAGCGCTAAAAAACCGTTTTGTTTCTTTTGCGATTCCATATATTACAGGTGAACAATTAGCGGGATTAGTGGATGAATACTTCCCGACGATTCAAGCAACTTTAAAAAATAGTATGCTGTCACTTGCGACAGATTTGCGAAAACAAGCAGAGAATGGTTTAGTGAGTGAGGAAGCAGCGTCGATTCGAAGTTTATTAGATGCGATTGAGTTAGCGCAATACATGTCACCAATTCGTGCAGTGCGATATGCCATTGCAGAAAAATTAGATGATGCATCAGAAAAGCAGTTAGTTATTGAATTAGCAAAAACATGGATGGAGTAGGTGATTCGATATGGCAGAGATGAGTAGATTTATTCAATTTAATAATGAACAAATCGATGCAAGACAGATGATTACCTATGAGAATTTAGCACAGGCACTTTCGGGAAATCCACATATTCATCTAACAGAACGACAATTAATGGAATTCAATCCGAAAGAACAAACGATATCCATGTCTGTATTTTGGCGTCATCGAACAGCTGAACAAACGCATTTAGGCCGTTTATCTGATATTTATTTACTAGCAGAGGGGTTTTGGCGTCATTTTTCACAAAGAGCTTGGCATGAATTTCAAGAAGAAATAACAGAGCTGAACTATCCGAAGTTTTTCGAACAACAGCTTATTATGGCAGAAGAATTTCGTTTGATGGAGTCTGTCGCCAAAAAACGTCCAGGTACAAAAAAAGCTTTTCGATTGCGTGCACAAGCCTATTTAGCGACATACCAACATCAAATTCATGTGCATCATCAAAAAGGCTTTCTAGCAGAAGCATTATTAAATTATTTTTATATCGCTCTATATGAAGGTAGTTTGCGCTTACCGACAGGTGGAATATTCGACACATTTGGCGATTTACTATATAAATGGCAGCACGTATTCGATAGTCAATCGACAGAGGAAACGATTCGTATTATTTGGGCACTTGTACCGCAGATTGAAGAAATTCTAAAAAAAGATATTCAGTTGGATGTCTACGCTTTACTAGATCAGTTGAAAGCAGCACCTTTTATTCCAGATCATGAACATGATGGTGTTTGCGGGATGGAAGAAGGCAGTGATGAAGCTAAAGAAACAATCGAAGAAACTTTTAGAAGTTGGCATCGTGAATCACAAGATGATACAGGGACCCATTTACGCTTTGAGTTAGAGCGGGGAAACGAAGGGAAATCTTTATCAGATGAAGCAGTGGAAGGACAGGATGGTCAACCACCGACAGAAGTTGGAACGGGTGGCGACGTCGATGCGACTGCTAAACCACAAAAAGAAGAAAGCTTAGCAACAAAATCACTAAAAAAGAAATATACCAAGTCTGGTGAAGTATTTGGACGTGAACATGAACAAGTAATCTATCAAGAGAAGATGATTACTACACATGGAGAGGACATCACACCAAAATCGGTCATGGAAAAATGGCGATTACAACAAGAGCCGATGGTACGCGCACTTGTTCAAGAATTACGAAAACGCATGGCACAAAAGAAGATGAGTCGACGAACGCATCTTAGTTATGGTCGTTTAGATTCAAAACAACTTTTATCATTTGTTACAGAGAATCGCCCACGTCCTTTTTATAAAAAAGATGCACCTTCTAAACCTCTAGATGCTGTATTTGGTTTATTAATTGATGGTTCCGCTTCTATGATGGATAAAATGGATGAAACAAAACAGGCGGTTCTATTATTCCATGATGTACTGCGTTCACTTGAGATTGCGCATGAGATGACTTTATTTTATGAAGATGCTTATGAAGCGACAAAAGAAGTGCAGCCGAATACATTTGAATGGATTCATCGTTTAGAGGACGGGGCAGTGGATGCTAGTGAAAAAATTGCAGCGATGACATCGCATGAAGATAATCGAGATGGCTTTGCGATTCGCTGGATGACAGAGCGTTTAAAGAAGCGACCTGAAAAACATCGCTTTTTACTTGTTTTTTCCGATGGGGAACCTTCTGCTTTTGAATATGCACAGAATGGTATATTAGATACTGCTGAAGCTGTTATTGAAGCAGAGAAGCAAGGGATTACCGTATTACATCTATTTTTAAATACATCAGAACCGAGTGAAGAGCAACTTCAATTATTTTCAACGATCTATGGTAGACAGTCTATTGTCGCAAGTGATGTAGCGCAATTTTCAGATATGACACTTCGTACGTTACGAAAAGTTTTATCACTCGTTGTACAAAGTATGTAAAAAAAGGAGCCATTCCTCTATGACGGGGAATGACTCCTTTTTATCTTAATAGCCTTGTTGTTTCGTTTGAATCGAAAGTAAACGCTGTTTTAAATCTTCTTCCATACGACCAATTTCAATTTCAGCTTCACGACGTTTTTGACGTCCTTCTGCTTGAATTTGTAATGTTTCTTCGATTGTTGAAATTAAGTTCTCTTGTGTTGCTTTTAATGTTTCGATTTCTACGATACCGCGCTCATTTTCACGCGCTGTTTCAATCGTGTTCATCTTCAGCATTTCAGAGTTCTTTAATAATAAATCATTTGTTGTCGCAGTTACTTGTTTTTGCGCTTCGACTGCTTTACGTTGATTGTTCAATGTAAGGGCGATGGCAATCTGATTACGCCAAAGCGGAATCGCTGTCATAATCGAAGATTGAATTTTTTCAGCTAATGTTTGATTCGTTTGCTGAATCATACGAATTTGCGGAGCAGATTGAATCGTAATCTGGCGCGATAGCTGTAGGTCGTAAATACGTTTTTCTAAACGATCGACGAACTGTGCTAAATCATTTACTTCTTGAATCGCCATTTGATCATTCGATTTTTCAGCTTCTGCACGTAATTTTGGCAAAATATCGTTCGTGATTTCATCGCGCTTTAATTCAGCTGCAGCGATATAGACATTTAATGCTTCAAAGTACGTTTTGTTTTGTTCATATAATTGGTCGAGCATTTGAACATCATCTACAAGACCGCGTTTTGAATGTTCAAGTTGCACACCAATACGGTCAATCTGTGTACTCAGTTTTTGATACTTCGACATCATTTCTTGAATCGATTTTTGCATTTTACCAAAAAGTTTACGTAAGCCTTTTGGTTTGTCTTGATGTAATTCTTCAGGATCAAGTTCATTTAATTTTGTCATTAAATCTTTCAAAATATCGCCGACAGGCCCAATATCTTTCGCCTGTACATGGTCGAGCATTTTATTTGAGAAGCTCGATAAAGCATTTTGTGCATTTGCACCATACGTTAAAATTGCTTCATAACTACCTGTTGGAATTTGAGAAGCTAATTGACGTGCTTTTTCTTGATCTTCAGGTGTTAAACGATCTAATTGGCGAACCGGTGCATCTTTTTGAATTTCTGGTTGAATCGTTTGTTGCTGTGGCAGAGGATTCATCGTAAATGGATCTGCCAGTAAATCATCGACTGATTTATTTGACTGATTTTCTTGCATAGATTAAGACTCCTCCTTCGAGCTGCGCTCACTTCGTCGCGTCACAAAATCAAGCTCGACTTTTAATTCTTCGATATCAGCTGCTAAAATTTGACGAAGATCTTTTTCTAATGACACAAAAAGATCTTCAAGTGCATCACGTGTGCGTTGGAGTGCAAGATGCATCTCCGTATCTTTAATCGGCTGTTTCGATAAATAAGCATATTTCTCCGTTAATTCAGCAGCAGAAGGTAGGTGAGAATAGAAAAAGATTTCTGCTTGATAGAATTTCGGAGGGTTTGCACGCACAATTGAAATAATGCGTTTTGATAAACGACTCATCTCAAATAAATGTTTAAAACCTGAAATTGAACGAACGCGTGTCGCCATTCGGTTAAAGTTGTAAAGTGATTCTCGCGCCTCTTGAATCTGCGCTTCGATGTGATTATATTCTGATTTGGTAAGACCAAATTGCTTTCTTTTCTTGTATCGTTGATAGACTTTTATAATAAAGTTGCTCGCCATGTAAACGAGCGCGGCGATTACAAGACTAATCCAAAAGCCCAAATGGAATCCTGACATCGCAATCATAAATGTAACAGGTATCGTTACAAATGAAATGAAGTAGCGTAATGCTGTATGTCCAGCGTGTAACATGTAATTCCCTCCTTACACTCTTTTGTTAATATACGTTTTAAAATGTAGAAGGTTTCAATTCAAAATATTTTCTTTTGAAATAATTTGTCGAATTATTGACCACGTTGTAGTTCAATCTTGTGAATGAGTTCGTCAATTAATTCTATCACATATGATGATGCTTCTTCTAGTTTAGACAAGCACTGTTCAGCTGTACGTAAGTCGTTGTGTGAATAAGCAGTTGCAGCTTGTTTTGCTAGTTCATGTACTTGTGCATGATACGTATCTAATTGTTGATATGCGGGCTCATTCGCAAAACGAGCACGTGCTTTTTCTGAGTTGTACCATTTACCTAAACGACAATCCATGTGCGAAGACACATCTTCAGGACGGATATGTTCTAAACCTAAGAACATATTATATACTTTCCATTTCCATAAAATATGATCGGCTTTTGATAATTGCAACAGAGCATAGCTTGAAAGCTGTACATTTGCATTATTGACAACACTTAGACGGAATGCATCAATCTCTTTACTTAATTGATGTACACCAACAGAAGTCGATTGTCCAAGTTCACGAATATCTTGTTGTAAATCGGTAATCTGTACCATGCGATTAGATACGTCATCAATCGCAACAGACTGTTCTTCAGAAATTGAAGCAGTGGTTTTAACTGCATCGTTGATATCTGAAATCTCGTCGACAATTTGATTTAGAAGTGGAAGTGACTCTTTTGCTTCAGTAGTAGCTTCTTTAATAATTTTTGTTGTACTTGTAATCGATTCTTGAACCGTATTTGAATATGATTTTAAATGCTTCACATTCGTAGATACTTCTGTTAAAGCAGATACCGTATTTTCTGCAAGCTTACGAACTTCTTGTGCAACAACTGCAAAACCTTTGCCATGCTCACCTGCACGCGCTGCTTCGATTGATGCGTTTAGTGCTAGTAAATTCGTTTGATCAGCGATTTCATTAATCAAAGTGACAACGTGTTCAATGTCACCGACACGTTTTTGTAATTCGCTAAATGACTCAACAATTGTAGAGAATGTCTCACCTGTTTTCATAATTTCATTTAAAGCACCACCAATTTCATTTTGTGAATGAAGTGCATATTCAACTGATTGGTTTGTTTTTTCTGAAATTCGGGTAGAAGTACGTGCAATCTCTGCAATCGAAGCAGTAATCTCTTCAGTTGCAGCAGTAGAAGATTGAATCTCATCTGTTTGGCGATCTAGACTATAAATTAAGTCTTTCATATACATGATTTTAGAGTTTGTCTCAATTAAACGGACAATTTCAGATACGGATCTTTCAAGTGTGCGCTCTGTAAAAGATTCAAATAATAATTCTTGATCGACATTCACTGCAGATTGAAATGAGCGCATTAAGTCGAATGCTTTGGAAGGTTTAAACCCAAAGTTGTATAATACGTGTGTTGTCACATAGAATGCGAATTGATTGAAAATCACAATCGTTTTTCCAGGTTCAAATTGATGTTTTCGGAACTGATCAAAGAATCGTAACGTCTCATTTACATAGTGTTCGTCGCGATCAGCTGTAAAAAAGTTTACAAGATAATGTTCAATCATCTCATCAGCAATTTTATGGTGGCTATCAGGAGATAATTCTGTTAAATATTGTGTGAAAATTTCTTTCATAGATGGAGTTGAACTAGCCAATGTTTCATATAAATAACGTAAATTTTTTTCGTCGTTTGATGTAAAATGATTGAATGCGAGCGTTTTTTGAAAACGTTCAATTGTTTGAATATCAGTACCACGTTCTAATAATTGATTCATTTTAAGTTTTGGGCGAAGTGAAGAAAACATGTATAAACCTCCATTTTTTGGTTAAAGCTTTTTTAGTTATTTTAGCATATTTTAAGAGGATAGTGTAGTAAAAAAGATATATTGGCACATAAGTAATTTTTTTAGAAAGTAGGAATATTATGTATAAAGTGATTTACATGAAAGCAGACTACGAGCCATGGTGGCAGTTTGAAGGTTGGGAAGAACATGTCGTGACAGAAGTCACATATGATAATGAACAAGAAGCAAGTCAATATTTACAACAATTAATTGAAGAGTTTTCAAAAAAATATATGAATATGATGCATAAAAAAGAGCGTTTTTGGGCTTTTTGGTCTGATGATGAAAGAGAATACTGTGAAAACTGTGCAGATTGTTTACCTGTTTACCATGGGGTAATATGGGAAGTAGTAGAAGAAAATGTCAAAAAATGAAAGAAATTATTGTCAAATATATTCAAATTTATTGACAACATAAAGTGGTATGTTATAATAAATTTAACAAATGAAACTTGTATTACCGGTACTTCTATTCACATATTACAAAAAGTGATCGGGTTTATGTCGGTACTTATTGTAATATGTGAATTTTTGCAAAGGTATAATTAGATTCATATGTTCACTTTTTATTTTGGAGGTTTTTACACATGAAACAAGGTACAGTAAAATGGTTTAACGCAGAAAAAGGTTTTGGCTTTATCGAAGTTGAAGGAGAAAACGATGTATTCGTACACTTCTCTGCAATCCAAGGCGAAGGATTCAAAACTTTAGACGAAGGTCAAGCAGTTGAGTTCGAAGTTACTGAAGGTAACCGTGGACCACAAGCAGAAAACGTTGTAAAACTTTAATTTACAATTACAGAGGCTAGCTTCGGCTAGCCTCTTTTCTATTTCATTTTTTATTTTCTGAATTATTTGTTATTATGGATATAATGAATAGTATGGAGGTTAGATAAATGGAACAAGGTATAGTAAAATGGTTTAACGCAGAAAAAGGTTTTGGTTTTATTGAATCAGAAGAAGGAGCAGATATTTTTGTTCATTTTTCAGCGATTCAAGGTGATGGGTTTAAAACATTGGATGAGGGACAAGCTGTAGAATTTCAAATTATCGAAGGTGAGCGTGGACCACAAGCAGCAAATGTCATGAAAAAATAGTGTACAAGAGAAAATCTTTAAATTAAAAAGAAAACACATAAAAGCAATGTTGTTTTCTTTTTTTAATGTAAAAAAGAGAATTGAATATTATATCATCATAGTGATTAAAGGTATATTTTTATGACAATTAATAGTAGTTTATGATACAATTGGTTTTAGGATAGAAGTTATATGGGGGAATATACATGGGTGCAAAAACAAGAACGTCCAAACGACGTCGAAAGAGGCTGCTGCATGGTTCTTTATGGTTGTTAGTCCTTTGTTTAGCTGTTGTTAGTAGCTACCTGATTTATTCAGTGATATCTGTTAAAGGGGCATTGAACGATTCCAAAGTATCACTACAACGTGAAGCAAATAAGTCAGATTTGAGAGAAAAGGAAGTTTCATATAGTGATGATCCCTTCTCCATTCTATTGCTAGGCATTGAAGATTATGCGAAAAATACAGAAACTGCACGTGCAGATACACAATTAGTCGCAACATTCAATCCAAAAGAAAGTAAAGTGATTTTAACGACTGTACCACGTGATACACGTGTTCAAATTGACAATGCGGGCGAATATACGGGTGTACATAAAATTAACGCAGCAATGACATATGGACAGATTAATTCGTATGGTGGAGAGAAGTTACAGTTGGAAACAACCGAAAAATTATTGAATATTCCGATTGATGCTTTTGTAACAGTTAATTTTGATGGATTTCGTGATGTAGTGGATGCACTAGGTGGTATTAATATAGACATCAAATATCCTTTCTGGGAAACAAATGTCTATAATAAACAGCGCATTGATTTCAAAGCTGGCGAGACTCGTTTAACAGGAGAGGAAGCACTTGCCTTTGTGCGTATGCGTAAGCGTGATGTCAATGATGTTTATTCACGTGAACAGCGCCAACAACAGTTTATTCAAGCAACTGTTGAACAGTTAAAATCTGCGAATACATTATTAAAAGTAGGGGAATTAACAAAAATCTTCGGCAAAAATGTGAAAACAAGTTTATCGATTTCAGATTTATTTGCTATCCAAAATCAATATTTAAAGATGGAGAATCTAAAAATCGAATCAAAAGAAATTGAAGGTTATGAAACGCGAATTAATGGCGTTTCGTATTTTGTAGCAGATCAACAGAAGTTACAAAACTTAAGCAAAGAATTGCGTACAGAGTTAAACTTGAATCCAAATGAACCATTCAAGACAAATGCGTCATTTGGTGCTTATTAAATCAAATTTTAGAGTGCATACTTTCGGGTATGTGCTTTTTTTGTATAAAAAAGAAGAAACCACATCATTGTGATTTCTTCTGTATTTTAAATTAATCTAATTTATTTGTTGCTTTCCACTCTAGGAATTCATCATATGTTAATTGCTTATCTAAAATTGAACCGTCTTCGCGGATTTCAATTACACGATTTGCGATTGTTTGGATGAACTGATGGTCATGAGATGTGAAAATCATCGCGCCTTTAAAGCTTGTTAAGCCTTCATTTAATGCTTGAATTGATTCAAGATCTAAGTGGTTTGTTGGTTCATCTAAAAGTAATACGTTTGAATGTGATAACATCATACGAGATAACATACAACGTACTTTTTCGCCACCTGATAAAACAGCAGGTGATTTTTTCACTTCTTCACCAGAGAATAGCATACGACCTAAGAAACCACGTAAGAATGTTTCTGTTTCGTCTTCTGGAGAGAACTGGCGTAACCAATCAACTAATGTTTTTTCAGAACCTTGGAAGAATTCTTCGTTATCTAATGGGAAGTAACTTTGAGAAGTTGTAACGCCCCATTTGTAAGAACCTTCAAAATCTTCATCTTCACCAGCGATGATTTTTAATAAAGCTGTTTTAGCGATTGGATTACCAAGTAAAACAATTTTATCTTCACGATTCATTGAGAAGCGCATATCTTTAAATTGTTGTTCGCCATCTACAGTTTTACCTAAACTTTCAACTGTTAATACGTCATTACCGATTTCGCGTTCCATCGTAAAGTTGATGAATGGATATTTACGGCTAGATGGACGAATGTCATCTAACTCGATTTTTTCTAACATCTTTTTACGAGAAGTCGCTTGTTTTGATTTTGAAGCGTTCGCAGAGAAACGAGCAACGAATGCTTGTAATTCTTTGATTTTCTCTTCTTTTTTCTTGTTTTGATCTGATAACATACGTTGTGCTAATTTACTTGATTCATACCAGAAGTCGTAGTTACCTACATAAACTTGGATTTTAGAGAAGTCAAGGTCAGCGATATGTGTACATACTTTATTTAAGAAGTGACGGTCATGCGATACAACGATGACAGTGTTCTCGAAGTTGATTAAGAATTCTTCTAACCATTGGATTGCTTTTAAGTCTAAGTGGTTGGTAGGCTCATCTAGTAATAGAACGTCTGGCTTACCGAATAAAGCTTGCGCTAATAATACTTTGACTTTTTCAGAACCTGTTAGTTCAGACATTGTCATATAGTGCATTGAATCAGGAATTCCTAAACCTTGTAGAAGGATTGCTGCATCTGATTCAGCTTCCCAACCATTCATATCTGCGAATTCACCTTCTAATTCAGCAGCACGAATACCGTCTTCATCTGTAAATGGATCTTTTGCATAGATGGCATTTTTCTCTTGCATAACTTCATACAATTTTTTATGACCCATCATAACTGTTTCAAGCACTTGGAATTCTTCATATTCGAAGTGATTTTGTTTTAAGACAGCTAAACGTTCATCTGTCCCCATGCTTACATGGCCTTCTTGTGGCTCGATTTCACCAGAAAGAATTTTTAAAAATGTTGATTTACCAGCACCGTTTGCACCGATTAGGCCATAACAGTTACCAGGTGTAAATTTAATATTAACGTCTTCAAATAGCTTACGATCGCCGAAACGAAGAGCTACATTACTTACTTGAATCATGTAAGTACCTCCTTTTTCACAATACCTCCATTATAACACGTCTACATAGGTACGACTATAGGCTAGATGGAACTAAACAGGAAACTGACATAGTTTCTTAGAAAATATCGAAAGAAACGCGAAAATAAAACAAAAGGGGGAGGGCATAAAAAATACGAGCATCCAAAAGGATACTCGTATTTGAAGTGACTCTTATTCTACAGGTTGATTTTGTTTTTTCATTGAACCTGTTTTTTCAAGATTGTCGTACATTTCGAATGCACGGTTTAATAAGTGTGGAGTTTGTACATTGCCGTGTTTTTCAACTGCAGCATTGTAGTATTCCCATAATTGTTCACGGAAATCAGGGTGTGCACAGTTTTCGATGATTAATGGAACACGTTCTTTTGGTGCAAGACCACGTAAATCAGCAACACCTTGTTCTGTAACGATTACATCTACATCATGCTCTGTATGGTCAACATGTGTAACCATAGGTACGATTGAAGATACAGCCCCACCTTTAGCATATGATTTTGTAACGAAGATGCCAAGACGTGCGTTACGTGCGAAGTCACCTGAACCACCAATACCGTTCATCATTTTTGAACCTGAAACGTGCGTTGAGTTTACGTTGCCGTAAATATCTGCTTCAAGTGCAGTGTTGATTGAGATTAATCCTAAACGACGAATTAATTCTGGGTGGTTAGAGATTTCTTGTGGACGTAATGTAATCTTGTCTGCATATTTCTCTAAGTTACCATATACCTTTTGTTGTAATTCTTCAGTTAATGTAATTGAAGTAGCAGCTGCGAAGCGTACTTTACCTGCATCAATTAGATTGAATACAGCATCTTGTAATACTTCTGAAGCAACAACTAAGTTTTCAAATTCTGCGTCTGCGAAACCATCTAATACAGCATTTGCTACTGAACCAACACCTGATTGTAGAGGCATTAATTCATTTGTTAAGCGACCTTCTTTAATTTCGTTACGGAAGAAATCAAGTAGGTAGTTCGCCATTGTTTGTGTTTCTTCATCAGGAGGCACGATTAATGAAGGTGCATCAGGTTCTTCAGAAACAACGATTGCTTTAATTTTTGCTGGATCAACTTTAATTCCTTTTTCACCGATGCGTTGTGTTGCATCTGTCATAGGGATTGCTTCACGCTTACCTTGCTCACCAGGAATATAAATATCATGAATACCGATTAAAGTTTCAGGATGTGTAATATTTAATTCAATGATAATGTTTTCAGCTACTTCACAAATGATTGGTGAGTTACCAACTGAAGTTGTTGGAATGATATAACCATCTTCTGTAACTGCTACGGCTTCAATAATCGCATAGTTTACTTTACCGAAGATATTTTGACGGTATTGTTCAGCGTTGTGCGATAAGTGCATATCTGCATATAATACATCGCCCGAGTTGATTAGTGTACGGATTCCGCGGTCACCAATGAATGGTCCACGTTTACGAATACCACCAGCAGTTGCTAAGTAGTTATCAACTTCAGGACCTAATGAAGCACCTGTGTAAACATCAATTTTGAATGTTTCGTTTTTCGCGCGTTCTACAAGAGCCATTGGTACAACTTTTGCATCTCCAGCACGTGTAAAGCCTGACATACCCACTACGTCGCCATTTGAAATTAATTTTGCAGCCTCTTCAGCAGATACAACTTTACTTGCTAGTTCTTTTAACCCTAAACGTTTTTCGATTGTTGATTCCATTCATAATTCCCCCTAAAAATAATAATCATGTAAATAATTGTTTTGTAAGCGTTTAACAAAATAGGCACATGACGAGTGAAAAAATCGGTCGGTCATATAATTATACTAAATCACATTTCGCTGTACTATTACAGGGAAATGACAGCGCTTTATTATATTCCCATTTGAAATAGAATTTGGTTTCGATTTCTAACTATATTTTTACACGAAGTAGATAAATTAATCTAGTCTTTTCTCTTAAATTTTTTATTTTTTTTATTCTATGGAAATTTAAGGCTTGGAAAATGATAATTTTTTGATTGCAACTTATGCATAGTTTAAACTGAAAAATGAATGAAATCAAATGTTATGTGTTAATGAGGGTAAAAATACACATCAAAAAAGTATTTAATAAAAAAATAAAGACATAACTCGCTTATTCGCGAATTATGTCCAATATGTTCAAGTTATGCTTTTTTTTGTGCCTCGAAAATAGCCGAGATGAAGTCCATACCAAGTGCAGATAAGTCACATCCAGATGCATTTGGATGACCACCACCATTATATTCTTTCGCAATTTTTGATAAATCAAGTTTTTGCCCAATTGAACGTAGTGAGACTTTATCTTTTACTAAAGAGATAATGAAGACACAGTCGATTTCTTCTTCAAACTTCTCAGCTAAATGATTGCCAAGTTCGCTAAAGAATGAATCTGTTTCAACAACACCAATATTAATCGGTTCATCATGTCCTTTTAATGTGTAATTTTCAACGATAATCATTTGTTTTGATTTTTTCTTTAAAATTTTACGTAATTCATCTTTTGAAAAATCAAGATACTGTTGGTCAGCCTCTGTAAATAATGACCCATTTAAAATATAATTCATACGATCTTTTGCGAATTCGTGGCGACGACGTGCGTAGAAAATCGTATTCAAATCGGCAGCTTCCTGAATCGAAAGGGCGTGCCAATCCCATGTATCATATAGACGAACATTTTCAACAAAATGCGTAACACGTGTTAACATCGTGTCTTTTTCTTTTTGTGTATATTCAGGGATGGCGATCGATTCTTCACCATCTTCTTGTTCGATTCGTTGAAGAGGTGTCACTTCAAAACCAGCATCGAATAAATTTTTGAACATTAAAGTAGTCGCACTCATTTTAATGCCATTTTTTTCTGGAATAACTTCTGCCCAGTCATAATCATTTAAATAAAGTGCAGATGCATGGTGGTCAATTAAAATAATATGACGACCATTCGGTTCTTTATTGACAGCAGAAATCGCTTCAGCTGTTTCTTCGTTCACAGATAAATCTGTAATGATTAATAATTCTTGATCTTGCAGCTCAGCAATTTTTTCAATCACAGCTTCATCAATTTTACGCGTCTCTACATAATAAGGAATATGCGGAATACCAAAAGCATCTAATACAATTGAAGGACCGATTCCGTCCAAGTCTGTATGTGTAATTAAATGAATTTGAGCATATTGCGTTAGTTTTTTCGGTAATTTTTTAAAATTCATATCGTCAACGCCTTTCTAAAACATCGAACCTCATTATAGCACTGAGTGGTTTCATAAAAGAAGGGGAAAGCACGAATTTCTACATTTTACTTGGCTGAAAGGGAATCATATTGCGTTGAAAGGGACAAACCCACGCGCGAAAGGGAATCATCGCCATTGAAAGGGACAAACCCACGCGCGAAAGGGAATCATCGCCATTGAAAGGGACAAATCCACGTGTTGTAAAAAAACAAGGAAGCCTTAAAGGGCTTCCTTGCTTTGCTTTTATTTTGTTAGTTGGATAAACGTTTTACCTCGGTCTTTTGTTTGGATTAGTCCTTTATTCGGTGCGTAGTAGTACGTCATTTTACCATTTTGTGTCACAATGACATTTTTAAATGTGCCAGCTTTTGTTTTAACAGTTGCTTTTGTTTGCGTAATTTTTGTTTTTTGACCAAGTTCGCCAGACCAGATTAAATTCTTTTTAATTGGGTATTTGATAGAAAGGGATAAATATCCATCTTCTATATCACCTGTATAAAGTCCTTTGCTTGTATCGTATTCTGTAATACCGAATTGTGTTGGTGAAGATTTATAGAACCAGAAGTTTGTAACTGCTGGACTCGGTTTGTACGTTTTTAAGAAAGAAGCGGTAAATGTACGCGCATAAATCGAACCTGCATTCATTGGTACGTCGTAGCGATATTTTTTAGAAATATCTCGCGCGTAATGTGTGCCTGTTTTAGCAGAAACTTTTTTCAACGCAGATGTTTTTACATAGGCATATTGAAATTGATAACGAATTTTTGAGAATCCGTTCTTCGTTTGTCCTGTAACAACGACACCACTATTCTTCGGTAGTTTCACATATTTTTTTGAATTAGCAGAAGGTTTACTGAAAATATGAACGGTTTTATTCGGTTGAACTTCTCTGAATTGTTCAACGGAAGCCGTTTTATAGGTGCTTTTGGCTTGAGAAAAGGTAGGTGTTAACGTCAAAATACTAAATGCGACAGCAGTAATTGTGATGAATGTACCTGTTTTTTTGAATGAATAAGACATGATGAAGACCTCCTCTTTTCCACCTACAAGGATGAAACGTTATGTATAGGTTGGATATTAAGCTACGTATTCCCTAAAAAATCAGAAATAAACGGTTTTTTAATAAAAAAACCTCACGTATCTATTAGACGAAGCGTGAGGGTAAAAAGTTTTAAACTCCTAAGAAAAATAACACAATCGGAATACTGATGATACTCAGTAATGTTGTCACTAATGTTGTGAACGAAACGAGATCAGGCTTTGTATTAAATTGTAGTGCAAGCATTGTCGTATTTGCGGCAGCTGGCATCGTAGCTTGTAAAATTAAAACCGATTTTACAAGTGGAGGTAAAGGCATAAAATAAAGAATAGCTGCTGCAATAAGTGGTGAAGCGATAATACGAATGATCGTTGTTGCACCCATTGCTACATAATTGACACGTTTTCTTGAAATCACAGCTAACTGCATCCCTAAAATAAGCATGACCACAGGAATGGAAGCATCTGCGATTAAGTCAACAGCATTCATGACAGATTGATGTACTGGTACATGAATTAGTTGTAAAACTAAACCGATGACAGCACCCCATAAAACGGGCATTTTCAACGCTTTTTTAAAGGATGCGCTTAAGCTTGGGGAGTCGTCACTACCCACAGAAGCAATAAAGATACCAAGTGTATTCATAAAGAGGGAGTGAATAACCATAATAATGACAGCAATATGAAAGCCTTCGTCACCAAATGCAAATAATGCAACAGGCGCTCCGTAGTTACCACTATTCATGAAGACAGCACCAAGCATGACAGCAGATGTTTCTGAACGGTCACTATGTAAGAGGCGCGTAACAAGGAATGTTACGATGAACAGTAGAACACACAATAAAATCGCAAACGAAAAAATATACATGTAATCGATATTAATCGGTGTCATATAAAATGTTCGGAACGCTAATACGGGTGACATGACGTAAAGTGTTAAAGTGGAGATGTTTTTAATATTAAAATGGAGAATACGTTGACCAATAAAACCTGTCAAAAATACGAGTAGTACAGGTAATATAACAAGAAATAAATCCATAAAGTCACTTCTTTCTACCAAAAAAACAATGAAATAAAATGAGAACCTTTTTTATACAATAACGTCACATAGACGTATCTTCATCCCAATGTGATGAAATGAATTCATCGCGCCCAGATTGCGCACGGTCTTCTTTATATTCTTTTGGATTCTTTTTATAAAAGTCTTGGTGATAATCCTCTGCGATGTAAAATGTCTCAGCTGGTACAATTGGTGTAACAATCGGCTTTTTAAATTTACCAGACTTAGCCAATACTTCTTTTGATTGTTCAGCAAGTACACGCTGTTCTTCATTATGATAAAAAATCATTGCACGATAATTTGAACCGCGGTCTTGGAATTGACCTTCGTCGTCAGTTGGATCAATTTGTTGCCAAAACAATTCCAAAAGTTGTTCATAGCGGAATTGTGTAGGGTCATAAATGATTTCAACCACTTCTGTATGACCTGTTTCACCTGTTTTAACTTGTTCATATGTTGGATTTTCAATAGTTCCACCCATATAACCAGATATAACAGATTCGATTCCATCCCATTCGATGAATGGTTTAACCATACACCAGAAACAGCCACCGGCGAATGTTGCTTTTTGTAATGATTGATTGGACATAAAAGACCTCCTAAAAGAAAGATGTAAAATATTTTTTTAATATAATAACTACTCAAAAAACTGTAGAGAGCATGTTACTATTATAAAGAAGAAAACGATGAGACGAAAGGAGAATTTAAACGATATGGCACAAACACGAAAAAGAAGAAAAAAAGGTAAGTTACGTAAAGGAAGAATCTTTTTTACAGCATTATTTTTACTCGCAATCATCGGTGGCGTTTATTTTTACCTACAATATAAATCTGGAGAACAATTAGCTGTTGGAGAAGAAGCTCCTGAAAAAGCAACGTTGGAATTTAATGGTGACTCACAAAGTAATAAGGATATTGAGAATATTCTATTAGTCGGTGTTGATTCGCGTGGTGAAAAACAATCACGTTCGGATACAATGATGTTAGCTTCATGGAATAAAGCAACAAATGACGTCAAATTAGTTTCATTCATGCGCGATATTTATGCGGATATTCCAGGTTATAAAAGTTATAAATTAAATACAGCTTATTATTTAGATGGAGCTGATTTATTGAAAGCGACATTGAAACAAATGTTTGATGTAGAAATTAATCACGTAGCGGTGGTCGATTTTAAAAACTTTGAAAAAGTAGTAGATGTTGCTGCTCCGAATGGGGTAGAAGTAACTGTACCACATGACATGTCAAAAAATATTGGTGTCAAATTGAAAAAAGGAACACAACGTCTAAATGGTAAAGAACTACTTGGATTCGCACGTTTCCGTTATGATGCACAAGGCGACTTTGGACGTGTTGAACGTCAACAACAAGCAATTGAAGCATTGAAAAAAGAAGTTCTTCAAGTTGAAAATGTGAAAAATTATCCAAAATTACTTGGTGTTGTGCAAGGATCTATCCAGTCAGATTTAACGAAGGGTGATCAGTTGAAGATGCTATTAGGTGCTGTAAAAGGCGGCGATGTAAAAATCGAGAAATTAACGATTCCTGTTGAAAATAGTTATACATTTGCGAATGTACCCGGTTCAGGATCAGTCATCCAAATTAATTTAGAACAAAATATCCAAGCACTGGATAAATTCTTACGCTTTAACCAATAAAAGGTGTATACTGAGAACAATAGAGAAATAGAAAGAGTTGGAGGTGTGCTATGGAACCGAATAAAAGAGATTTTTTTAACACACGGTTTATTCAGTTTTTAGGCGGTAAAAATTTGCTTTTTGGATTAGTCACATTAATTTTAATGGGAATTGCTTTGTATCTTTACACAAAGGTCTCATTCATTTTTGAACCAATCATCGTATTCGTCCATACAGTACTGCTACCTGTTGTATTAGCAGTGATTGCCTTCTATTTATTACGACCAGTCTTAAAATTATTAATGAAGTGGCGTATTCATCGCGTATGGGCAATTCTCATCATTTATGTTGCACTCGCAGGGTTGATTACATTGCTTGTGACGCTTGTTGTACCATTTTTACGCGAGCAATTTATGAATCTAATTACAGAATTCCCGCAATATTTTGTTCAGTTCTTAGATACCATTCAAAAATTTGTTGAAAGTTCGAAAGTTGCAGCGATACTTGATAAGTATGACTTGCGACTTGACCAAGCGATTAATAATACAACAAAAGAAATTAGTGATTATGTAAAAGATGGGGCTGGTCAGTTAGGTAAAGGACTTGCGACAAGTATCACAGGTTTTCTAACAACATTAACAGGCATTGTATTAGCGCTTGTAACGGTTCCATTCATTTTATTCTACTTATTAAAAGACGGTGAAAAATTACCACGTGCTTTTATGAAATTATTACCACCATCTTTACGTGGCGGTACAGAGCATGTATTAAAAAATGCGGATCACCAAATTAGTAGCTACATTCAAGGACAAATTATCGTGTCCTTCTGTATAGGTACGATGGTCACAATTGGTTTTTTGATTATCGGACTTGATTATGCTGTACCACTTGGTTTTTTAGCTATGATTACATCTGTTGTACCTTATCTAGGGCCAATCATTGCGATTACGCCAGCAGCAATTATTGCAATTGTAACCGCACCTGTCATGCTATTAAAATTAGCAGTAGTTTGGACGATAGTGCAGTTAATTGAAGGGAAGTTCATCTCACCACAAGTAATGGGTAAATCATTACATGTGCATCCGATTACAATCATTTTCGTTCTGTTAACAGCTGGTTCATTATATGGTGTAGCAGGAGTTGTACTCGGTATTCCAGGATATGCAGTCTTAAAAGTAATTGTATCGCATTTATGGAATCTGTTTAAAAAACGCTTTAATAAATTTCATGATGATCACGAACAATATGAAGTGATGGAATGGAAAGAGGAGCAAGACGAACAACCAAAATCATAAATAGAAACATTGAGCGAATAAAGATACATGAAAATGTATATTTTAAATCGCTCAATGTTTTTTTTATACATAAATAAAAGAAGTATAAGAATAAGGAGGATGTGATATATAAAAGAACATAAGATATGAATTGCGTGAGAATCTCTTTTATAAAAATAAATCGCTTGTTTAAAACGGAATTTTCTAAAATTTTCAAAATAAATAAAAATACATTTGACATTATAAATATACATTTATATAATATGAATATCATATGAAAGAGGTGATTCGATGAAAGTGGGCATCATTGGTGCAACAGGTTATGGAGGGTTAGAACTGGTTCGGCTACTAAGCAGCCATCCAGCAGTCCAAGAGATTCAATTATTTACTTCTTCAGAAGAAGGAATATCATTCTCAGCAAAATACCCGCACTTAACAACATTATATGACCAACCGCTTGAAGCGATTACGAAAGAAGCCATAGCACAATTAGATGTAGTCTTTCTCGGAACACCTTCTGGCATATCGGGTCAATTAATTCCGGAAATCTATAATGAGCAAACAGTTTTTATTGATTTATCAGGAGATTTACGATTAAAGAATATTGAAAATTATGAAAATTGGTATGGCAAAAAAGCTGCCCCACAAGGTTTAGTCAATCGAAGTGTGTATGGTTTATGTGGTTGGAATGATGCAGCTATTAAAGAAGCGCAAGTGATTGCGAACCCGGGTTGTTATCCGACAGCGACATTACTTTCTATTCTACCTTTATTACAAAAGGGATTAGTAAAGCATCACAATATTATTATTGATGCAAAAAGTGGTGTATCTGGTTCAGGAAATAAGCCATCGCAAATGACGCACTTTACAGAAACAACCGAAGCTACAACCATTTATAAAATTAATCAGCATCAACATATTCCAGAAATTGAGCAAGCGATTGAATTATTTACAGGAAAAGTTGAGCCGATTACATTTTCAACGCATCTTGTTCCGATGATTCGAGGCATTATTACGACGAGCTATTTACAAGTTGAATCAGGGGTAACGGAAGAACAGTTATATAGGGCGTATGAAGATGTATATGCAGATGATCCATTCATTCGAATCGTACCAAGTGTACAAAAGTTAAGTACGAATCAAGTACGTGGAACGAATTACTGCGATATTACGATTAATTTAGATGCACGAACGAATCGCTTAACCGTTGTTGCGGTGATTGATAATTTAGTGAAGGGCGCAGCAGGACAAGCAATTCAAAACATGAACAAAATAATGGGATATGAAGAACAGGCAGGACTAAAACAAGTACCGCTGTTCATCTAAAAGGAGAGCAAAGTATGGCACAAATCGTTGAATCAGTAAAAAAGTTAACAAGTGAAAGTATTATTGCGCCAAAGGGATTTAGTGCAGCAGGTATTCATTGTGGACTAAAGCATAAGAAGAAAGATTTAGGCATGATTGTAAGTGAAGTACCAGCGAGTGTAGCAGGTGTATTCACAACGAATGCGATTAAAGCAGCACCGCTTGTATTAACGAAAGAGACAGTCTATACGAATGAAAAAATGCAAGCAATCATCATTAATTCAGGTAATGCCAATGCATGTACAGGTACACAGGGGATGGCAGATGCATTACAGATGCAGCAACTGACAGCAGAGAAGTTGGGGATTTCACCGCAACTTGTAGGTGTAGCTTCAACAGGTGTTATCGGTGAAATTATGAAGATGGACAAAGTAGTAACAGGCATTGATATGATTCAGCCAGGACATACACTTGAAAATGCGATTGACTTTGCACAATCGATTTTAACAACAGATACGGTGATGAAAAATACAGCGTATGCAGTTGAGATTGACGGACAAGAAGTTATTATTGCCGGTGTTGCAAAAGGTTCAGGTATGATTGAGCCGAATATGGCGACAATGCTTGGTTTTATTACGACAGATGCCAATATCGAACAAAAAGAGTTGCAAGCATTATTAAAGAAAACAACGGATACAACCTTTAATGCGATTACAGTCGACGGTGACACATCAACGAATGATACGGTTCTTGTATTAGCTAACGGTTTAGCTCAAAATAACCCATTAACACCAGAACATCCACAATGGTCGGTTTTTGAAGATGTTTTTGTCAAAGTAGCAGAAGATTTATCAAAAATGATTGCACAGGATGGAGAAGGTGCGACGAAGCTAATCGAGGTAACGGTTGAAGGCGCGATTACGGACGAAGAAGCACGTAAAATTGCGAAAACAGTTGTTGGATCACCACTTGTAAAAACAGCCGTATTCGGTTGTGATGCGAACTGGGGACGTGTCATTTGTGCTATTGGCTATAGCGGCTGCACAATTGATCCGACAAATATTCTAATCAAAATTGGTGATACAACGGTTGTTGAAAAGGGAGAACCGATTCCTTTCTCTGAAACAGAATTAACAGCGTACTTAAAAAATCATGAAGTGAAAATTTATGCGAACTTACATCAAGGAGATGGTGTAGGAAAAGCGTGGGGATGTGACTTAACCTATGACTATGTCCAAATCAATGCCACATACAGATCGTAAAAAAAGAATGGTTATCAAATTAGGTGGAAGTATGTTAGAAGGTTTGAATGAAACATTCTTTCACCACTTAAAAGAAGTGCAACAAACATATGATGTTATTATCGTTCATGGCGGTGGTCCAGCGATTAATGAGGCACTTGCGCAGGCAAATATAGCCACACATAAAATTGACGGTATTCGTGTAACAGATGAACAAGCCATTCATCTCGTAGCAAATACACTCATTGGTGAAGTGAATCCAATGCTAGTTGGTCAACTCAATCAAGCAGGTATCAAAGCGATGGGCTTAAATGGTCAAGATGCGAAGTTATTGCAGTGCCATTATTTAAATAAAGAAGTATTTGGCTATGTAGGGGAGATTGATACAGTCAATATGGCGATATTAGAGCAGTTACAAGCACTGAATATTCTACCTGTCGTTGCATGTATTGGCGCGACAAATACAGGGCAACTTCTTAATATTAATGGAGATACTGTAGCTTGTGATGTAGCACTTGCCAATCAAGCAGATGAACTGTTATTCGTGACAGATGTAGATGGCATTCGTATTGAAGATGTATCGATTCAGCAGACGACTGCACAGCAAATTCAAGGGTGGATTACGAATGGCGCAATCTATGGTGGGATGATTCCAAAAGTAGAAGCGGCGATGACCTGTGTCGATGCAGGAATTCCAGCAGTGAAAATTGTCGGTGCAACGCTACAAGGAACGACTATTTTAAAAGAGAAGGTGACACAATGAGTGCTTTATTTCAAAACTATAATCGAAGACCTGTTCATCTTGTGGAAGGTAAAGGGACGTATGTATGGGATGACCAACAAAAACGTTACGTAGATTTCACAAGCGGTATTGCCGTCTTAACGTTAGGGCATTGTCCTGAGGAATTAGTTCAAGCGATGAAAGCGCAAAGTGAAAAATTGTGGCATACATCGAATTTATATACAAGTCATGCACAAGAAAAGTTAGCGCATGATCTTGTGAAAGATACACACCTCGCTCACGCTTTCTTCTGTAACTCAGGAACAGAAGCGAATGAAGCTGCAATCAAATTGGTACGTAAACATACGAAAAAACATAAGATGATTACATTTGAACAATCTTTCCATGGTCGTACATTTGCGGCGATGAGCGCAACAGGACAAGCAAAGGTGCATAGTGATTTTGGACCGATTTTAGATACATTTGAATATGTACCATTTAATGATGTGGTAGCACTTGAAGCAGCAGTAGACGATGAAACAGCCGCAATCATGTTAGAAGTCGTACAAGGAGAAGGTGGTGTACACGTTGTCACACCTGAATTTGCCGAAGCGATTCAACATATTTGCGACGAAAAAGGGATCTTGCTCGTAGTCGATGAAGTGCAGACGGGTATTGCGCGTTCAGGAACACGCTATGCTTTTGAACAGACAGCTTTAAAACCACATATTGTCACACTCGCAAAAGGACTTGGTGGTGGGTTCCCAATCGGCGCTATGCTTGGGACAGCGGAATTATTCGATACATTCAATGTGGGGACACATGGTTCGACATTCGGTGGAAATCCGATGGCGATGGCAATTGCACAGACCATTGTAGATGTAACATTCAATGATTCATTCTTAGAAAAAGTGAAAGCATCTTCTAACTATTTTAAAGAACAACTCGCGATTCACTTACCAGAAGTAGAAGTACGTGGTATGGGATTACTACTTGGAATTGAATTAACACAACCGATTCCAGAAGTTGTTGCGGCATGCGAAGAAAAAGGTTTACTCGTTGTTGGAGCAGGTGCGAATACACTAAGGCTCTTACCACCACTAAATGTAAGCCAACAAGAAATTGATGAAGCAGTGCAAATTTTAAAACAAGTAATGCTTGTAAATGTCTAATTAATATACGTGAATTAATGTGTTCAGAGAATCACCATTCACGCTGTATACCTCTTAAATATCTGTGGTTTGTCATAGACGGTGCGGAACAGGGACCAAACCGTCTGTGAAAATCACACCTAATTCACTTCCTAATAAAACTAGGAAGATTTTTTTATGTATATATTTACCTTTTTATATGTTAAAATGGAAGAAAGTGGGGGTGTTAGAGTGACGGTACATACAATCGAGGGGAAAATAGAACAACTTCAGATGGAAAAAACATATATTTACCTACAAACGAAGGATTTTATTATGCATCTACCAATCACAACAGAAGTCATAGACTGGGAAACAGGTGACACTATTTCGCTACATAAAATACCTGCTCAAAGTTATTTTCGCCTCTATCGTTTATATGGACAATATGTATTATTCATTTCTGAAAAATCGACTTTTTATGGACTATATGAAGGAATCTATGATGAGGTGACATCGTGTATTAGCGACGTTTGTATGATTCGTCATAGCGCACAGACGAAAAAATACGGCGCATGTCTAACGGACGGAGCGTATGTCATTGCACTTTGTAAAATCACAACACGCAGTATCCCGCCGCAGTCGGCACCAACTGCCTTATTCGTATTCCGAAAAAACACATAGGAGCGTGAACAACATGAAAGCAAATCGTACGGTTTTAACGATTGTCGGTATCATTGTATTAGCTGTAATAGGTTGGGGCGTTTATATGATGAATGAAGTCGTTGTTGCTGAAGAACGTATTGAACTATCAGACAAGAACATCATTAAAAAAGATAACCATCAATACATTCAAATCGAGAGAAAAGACTATGAACTTACAGACTCACTCGCGAAAAATATCGATTCTACAACAGAACGCGAATACGTAGTAAGCTACCGCTACAACAAGCTATTCAAAAATAGCGGCGAAATGACATCAATTCGTAAATATGGTCTACAGAATTAGAAGGTTAATTTTAGATAGTAGTAAAACATTTTATCTCAATGTAAAAGACGATGATTATACAGTCGTCTTTTTTTAATTGGCAAGATATCTATAGGAAGCATTCATCCTTGATATGTTACACTATCTAAATGAAGTGAACTTCTAAAAACAAATGAAAAGAGTAAGATACTGATGAAACTAAAAGGTTTAATAAATGTCATTATTGTGATGTGGGTTGTCCTCAATTTAAAAGATATGCAGTGGGATAATCCACATATTTTTACAAAGATTGTTGTGATGGTAGCCGTTTTATGGCTATTAGGTCGTGATTTTTTACAATTTGAACAACAGCAAAAACATGAGAAAATCGGGCGTACGGTCTTCCTAGGTGTTCTGATTGGTTACCTTCTCTATGAGCTAGAAGGTTATATATTTACATACTTTCTTTGAACACTTTACACTTTGTCTAATTCTCGCTTTTGAATCATTACGCATCGTGCAATTTTCCTGTATCTGTTATATGGTAAATTATGTGTAAGTAAAAGATTACTAGCAGATGAAGGGGTGTTTTAGATGACAGTAGAACAAAAAGTACAGCAGTTACATCATTATGTGAACGGTGAAAAAGTTGCAGGAAAGAGTGGGAATTATGCATCGGTTTACAATCCGTCTAAAGGCGAAGAAATTGCACGTGTACCGCTGGCGACACGTGAAGAAGTAAGTGAGGCTATTGCGACAGCGAAAGCAGCGTTCAAAGGATGGCGTAATACGTCAGTTGGTAAGCGTGTTGAAATTCTCCATCGTTTCCGTCAATTACTTGTAGAAAATGAACAGGAATTAACAGAATTGATTTGTACGGAGAGCGGGAAAACACGTGAAGATGCAAAGGGTGAAATTACGCGTGGTTTAGAGTCAGTAGATATGGCAATTGCTGCACCGCAAATGTTAAAAGGAGAGTATTCTGTTAATGTGGGCGGACATATTAATGCCTTCTCTCGTAAAGATGCACTCGGTGTTGTTGGAACGATTGCACCCTTCAACTTTCCAGTTATGGTGCCGCTTGCGATTACAAGTATGGCTGTCGCGGTAGGAAATGCGGTCATTTTAAAGCCATCTGAAAAAGTGCCAATGTCGGCATTATTCCTATGTGAACTATGGGAAAAAGCTGGTCTACCAAAAGGTGTATGGACGGTAATTAATGGTGGTAAAGAAGCAGTAGATGAACTACTTGAGAATAAAGACGTACAGGCAATCTCATTCGTTGGCTCAACACCAATCGCAGAGTATATTTATGCGACAGGTACAAAACATGGTAAACGTGTGGCAGCATTCGGTGGCGGTAAAAACTTTATGGTCATCATGCCAGATGCGGATTTAGAACAAACAGCGAATGCGTTCTTAGGTGCTGCATATGGTGCTGCTTCACAGCGTTGTATGGCGATTTCAGGTGCTATTCCAGTCGGAGAAGACACTGCCAATCGCTTCGTCGCAATTTTAAAAGAAAAAATCTCACAACTCAAAGTCGGTGATTACCAAGAAGCAGGCGTTGATTTCGGTCCTGTCATCACACAGCAATCAAAAGATGTTGTCATCGAATCAATCGAGCGTGCCATTTCAGAAGGCGCAGAAGTTGTGGTTGATGGACGCGATTGGGATATTGTAAAAGAATCAAAAGGGTTCTTCGTAGGTCCAACATTACTTGACCATGTACAGCCGGGTATGCATGCATACGAACAAGAAGTCTTCGGTCCTGTTCGAATCGTGACACGCGTCTCAACTTTACAAGAGGCAATCGACTTAATTAATGCGCATGAACTAGGAAATGGTGTAACAATCTTCACGAATAATGGCGGCGCAGCTCGTCACTTTGAAGACGAGATTGATGTAGGTATGGTCGGTGTCAACGTGCCGATTCCAATTCCTGTTGGCTATCATAACTTTGGTGGCTTTAAACGCTCGAAATTCGGTGAAGGGCATATGTTTGGTCCAGATCAAGCGCGCTTCTTTACGAAAACAAAAACCATTTCTGAAAAATGGCTAACAGCGGATGAGCATGCGACAACAGCGTTCTCATTCCCAAGTAACCAAGATGCGTAAATAAATGATTGAGAGAAGTAGGTGTTCGTACCTGCTTCTCTTTTTTTCGAACAGAATTACTTTCTTTTTAATCGTTAAAAAGAGATAATAGAGAGAATAAATGGAAAAAGGGGTGGCGTGTACGTGAAAAAAGTTTGGATCAACGGCACAATTTACACAATGGAATCAGAAGGCGATACGGTAGAGGCGGTTTTAACGGAAGATGGGCGCATTATAGCATGCGGTTCTACCGAAGATTTAAAAAAAGAAGCGGATGAAATCATTGATTTACAAGGGGCAGTGATGTATCCAGGCTTCGTTGATAGTCATTTACATATGATTGGCGTAGGATTACAGTTAATGCGACTCGACTTATCGTCCGTCCAATCAAAAGAAGAAATGTTATATTTACTCACGATTGCAAGCCAAAATATACCTGAAGATAGTTGGCTCATTGCGGAAGGTTTCAACGAAAATCAATTTTTAGACCCGACGATTCCGACATTACAAGAACTCGATGCAATTCGTCAGGGACCGATTGCGATTAGTCGTGTATGTCGTCATGTCTATTTAGGAAATACAGCTGCATTACGCGCCGCTAACCTAGAAAATTATATAGATTCAGATAAGGGGTCTGTCGGACGCGATGAACAAGGGAATTTAACAGGACTTGTCTATGAAGCAGCAGCAGAACAATTGCGTGATGCTCAAATTCAAGAGGGCGAGCAATATGTGAACGAATTGAAAAAAGCTTTGAATGTCGCGATGGATACAATGTTATCAAAAGGATTAACAGCAGGTCATACCGAAGATTTCGCTTATTATGGACCTTACCAAGAACCGTATCGTGCATACCGCGAAGTTTTAGCTGAACGACAAGATTTTCGCTGTCATCTACTCATGCACTACTATGTATTTGAAGAAATGATGGAGGCGAATCTTACGTTTGATGAACCATTTATGGAACGCGGTGCAATGAAAATTTTTGCGGATGGTTCATTTGGCGGTTCAACAGCGGCATTAATTGAAGATTACGCAGATCAATCTGGTTGGAAAGGAACACTCATTCAAACAGATGAGGAGATGGCGAAATTATTCCAACTCGCACGAAAATATGATGCGCCGATTGCGGTTCATGTCATTGGTGACGCCGCAGCAGAGCAAGTTGTGACGATGATGGAGCGCTATCCAGCGGCTGAAGATGTGTGCGATCGATTGATTCATGCGTGTTTAGTAAATGAAGATTTATTAAAACGCATCGCAAAACTCCCTGTTGCAGTCGACGTTCAACCGACGTTTGTGACATCAGATTTTCCTTGGGTAGCCGAGCGACTTGGTGAAGCACGTCTACCATATGCCTATGCATGGAAGTCATTACTTGAACATGGAATCCCATGTGCAGGAAGCAGTGATGGACCGGTAGAGAGAATCGACCCACTACTTGGAATTGAAGCGGCTGTCACACGTAAAAAAGACGGTGTTGTATATGGTGTAGAACAATGCATCAGTCGTTTTGAAGCGATTCAAATGTATACACGTGGCGGCGCAGAGATTATTGGGAAGTCACATGAACGTGGAATGATTAAAGAAGGATTTGTAGCTGATTTTAGTGTGTTTGACCGAGATTTATTTAAAGGAACGATTTCAGAAGCGCAAGCAGTCATGACGGTTGTCGATGGACGCATTGCTTATCAACAAGATTGATTATACAAAAAGTTTAGGCGCATGCGTGCCTAAACTTTTTTATTTGAAAAATCTAAATTTTAAGAAATAAATCAAAAAAGTTATAGAATTCCGATAAAACTACATTATAATAGATAGCATAAAAGAGGTGAAAATGTGCAAAATTTACAATTACAATTAGCAGATATTTTACAATATGATCAATTTCAATCGGCAGAATTTATGGCAGGAAATACCAATCGGCTTGTGAAGTGGGTACATATTATTGAAAATTCAGCTGTAGGTCATCTTATGAAAGAACATGAACTCATTTTAACAACAGGAATGGGGATTCATAAAGATGTCGATACATTTGAACGTTTTTTAGATGAACTCATCGCCAAAAACTGTGCAGGGTTATGTATTGAATATGGTCGTTACATTCAGTCAATTCCAACAACCATTCTACAAAAAGCGAAAAAACATCAATTTCCGATTGTTGTTTTTCATGAAGAAGTGTCTTTTAGTGATATTACACAAGAAGTACATCGCCAAATTATCAGTCATCAGTACCAATTAATTGAGCGACTGGAAGCCTATACACATACACTGAGTAAGGCATCGCTCACATCGAATCGACCAGAAGCATTACTTGAAGTATTAGTCGAGGCAATTGGTGGACAGTGTATTTTACAACTAACAGATGAAAAAGCGGTCTATTATCCAAAATGTGACGCAACGAAAAAAGCGCTTCTTGAAAAAGAAGCGCCTTTAATAAAAGAGATTTTGTTATTATCTCAACAATACGGTCAATTGAAATGGTATGGATTACATAGTGGAATTGAGTCTTTGTTTTTAGAGAGAACCGCACTATTTATCGCACAAATTATTTTAAGGAAGCTGTATTCAATTGAGAAAGAAGCGGTAGCACAGCAACTTTGGAAACAGGATTGGCTTGAAGGACGACTATCGAAGTCGGAAATTTTGCAGCATCTTGAAAAAGAACATGATCGTATTCGTATAAAGCAGATGACGGTTTTATATGTGAATGTAGCGAATGGTCAGTTGGAAGGACAAGAAGGCTTTGATGATGTGTACTTTACATTATATGCTCGCAATGTTTTTGAAAAACGCGGCTTTACAATTTGTACAACGAATCATCAAGATCATTATTATATGATTATTTTCAATCAGCGCGATGAAGCTTCGATGATGTCGCGTTTGCGAGAAGCGGTTTTAAAAATCAAAAAGGTTTTTAAAACGGATACTGTTACACGTATTGCGACAGGTAAAACAGTTGAATCAGTGGAAGATGTACCGACTGCATATGAAACTGCCAGAACGACGATGTATATTCGAAAAGTACTGCAAACGACAGATTGTTTTTATGAAGATGTGTTATTGGGGCATATGATATTAAATTTACAACAAACAATGGATGTAAAGCAGATGATGACGCAATATCTCGGACCATTAATTGCCTATGATGAAAAACATTCATCAGAATTAATCCCAACATTGCGCACTTATTTAGCAACGAATTGCTCCAAACAGGAAACAGCTCAAAAATTATATATTGTGCGTCAAACATTATATCATCGTTTGAAAAAAATAGAAGAATTAATTGGAATGGATTCGAGTGAACCGCATCATCGTATGATGCTTGAGATGATGCTATACGCAAAAGAATTCATAGAAAAATCTTCGAAAATTCATGAATAAGCTAACTTATGTAAAAATATTCTGTTAATTGTTTTACATTATGTAACATACATTTCTTCCTTTCATGTCAGATAATACAAGTAAGAAAGACAACATGAATGAGAAGGAGTGGTTGATGTGTCTAAAACACAAACAGAAATGAACGCAAAAGCAGTAGATGAGCAATATCTTTGGCATGGGATGAAACCGTATAATCCGCAAGCAACAATGATTGTAGAAAAAGCACATGGTGCACGTATTCAAGACTCAGATGGTCATGAATACATCGATGCGATGGCGGGATTATGGTGTGTAAATGTTGGTTATGGTCGTGAAGAAATCGCAAAAGCTGCTTACGATCAAATGGTGAAAAATGCTTATGCGCCATTATCGCAATCACATCCACCAGCGATTCAACTCGCAGAGAAAGTAAATGAATTATTAGGTGGTGGCTATGTAGTATTCTTCTCAAATAGTGGTTCGGAAGCAAATGAAGTGGCTTTCAAAATTGCACGCCAATATTATGCGCAACAAGGAAAAGCATCTAAGTATAAAATTGTGTCGCGCTATCGTGCATATCATGGAAATTCGATGGGCTCTTTAGCAGCAACAGGTCAAGCAGAACGCAAATACAAATACGAACCGCTTGCGCCGGGTTTTTTACATGTTGCACCGCCTGATGAGTACCGTCAACCAGAAAAAGCATCTGAACCGACTGCACTTCCTTCTGTTCAAGCAGTCGATCATGTCATGACATGGGAGATGGGTCAGACGATTGCAGCTATGATTATGGAGCCAATTATTACAGGTGGCGGAGTCATTGTACCGAATGAACAGTACATGCGCGGTATAAAAGAAGTATGTGAAAAACATGATGCACTACTCATTGTTGATGAAGTAATTTGTGGTTTTGGACGTACAGGAAAGCCATTCGGTCATCAGCATTACGGTGTAAAACCAGATATTGTAACAATGGCAAAAGGGATTACAAGTGGTTACTTACCGCTATCTGCAACTGCTGTGAAGCGAGAAATCTATGAAGCATTCAATGGTAGTGAGATGTATGACTATTTACGACATGTCAATACATTTGGCGGTGCAACAGCGAGTTGTGCAGCAGCGCTTAAAAACATTGAGCTAATGGAGCAAGAACAGCTATTTGAACGCTCAGCTATTAAGGGAGCAGAAATCTTACAAACACTTCAAGAACAGCTTGAAAATCATGCACTTGTTGGCAGTGTACGTGGAAAAGGTTTATTAATTGGTATTGAGTTAGTAGAAAATAAAGAGACAAAACAACCTGTAGCCGTTCAGGTTGTGAATGACATCATCGCAGCGTGTAAACAACAAGGCGTCATCATTGGAAAGAACGGTGCAACTGTTGCAGGATATAATAATGTCCTGACATTATCACCACCACTTAATACAAGTGATGAAGATTTACAAACGATTGTCGATACCGTTGTGAAAGCCATTTGGGATAAATAGCAAAGCATAAAGGGGTGTTGTAGATGAATGAAGGTCAATCGTTACAAAAGGGGTTAAAAAAGAGACATATGACGATGATTGCCATCGCTGGTGTTATTGGTGCGGGACTCTTTATGGGGAGTGGTTCAGTTATTCACTTAGCTGGACCCGGCGCCATCTTATCGTATGTGATTGCTGGTACCATTGTTGTCCTCGTGATGCGTATGTTAGGGGAGATGGCAGCTAAAAACCCATCGAGTGGCTCATTTGCGATTTATGCAAGTCAGGCGCTTGGAAAATGGGCAGGATTTTTAGTTGGTTGGCTTTATTGGTTCTTCTGGGTAATTGCAATCGCGCTAGAAGCAACTGCAGCAGCCGCCATCATTCAATATTGGTATGATGGGATTCCGCTTTGGTTATTAAGTTTAATCTTAACTTTAACATTAACTGTTACAAATTTAGTATCGGTTAAGGCTTTTGGTGAATTCGAGTACTGGTTCTCATTAATTAAAGTAGTTAGTATTATTGCATTCTTAGCAATCGGTGCATTTATTATTTTTGGCATCGTACCAGGCTTTTCATCAGTTGGCTTTACGAACTTAGTAGGGCAGGGTGGGTTCTTACCGAATGGTTTTGGCGCAGTCATGATGGGTGTTGTCATTGTCATCTTCTCATTCATGGGTACTGAAATTGTGGCGATTGCAGCAGGAGAATCTGCTGAACCGGTGAATGCCGTACAAAAAGCGACGAATTCAATCATCTGGCGTGTACTGATCTTCTTCGTCGGTTCGATTACCGTCGTTGTGACATTGCTTCCATGGGATTCATCGAGTATTTTAACAAGTCCTTACGTTGCAGTACTCGACTATGTCGGTATTCCAGCAGCAGCGCAAATTATGAACTTTGTCGTTTTAACTGCTGTATTATCTTGTCTGAATTCAGCACTGTATGCAACATCTCGTATGTCTTTTGCTTTAGCAGAAGAAGGACAAGCACCGAAAATTTTCTTAAAGTTGAATAAGCGCGGCGCACCTGTTTATGCCATTTTAGCGAGTACATTCTTCTCGTATATTGCCGTAATTATGAATTATGTATCACCAGAAGCAGTCTTCATGTTCTTAGTCAATTCATGTTCAGCGATTACATTAATTATGTATTTCATCATTGCAGCTTCTCAACTTGTTATGCGTCGTCGTGCGATTAAAGAGGGGACAGAACATGAACTTGTATTACGCATGTGGTTATCCCCGTATTTAACGATTGGCACGATGATTATGGTAGGAGGACTTGCTGTAGCGATGTTCTTTATTCCAAGTATGCGCTCTCAAATTCTCTTTACAGCAGTCATTGTAGCGGCAGTCATGCTTATGTATTACTTTACACAACGTAAAAAAGCACCTGTTGACCTGTTACAACCAGAACCTGAAACACCGCTTGAATAATAAAAAGTCTGAATCCTTATTGATGATGGGATTCAGACTTTTTCTGTTTATAAAGTTGCGAGTCTTGAAACAGCTTCTTGTAATAGTTTTTCATCTTGAACGAGTGCGATGCGTACATGGTTTCTGCCCGATGCACCGAAGATTGAACCGGGTACAAGGACAACGCCTGTTTGTTCAATGACATGATAGACAAATTCTTTGTCATCCATTTGTTGTTGCGGATACTTCGCATAAACGAACATACCACCAGCTGATGGTGCGAGTTCCCAGCCGATTGCTTCAAGACCTTCTGATAGTACACGATGTCTTGTCGAAAAAATGGTACGCAATTCATCTGTAATTGATTCCGCATTGTCGAGTGCAACACATGCCGCATCTTGAATTGGACGGAATGTACCATAATCAAGGTGTGATTTGAGTTCGCCCAATGTTTCAATGACGGAAGCGTTTCCAACGATATACGCAATACGAGCGCCTGCAAGACTAAAGCTCTTAGAAAGTGAATTAATCTCGACACCCACTTCTTTTGCACCTGGTACTTCTAAAAAGCTAAGCGGCTTTGTACCTTCAAAATAGAATTCTGAGTAGGCGGCATCGTGAATGACGATTAAGTTATGTTTTTTCGCAAAAGCAATCGCCTTTTCAAAGAATGCGACAGAAGGCATTGCTGGAACGGGATTCCCTGGAAGATTTAAAATGAGCATTTTCGCACGTGCACAAATATCTTCTGGAATGGCATCAAAATCAGGTAAAAACTGATGTTCAGCTGTTAATGGCATCGCATACGCTTCACATTTTGCGAGATGAATGCCTGCTGCATAAGCTACATAGGCAGGGTCCGTTGTGAGTACAATGTCTCCTGGATCACAAAATGCGAGCGGTAAGTGCACAAGTCCTTCCTGAGAACCCATCGTTTGAATGATCTCTGTTTGTGGATCTAATTCCACGCCACTACGACGTTGATAATAGTTGGCAACTGCTTCATGAAATCGCTCCGTTCCACCGAGCGTATAGCCATAACTATCAGCCTTTTCAGCTTGTTTTGCTAATTCTTCTCGCACAATTTGAGCAGGTGGTAAGTCAGGACTTCCCAAACTTAAATCAATAATTTTTGTGCCTGTTGCCGCTTTCTTTTTTGCAGCAGCTTTTAAACTACCGAAAATGGCTTTCGGAAATTGATTCATTAATGTTGAACGATGCATCGTCATCATGTTGTGTCACTCCTTTAATTCGCTTATTTCTTCTTTATTTTACCATATTGTATTTGGCTAAAAACACTATTTACGTTTTTAAAAGAGAGATTTTATTGAATTATCAGAAATGTTTGCTATTAAAGTATGGTTCTGCTATGATAGTTAATAATTCAATATTGTCTTATCAAGAGAAGCCGAGGGAATGGCCCGATGACGCTTCAGCAACCTCTGTTTAAAACAGAAAGGTGCTAATTCCTACGGAAGCTCCATTATGCTTCTGATAGATAAGAGTCGGATACATATGTGTAGCCTCATTCTTATCAAAGAGTGAGGTTTTTTTATATTTAAAGGGGGAGTTTCATCATGCCAATCAATATACCAAGTGGGCTACCAGCAACTGAAATTTTAAAAGAGGAAAAGATTTTCATTATGGACGAAGTGCGTTCGACAAGCCAGAACATTCGTCCGTTAAATATTTTAATTTTTAACTTAATGCCTGAAAAAGAAAAGACCGAGTTACAATTACTTCGTCTTTTAGGAAATACACCACTTCAAGTAAATGTTACGTTTTTAAATACGGCGACACATGAATCAAAAAATGTTAGTAAAAATCATTTAGAGTCATTTTATACGACGTTTGAACATGTAAAACACCGTAAATTTGACGGTATGATTATTACAGGAGCGCCAATTGAATTATTTGAATTCCATGAAGTTGATTTTTGGGATGAGATGGTCGAGATTATGGAATGGACGAAAACAAATGTCACGTCTGTTTTGAATATTTGTTGGGGCGCACAAGCGGCACTCTACTATCATTATGGTATTGGAAAATATACATTACCTTCAAAATGTTCGGGTGTGTTCGATCACATCGTGCATGATAGTACCGTTAAGTTAATTCGCGGATTTAATGATGTATATACAGCACCACATTCACGTAATACCTCTGTTTCAAGAGAGGCTATTTTAAACCATCCTGATTTAGAACTCGTGTCTGAATCAGACGAAGCAGGGGCATTTATTATCGTATCGCGTGATGAAAAACAAATTATGATTACAGGTCATTTAGAATATGATGCAGATACATTAAAGCAAGAATATGATCGTGATGTTGCAAAGGGCATCGAACCGCAAGTACCAAAACACTATTTCCCGAACGACGACCCAACGAAAAAACCGTTGAATCGTTGGCGTTCACACACGCATCTATTATTCTCCAATTGGTTGAATTACTATGTGTACCAAGAAACACCGTATGAATGGGAATAAACAGCAAACCATCTTTTTTCGTGTATATTCGAAAGAAGATGGTTTTATTATTGGACATGATATAATTCATAGTAGAGACGCTTTGATAAGAAATGAGGAAAGACAATGAAGAAAACAATTGGTATTTTAGCACATGTAGATGCAGGGAAGACCACCTTTTCAGAGCAATTACTTTTTCATACGAAAAGTATTCGCACCATTGGGCGTGTCGATCATCAAAATGCACATTTAGATTTGCATGAGATTGAACAACAGCGTGGCATTACCGTTTTTGCGGAACAGGCAACATTTACATATCGAGAAAATGATTATACGGTGATTGACACACCAGGACATGTCGACTTCGCGGCAGAGATGGAGCGTTCGATTATGGCACTGGATGGGGCAATTCTTCTATTAAACGGAACAGACGGTGTACAGGGACATACAGAAACAGTTTATCGTTTACTAAGAAAATATCGTATTCCTACACTGTTTTTCGTTAATAAAATGGATTTAATTAGTGCCAATGCAGCAACAGTGACAGAAGAAATTCAACAAGAATTAATGGAATATGCACTACCATTTCATGACTGGGCAACAGGAATAGAAGAATTTGCAGGACGAGATGAGCAATATTTAGAAGACTATTTAGAAGAAAGTTTATCCGAAAGCGAATGGCAAAAAAGGCTTTCAAAAGCTTTTATGGTACAAGAACTTTCACCGATTTTATATGGCTCAGCATTAAAAGATGAAGGCATCGATTTTGCATTAGAAGTGCTAGATACATTGCTCCAGCCACAGCATAAATCGGGAGAGTTACAAGGAATGATTTATAAAATTCGTCACATTGAACAAAATCAACGTATGGCTTTTATAAAAATTCATCAAGGTTCGTTGAAAGTAAGAGACGATGTACGCTGTGGTGGGAATTGGTTTAAAATCACACAAATTCGTAAATATCACGGTAAAAAATTTGAGGAATTACAGCGAGCGGAAGCAGGTGATACGGTAGCGATAATTGGTTTGAAAGAAGCAAAAGTTGGTATGGGAGTAGGTGAATTTACGCCTTCTTATGAAATAGATTTGCGTCCAACGATGCGTACACAAATTGTTTATGAAGGCGCCTTACATCCAAAAGAGTTACTAGCATATTGTCGTTTGTTAGAAGCAGAAGATCCAGCACTTAGTGTGACGTGGCAAGAAGAAATACAGAAAATAACACTTCATATTATGGGTGAGATTCAATTAGAAGTGCTACAGCAAATTTTTGAAGAACGCTTTAGCGAGCAAATTGCATTTACAGAACCGACAATTATCTATAAAGAGACGATTCAACAGACGGTACGAGGATACGGCCATTTTGAACCGTTAAAGCATTATGCAGAAGTGCATTTACAAATCGAACCAAATGAACGTGGAGCTGGAATTGAAGTAATGAGCAAGTGCCACCCGAATGATTTAGCAATCGGACTGCAAAATATGATTCAGCAATCACTCATTGAAAAAAAGCATCGTGGTATTTTAACAGGCTCTGAAATCACTGATTTACGTGTAACGATTTTAACAGGACGTTCGCATCCGAAACATACAGAAGGTGGTGATTTTAGAGAAGCGACATTACGTGCCTTGCGTCAAGGATTAGAACAAGCTGAAAATCAATTACTTGAACCGTATTATTCATTTTCATTGAAGGTGCATCATGAACTATTTGGACGCATTGTCACAGATGTAACGAATCGTCATGCACAAGTAGATGAACCACAATTTATGGGTGAACAGGTGTATATGACAGGGCTTGCGCCAGTCGCAACGATGCGTGACTATCCAATTCAGTTTGCTGCTTCAACGAATGGTCGAGGTAGTCTGCAACTCCGTGTTGATGGTTATGATGTGTGTCATAATGCAGAGGAAGTAATAGAGCAAATGGCGTATCAAAAAGATGCTGACCCTGAGTACAGTTCAAATTCAGTATTTTGTGCAAAAGGAAAAGGCTATTCCGTTCATTGGACAGAAGCCAAAGAAGCGATGCACTGTCCAATTATTGAATAAAATAAAAAGACTTCATTCAGAATTATTAGGAATGAAGTCTTTTCTTTTTAGATTAAGAAAAATATAGCCATATATATATTAAAACTAAATAACTAGGAAAAATATATTATATCTTAAAAATCGCACAAAATTAACCTTAAATGAAGTATATCACCAAAAAATGTTGGATTATAGTAATTTGAATGTTTTCTGTAAATATGAATAGGGGAATACATTCTTAGACATTGTAAGTTAAAGAAATTTATGAAAGGGAGCGTTATGTATGAAAAAATGGCTCAGTATACTCTGTAGCTTATGTTTAATTTCGACGCTATTAATTAACCCCTATGTATTTGCAGCAGGAGATGATAATGCAACAAAGGCTGTTATATTTAATGGTGATCAATATGTTACAGATGTTGAAATGAGGACGCCCTCAGGAACAGTTATTGAAAATAACGGGACATTAGAAGTTGGAAAAACATACGATTTAGATTATCAGTGGAACTTACCTGATAATACGTTTGAAAAAGGAGATGTTTTAAACTTCTCAATCCCAAAAGAATTTATTATTGTGAATCAATTTGACTTTACTTTAAGTAATGATGGAAAAGAAGTTGCGAAAGCAAAAGTACTAGGTAACAAAGATTCGTATTATTATATACAGATGACTTTTACAACGGATTATATTTCAACACATTCAGATGTAAGTGGTGAGTTCAACTTACAATATAGATTGAATGAAAAATACGTGAAAGAAGGAAGCAATGAAATTCAAATCCCTCCTGGTGAAATCATTACTGTAGTTGTTCCACCTTTTGAAACAGGTGGCGGCGGTGGTGGTGAAGGTGCTGGTCATCCAAATAATAGTTTAAAGAATGGTGCAGTAAGAGATGTTACGATGAAGAACCCTGAAACAGGCGTGTTCGATATCCCAACAAGAATTATGACATGGGAAATCGGGTTAGGACGAAATGTACTGTTAGGGAAAGCAAGTTCCTTTGATGAAATCAGTTCGATTACTGTAGAAGATGCACCGATTGATCAAGAGATTATTGCTGTGTATTCTTTTGATAAATCTTGGCCTGATACTTTTGCGTTTTCAAAAGGTTTCTTTGATAAATCATCGTTTAGTATTGATGTAATAAAAGAGAATGATATGGGTTTAAAAAGAAATCCAACAGGCGGATATTATGAAAGTTTCAAAACAGAAATTTTACCCCAAGTAAAAGAATATGAAGAATATGCACAGAATAAAGGCGATGCATTCCGAGAATATGCCTTAGAATATTCGACACTTCCATTAGATGAAGTGGTAGAAGAGCGTGAATTTGAAAATAAAGCAAAAATCACCGTAAAATACAAGGATGATAAATATCCACCTAATTCATGGGTATTAGAAAAAAAGGTAGAATGGAATGTTGGATCAGGTTCAATCACAGGTAAAACAGCTAATGTTGAGATGAAAAAAGTAGATGAGCAATCACGTGGCTTACAAGGTGCTGTATTTGATTTATACAAACAAAGTCGATCAGGTGAATATACAAAGTATAAAGAAAATGTTACTTCTGATAGTAATGGTATTGTGCGTGTAGAAAAATTAACAACGGGTAACTATTATTTCCAAGAAGTAAAGCCACCAACAGGATATGAACTGACAAATGAACGACCCTCATTCATCATCGAAACGAAAGATTTAGGAACGACACAAGTGAAAAATGTAGGTCAGTTAAAAAATGGTTCTGAAAAAACATCCGTTTCAGTTGAAAAGAAATGGGATGATGCCAATAACCAAGATGGTGTTCGACCAGAAGCGATTAAAGTCAACTTGATTGCGGATGGTGAATTAATGGCTGAAAAAATTGTCACAAGTGAAACGGATTGGAAGTACACGTTTACCGACTTACCAAAGTATAAAAATCAAGGTCAACTTATTGAATATAAAGTAACAGAAGAAGTAATTGCGGAATATTCAACGGAGATTGAAGGTACAACAATTAATAACAAACACACGCCATATAAAACTTCAAGAACTGCCATGAAATTCTTTGACGACGCACAAAATCAAGATGGTACACGTCCAACGGAGATTACAGTTCAATTATATGGCGATGATGAAAAAGTTGGCGAATCGGTTCTTTTAAATGAAGAAAATGAATGGAAACACACATGGGAAGACTTAGATGAGCGAAAAGCAGGAAAGAAAATTCGCTATACAGTAAAGGAAGTCAATACACCTGTCGGCTATGAAGTAATCGTCGACCACGAAACGACTCCTGGGATGATATTAGTTACTAATAAACATGTACCAGAAGAAGTTGAACTAAAAGGTGAAAAGAAGTGGGATGACGATGGTAACCGCGATCAAAAACGTCCAAGTAAGATTAAAGTCCATCTATTCGCAGATGGTAAAGAGATTCAAGAAAAAACTGTAACGGAAAAAGAAGATTGGGCATATGAATTTACAGGATTACCGAAGTATCGTGATGGTGGAGAAGAAATCGTTTATACGATTACCGAAGACTCCGTACCAAACTATACAACGGAGATTGAAGGAATGGATATTACAAATAGCTACACACCCGGCAAGACAAGTGTAACCGTTACGAAAACATGGGATGATCAAAATGATTTAGAAGGAAAACGTCCAGACGATATTCGTGTTCAATTATATGCGAATGATAAAAAAGAAGGTACAACAGTTATATTAAATGAGAAGAATAAGTGGACACACACATGGCAAGATCTCAATCAAAATGCAGATGGAAAGCCGATTAAATATACAGTAAAAGAAGTTACAGAGCTGAAAGATTATGAAGTATCCATCGACGTAGAGAATAAAGGAAATATTGTCATTACAAATCGCTTGATTGAAACACCTCCAGAAGAAGAACCACCATTTGACGGTGGGGAAGAGTTTGAACCACCAAGTTCAGGTAACGAAGAATTTGAAGTAGATGGTCCTTCTAATTTAGGTGCATTGTTACCAAATGGGAACTCATTCCAAAATGTACCGTACGAAATAGATAGACCAGTACAAAAAGAAAATCTTCCAAAAACAGGTGAAAAGACAAACCCGTGGTATATTGTAGTAGGTGTAATACTTTGCTTACTTGCGATTTTCTTCATCTTTAGAAATCGCCGTCATAAAAAACAGAGTCGTTAAAATAAGAAAAGGCTTCGGTATGTATAAATGATGTCGAAGCCTTTTGCTTTTACAATTTCCACTTTTTCTACTTTTTCAGACGTGTGTATTTTTTTTACAAGTGGTTTACATAAAAACTTTTGGAAAATTTCATCGGCTTCTTCACCCTTTAATAAGCCAGTTTCTATTTGTTCAGAGAATGTCATATGAATGGATAAGAATAAGTCTACCGCAATATGTACATCTATTTCTAAATGATAGCCTACTTCAACTAACCGTTTTAACATACGTCCCATTTCTTCTCTTTGTAGTTTGTAAATGAGAGCATGTAATGAATCACCATAATTAAAATGAAAAAAATGAAGATGGATTTGTTCATTTAACATTTTATAAATTGTGAATGGATAGAAAAATTGTTTTTCAATCGCAATATTATTTTTTGCAGTAAATAATAGCGATAACCGAATGTGAATAAATCATATTTATCTTGGAAGTGATTATAAAAGGTAGATCAATGAACAGCTGCACGTTTGCAAATATCATTAATTGTAATGCGTTCAAAATCCTTATTCTCTAAAAAAACTAAATCACGTAAAGAATTCCAAAGTAAAAGGTTGGTATGTGTCACTTTAAGTGGTTTCATAAACTAGACATTTCCTCCTTGTTGTCTAAATATTAGACAGTTTGCATCATTTGATTATTGTTAATGCTGGTAAAAAAAGTGAAAATTGAATGGTAGCGTGATTATATCATCTGGAGGTTTTAAAATGAGTCATCAACAATCTGTTATTGAACGTATTGAAATCCCCACTCATATCAGTAATTTACAACAGATTATAGAGCGAGAAATTGTCCCAAAAGAAAGAATGCTTAAAATGTATAAAACAGAAACAGTGGGAGAAATAAAGACAATTGTTACAACCTATTCGACGAAAATAGATGCAATGAAAGATATTCTTTACTTTCCAAATGGACACGAATTAACAGAATCATATCACCTAGAACAGCTTTTTTATACAAAAAAACATCAAATTGTATTCTTTGACCAAGCGCTTGTGAAATTTCCAAGCTATTACATTGTACACCTAGAACGTCGTGTAATTTACCATGTCTGTTTAGCAGAATTCAGTCGTTTAATCCAAATGGATGCGTGGATATCCATTTAACTATAAATAAAACGTATATTATCTAGGCTATATACATATTTATAAATGAAATGTAGAGAAATCTATGAATAAATGATTAAATTTGTATAAAAAACAAGTTATTTTTTAAAACATTCAGTAAGAAGAACTTCATTTTTATCATAAACAACTAAAAGGAATTTTCTTTATTTTCAAAAAGAAGTATGTGTATTTCAAAAAAAAGGTATAATGGAAAGAAGTACATGGAGGTGTTTTTTTGCGACAACAAAAAGCCATTTTCATTTCTTTTTTTCGTTCAGGTGTACTAGGTTTTGGTGGAGGCCCTTCGGTTATACCTTTAATTGAAAGAGAAGTAGTGAAAAATTTTAAATTGATGGATTCAGATGAGTTTGCGAACACATTAGCGATTGCGAATACGTTACCAGGTCCGATTGCAACAAAAATGGCAGGGTATGTCGGTTACCGTGTAGCAGGTATTACAGGCATGCTCAATGCACTTGTAGCAGCGGTTATACCGACTGTAGTAGCTGTTATTCTGTTATTAGGTAGTTTACAAAAGTTTCAAGAAGTACCATTTGTTCAAGGTATGACAAAAGGTGTTATACTTGTCGTATCTGCGATGATGTTTAGCTTGATGGTTGATTTTTTGAAAAAATCTTACTATAAGCTAGGAATTCTAACGGGTTTAGTTTTATTAGCGATCAGTATCATTTTAATGGTTATTCTCAATCTACATCCAGGGATTGTTATTGTATCATTCCTTGTATTAGCGTTTGTTCTTCCAGTTCGTAAGGGAGGCAAAAGTACATGATTTATTGGCAATTATTCGTTGTATTCCTCTATACGAATTTGATTGGTTATGGAGGAGGTCCTGCAACGATTCCATTAATGGAAGAAGAAGTGGTGCAGCAACATCATTGGATGACGACAGAGGAGTTTAGTAATACAGTTGGTCTGGCGAATGCTCTACCAGGACCGATTGCAACAAAGATGGCAGGGTACATTGGATATGAGCAGGCAGGTATTATTGGAGCCATTATTTGCCTTTTTGCAACAATTATGCCATCATTAATTTTAATGATAGCTCTTTTAGGGCTACTAAATAAATTTAAAAAGTCACAACGTGTACAGCGACTTTCCACATATGTCTTACCAGCAATCGCTATTTTGATGGGGCAACTCGCATATAGTTTCTTAAAAACATCGATGGATTCCTCGGGTATTTGGTTATCCATCATATTAGTCGCAATTTGTTATATTTTGATTGATATCGTAAAAGTGAATGTTATTTTTTTAATCGTTTTGAGTCTTATATTAGGTGGTTTTTTCTTATAAAAGGAGGTATAAGACAGTGGATAAATTACGTAAGCATTCTTCACACTAAATTACATTTAGGAGGAGAATAAAATATGAAAGTAACTTTTTCAAAACAAAAACAATTTTCAAAAGAACAATTAGCAGAACTATATAACGATGTCGGTTGGTTTGCTTATACGCAAGATTTACCACAACTACAACAAGCCATTGAACAATCCCTTTATGTTGTAGGCGCTTATAAAGGGGAAGAATTGGTTGGTTTAGTTCGTGTTGTCGGTGATGGTTTAACAATCATCTATGTCCAAGATATTTTGGTAAAGGAAGCTGAACAAAATCAAGGAATTGCCTCGCACTTATTAGAGGATGTATTACACACATTTGCTTCTGTACGACAAAAAGTATTGTTAACGGAAGAAGCACCAGACGTTCGTCACTTCTATGAAAAGCACGGTTTTACATCTTGTAATCAAGGCGAAACAGTCGCTTTTGCAAAATTCACATAAACGAAAAAACACTTTGGAATCATTTCCAAGGTGTTTTTTTAGTTCAAATAGAAGGAATTCGATTATGAAACAGTGAAAAGGGAATAAGAAGAAAAAGTGTAAAGTAGGTGAAGAGATGGGAGATTTAAAAGCATTTATTTGGAAAGTGAAAAAATCGATTTATGCAGAGAATGCAGATCACTATGTACAAGGTGGATTACGCCATACAACATTCAAAGATGGTTTCTATCACTTTGAAAATCAAGAAATTGGCCATCGCTACTATTCTGGGCATGAGGTCATTTATAAAAAAGATGAACCTATTTGGACAATGGTTTATTCGGGTGGCATTTTAAATGATGATATAGGTGAGAAGCGACTATTATCTTTTTTACGCCGTGCCCTTGTAGAAGAGGAAAGGACCAATATATTACGTGGTCCGAGCTTCTACCAAGAGGAACATCTACTTTATTTGAATGAATTTTACGGTGGTATTGATCGATTTTCCGGACGTGAATATATCCGTTTTGGCACACATATTATTTATGAACTTCACTATAGCGGTGGTTTACTCGACTAAGTCAAGTAAACTCACATCAAGATGGTGCGTGACAGTCGCCATCTTTTGTAATGCAGTCACATCTTCAATGATATAAGTGCGACCTTGTTTCGATAACTTTTTCTGTTTAATGAAATGTGCAAAAACATGGAGTAAATGGCGATAAGAGACACCGAGATATTCACATACTTCGGTGTGCTTTTCTTTGTAAATACCTTCATGAGAAGAGATTAAAATAAATTCCGCAAGTCGATTTTCAAGTGGGAAGGAGAGCCCCTGTGCAAAGCGAGATGAGTGCATCGTAGCTTTTCGACTTAAATAGGCGCAAAGAAGGCGCAAGAAATGTGCATCTTGTAGTAAGAGAGATTTCACTTGTTGAATGGAAATCGCAAAACACTGTAAATCCGTTAATGCTTGTACTCCTTTTGAATAAGTGGCATCTTGTAACAATTCGAGTTCACCGATAAAAGCACCTGTTGTAATAAAGTTGAGTAATGCGACTTTACCATTCGGCTGCGTTGTGAAAATTTTTGCGCGCCCTTCTAATACATAATAAAGATAATCAGGGGTATCGCCTTCATGAATAATCATGTCACCACGCTGAAATGTTTGAACAGATAAAAAAGGTTCGATTGGAAAAGAAAATAGTGTATGGATAGGATGTATCTGTAATACCTGTTTTATGTCGTCTGTTTGTAAATTTTGCATCATTTACCACCTTAAATATGAGATATCTCACATTATTGTAGAGAAATACGTGCTAAACTGCAATAAGAAATGGAGTGAAAACATGAGAGAACAAAAGTGGATGGCACAACATTATTTTATCTTCTTCTTATCATGGGGGATTTTTCTACCGTATTGGACAGGGTATCTCGTACATGAAAAAGATGTAGCGATTGAATTAGCAAGTATGATGATGAGTGCAGGGTTAATATTGCGCGGGATTTCGACGATGTTCATCTTTCCGGCGATGGCAAACCGCTTTAGTCAAAGTACAGTACTGACAATTTTTATTTACGGCTCATTTTTAACGAGCGTATTATTTATTTTTACAAGTGATACAACGCTATTATTTATTTTAACGTGTTTACTAAGCTTCTTCTTACCAGCGATTATGCCAGGTTTGGATAGTACGGCAGGTATTTTAGTGCAAAAATATAATATTCATTATGGACGTAGTCGTTCATATGGTTCACTCGGTTTTATTGTATCGGTTATTATCGTGAGCCTTGTGTCTGCTCTTTACGGCGATCAATCGATGTTATGGCTTATGATAGCCTATACACTACTACTCGTGGCAGTCAATCTACAACGTGTACCAGAAGCATTAAAAGAAAAGCCAAATAAAAAAGTGAATAATGTTAGTTTTAAAACGATTTTTAAAACACGCCATTTCGTTTTTATTTTAATTTTAGTTACATTAATCCAAGGTTCACATGCAGCCTATTATAATTATGGCTATCTCTATTTAGAACATTTAGAAGTTCCAAAATATTTGATTGGGATTGTCATTAACGTGGGGGTTGGATTTGAAATCCTACTATTTGCGATTGCTGACCGCGTATTTTCAAAGTGGAGTCCAGCTAAATTATTCGTCTTAGCATCAATCGGTGCATCACTGCGCTGGTTACTTGCCTTTGCTGTACCAAATGCATGGATATTTACTGCGTCACAAAGTTTACACGCTTTATCGTTTGCAGTCTCACATTTTGCCTTTATAATGTATTTAGCAAAAGAACTGGAATATACACAGATTACAAAAGCACAAGGAATCTATTCCGCTTTTGCATTAAGTTGGGGAACAGCGATTCTAACGGTTATTAGCGGTTATTTCTATAATACCCAACCGAATTTTGCATTCGCTGCTATGTTTGTTTTCACATTACCAGCACTCGTTGGTTCACTTTATTTATATAAGAAGACGAAAGCAACCGAAAACATTTAAAGGAGTAAGAATTTGAAGAAATATATCACATTATTTTTTGCTGTGTTATTGCTTGCAGGATGTAATATACAAGGGCAAACTGCGAAAGAACCACCGACTGTTAAAATAGAAGCAGACGGTAAAAGTTATGATACTGTTCTTGGGACGTTTTGTTGGAATGGTAAGTGTGAGGATCATGCAGGGCCTGTTGAATTAATGAAAGACAAAGTGACATTACAAGTGAAGGCAGGCGAAAAGCTTCAATTGAAGCAGAGTACGACGAATCTTCCTACAACTTCTTTTTTAACAGAACTTAATTCCATTGAACAAGGAAAAGATTTACCGTTAACAGAAGATGGGACGTTTACAGCGCCGACACAACCAGGAACATATTACTATGGTTATACGGCTTCTTGGCGTGATGAAAAGAAAGATGTATCAATTGGCGATGCACAGTATGCCTTCGCTTTAAAAGTATTACCATAAGAAAAAATCTCGAAATCAATTTGATTTCGGGATTTTTTTACTTTATTTAAAAATAAAGGTTGAAATATTCAGAAAAATAGATTATATTAATCCTACAGGAATACTAGGTTAAAGAAGGAGTGAGAAAATGATTCAAATGGTAGGAACAGGGTTACTATGTGGCGCACTACTTGGTTTCGTCTTACAAAGAGGGCGCTTTTGTTTAACAGGTGGTTTTCGAGATTTATATTTAACGAAAAATACACGTATGTTTAATGCTTTATTACTTGCGATTGCGATTCAAGCAGTCGGTGTCTATGCACTCATTCATTTTGATTTATTAGTATATGAAGCAGGAACGTATTCATTCGTAGCTGTAGCACTTGGCTCATTTATTTTTGGGGTTGGTATTATTCTAGCAGGAGGTTGTGCAACAGGTACATGGTATCGCGCAGCGGAAGGATTAGTCGGTAGTTGGATTGCACTAATTTTTTATATGTTAACGAGTGCCATGATGAAGACAGGGGCATTCAAACCAATTCATGACGCTCTTCAAAGTATGCAAGTACGTGATAATTCGATTGCACGTACATTCGGTGTCAATGTGTGGGTACTTATTATCTTTTTCATCGGTGTTGTGGCACTCATTCTTGTAAAAGAAGCACGAAAACCAAAAATCTTCATTCCACAACTAAAGCCGAAAAAAACAGGTATCGCGCATCTGTTATTTGAGAAGCGCTGGTCAACTTATGTGACAGCTTCCTTAATCGGTGTGATTGCGATTTTAGCATGGGTATTCAGTGAAGCAAGTGGTCGCATGTCGGGTTTAGGTATTACAACCCCATCTGCCAATATCGTGCAATATGCTGTAACAGGTGATGTACAGTATATTAACTGGGGTGTTTTCTTAGTACTCGGTTTATTGATTGGTTCATATATCGCCGCAAAAGGAAGTGGCGAGTTCCGTCTACGTGTACCCGATCCTAAAACCATCGTTTCTAGCCTATGTGGTGGTGTGCTAATGGGGTTCGGTGCAAGCTTAGCAGGTGGTTGTACAATCGGAAACGGTCTTGTACAAACAGCGATGTTCTCATGGCAAGGTTGGATTTCACTTGGTTTCATTATTCTAGGAGTTTGGACAGCGACTTATTTCGTATTCGTTCGTCCAACAATTAAAAAAACAGCGCAACAACCAACTGTTGCACAAACAAATTAGGAGGAATTTTATATGGTAAAAGTATTAGAAACAGCAGGGCAAGTTTGTCCATTTCCATTAGTAGAAGCGAAGGCGGCACTTGAAACACTTACATCAGGCGAGGAATTAGAAATTCGCTTTGATTGTACACAAGGAACGGATTCGATTCCACGCTGGGCAGCAGAAGAAGGGCATACTGTGACGAATTTTGAACAAGTGGGTGATGCGGCTTGGACGATTACCGTACAAAAGAAATAGCCACTTGTTTACAGAATACATTTCCTATGGCATCATACTAATGACTCTATAAATAAAAAGGTTGATGACAATGGAACAAAAATTCAAAGTGAATCAAATGCTGACGAATCGTCAAACAGGTCACGTCGAAAAAATTTATGCGACAACACCAGACGGTCAACCATTTGACTTACTCGAAATTAGTATTTTAACGCATTATGAAGTGATTACATTAGAAGCGTTAGAAGAAAAGTTACAACAAGCAGGGATCACATATGAATTAGTGCCTGTTGGTCGCACATATCTTCTAACTGTCGCAACAAAAGAAGATGCAGAACGCTTCATTGAACAGATCGCACCGCTTTATAATGAAGTACTACAATAATAAAAGAGGAATTTCGTCAAATACATGATGAAATTCCTCTTTTTTACTTTTTAAAATACTATGTGTGTGCATGCAATATGAGAATTTCATATGCTGTTACTTTAACATTTTAAAGCATTGTCAATCATTTAAAAATCTTCATTTAGACATATCCTATGTACGCCAATTTTTACATACGTCCACCCATTCAATACTTTGTGCATAGCGTTCTAATTCTGGAATCGTTAATTCGATGGCGGAATTACTACTACCACAAGCTGGGAATACCGTCGTGAATCGCTTAAGTGATTCATCTAAATAGACGCGTATCCCTTCATTAATACCGAATGGACAAACCCCACCAATCGCATGACCAATGGTTTCTTCTACTTCTTCTGGTTTTAGCATGCGAGGCTTTAGTTGAAAAGTCGCTTTGAATTTCGCGTTATCAATTTTCGTATCACCAGCCGCTACAATTAGAATCGGCTGTTCTACCCCGTTAAATGATAAAGTTTTCGCAATGCGTTCAGGTTCACAACCAAGTGCTTGCGCTGCTTCCTGTACAGTAGCCGTACTTGCATCAAATGTTTGAATCTGTTCTACTAAATCAAATTGTTCAAAGTATTGTTGTGCTCGTTCGAGTGACATCTCTTGCTCCTCCTTTGTTATTTGCATGATATAATGATAACGTAATCAATTGAGAAAACCAACGCAATTGTTTGAATATTTCATTTATTAAGGAGAGATTAGAATGGACGGACGTAAGAGAAGTACGATTCATAAAGGACTGGCAGTGGCGATTGTCTTAAAACAAGATCAGCGCACAGGAAAAGAAACAGTCGGTGTTGTTAAAGATATTTTGACGAATAGCCCATCACATCCGCACGGTATTAAAGTACGCTTAGAAGATGGTCAAGTAGGCAGAGTGTGTAGAATTCTTGACAATGCATAGATTTTTAGACATCATTCTCCATTTATGAATTGCCCAAACAAATCTTGGTTGGTACTATAGAATAGTATGAATATTTGTATAGAGATGAATAGGTAGGGAAATGCACATGAGAATTTTAAATTTCATCATTATTTATGTCGTTGTATTAGCACTTGGTATGGGTGCAATTGCACTAGGTGTACCACAAACAGCAGCACTTTGGTTCTTCACCATTGCCGCAATCGTGTTAGTAATCGGCTATATGTATGCGATGACATCAACGAAGAACACAAAGTTAACATTATTTGCGATTAAGTTTCAAAAACGTTCGCCGATGTTTGCGTATGTCTTTGCGGTTAAAGACGGTACATTAGAAGACGAACTAGAAGCGATTGAGTTAGTGAAAAAGAAAGTGAAAAATCCTGAAACGGTTTATGACTATGAATTTTTAGGTTATATTCGCCAAAAGGATCTAGTCAATGCGTACGAAATCATTAAAAAGATGAAATCGAGTCCACGTAAACGTTTAAATATCGCAATTTACGAAGCAGAAGCTGGTAAATACGGTGTGGCACGTAGCCATGATTTAGACTTCATCTGGATGGAAGATTATATCGAAGCATATGTCGCAAACCTTCAAGGTAATAAAGAACGTTATGAAGAATATATGCAAAAAACAATCGAAGGCACAAAAGGTTTACAACGCCTAACGAATGAAGCCATCTACGCACGTGATCTACGTGAATGGGATGCGGCACATCAAAAGAAGAAAAAGAAAAAATAATGAAGGAGCTGTGTATACAGCTTCTTTTTATATAGAATGAAAAATCCCTTATTTATGGATAAAATTTCAATTTTTTCTAGAATTATTACCTTAGCGAACTAATTTATGCAAAACTGATTGTATGCAGATGTGTCTAAAAAGACTACAATATAGTTAAGAATTTAAATATTTAGGGGATGGAAGGAAAAAACTTAAGTATTTAAATGCTATTTATGATAGGAGTGAGATAATATGCAACTATTCGAAGTACCTGTAGGAGCGAGAGAAAAGTTTTTGAATTTATTAATCCTTGCAGATGAGGATGAAGCAGTCGTTAGAGAATATATGAATGAAGGTAGACTATTCGAAATCACAGAAAAGATGGAGAGAGTCGGGGTTATTCAAACAATTGAATGCGACGGTTATTCCGAAGTGAAGAATATTGCCATAACTCCAGAGCGTCAAGGTCAGGGGATTGGGAAAAAAGCTTTACGCTTCGTTGAAAAGATTTTATACGACGATGGAGCTCAGATCATGAAAGTTGGGACAGCAAATTCATCTATTAGCAATATCGCTTTTTATCAAAAGGCAGGTTATCGCCTAGATTCAATTCAGCATGATTTTTTTTCAAATTATAAAGAACCGATTTTTGAAAATGGAATTCAAGCGATTGATTTATTATACTTCTCAAAAGAATTATAAGAATTTACAAAATAGTATGATGTAGCTTGATGAAAGAAAACACCTTCTTGTGAAGACACAAGGGTGTTTTTTTTATATGGTCAAAAGAACTACGATTATATTGTAAGCCGATAGAAAAGCGTGTATGTGTCTGGAAATATCAAAAAAATAGCATAAAAAATATACAATTCCTTTCTTGTACTATAACAAAAATGATTGTATCAATACAATAAAACGCGAATTTTCTCTTTTAAATTATTATTTTCTGTTTTGAGTACCTTTTTTGCTTATTAAATCAATTCTTTTACTTATTTATGAAAATATTGGTTCTTTTTTGATGTAAACGGTTATATTTTACTTGTAACAGAAAATAACGTACATAAAGTAGGGGGAATGAACATGAAACAGGTTCAAGATATTCGAGTAACAGCAGCAGATCCATCTGGTATCGGTCTATTTGGTTTAGCTATTGTCACATTGGTGGCATCAACGCAGAAGCTGGAATGGACAGAGGGATTAGGCTTTGTTCTCCCATGGGCAATCTTTTTAGGGGGTTTTGCACAATTATATGCTTCAATGATTGATGCAAAATTAGGAAATACATTTGGCGCAACAGCATTCGGTGCATATGGCTTCTTCTGGTTAGCTGTAGGCGGTGGCTGGTTAATTCAAGCAGGCGTGTTAGGCGAAACACTTGCTTCACAATTAGATGTACACCAACTCGGTGTTGTATATTTAGGCTATTTAGCATTTACAATTTTCATGACAATTGGTGCATTAGAAACAAACAAGGTATTGTTCTTAATCTTCTTCTTAATCAATTTCTTATTCTTAGGTTTAGGATTAAGTTCACTAGGTATCTTAGAAACTTCAATGCACAATATGGCTGCAATTTCTGAATTATTAATCGGATTATTAAGTGTCTACGGTGCAGGCGTAAATGTTCTAAACCGTCACTTCGGTTTTGAATTCTTACCACTAGGCAAACCATTCAACATCATTGGTCGCCGTCGTGAAAAAGCAAAAGCTTCAGACATGGCAACACACTCATAATAGTAAAAGGGAGTCGATTCGTGAATCGGCTTCTTTTTTTATCTTTCAAATCTAGCATAAGTATTCTTTTATGGTATATACTAACAATAGGGTCAGCTTCAAAAGGAGCAAATTAACATGACAACACAAACACAAAAAGTATACTATCCAACAACAGCGATTAGTGACGGACAACATGGTGAAGGGTTCGTTGCGGGGGGGATTCGTCCAATTCGTGAAGATTTCACGTTATTCGGTAAAGCGATTACAGTGAAGTTGCCTGTTGGAGAAAACGGGGCAGTACTAGAAGCGATTGCACAGGCAGAGCGCGGCGATGTACTCGTTGTCGATGCGAGAGGCGATGTGAATCGTGCGATTGCAGGTGATTTCGTGATGAGTATGATGAAAGCGGTAGGCATTGCGGGACTGGTTGTTGATGGTGTGATTCGTGATATCGAAGCAGCACGCGCATTAGACTTCCCTGTGTTTTGTAAAGGAACGACAGCTGTTGCGGGTGTGAAAAATGGTGGCGGACGTGTTCAAGTACCTGTCGCAATTGGAGAGGTAGCAGTACAGCCAGGCGATTATATTTTTGGAGATGCGGACGGTGTGATTGTCGTGCCGCAGTCAAACATTGATGAAGTGTTAGAGCGTACGCAAGCGAAAATCCAAAGTGATGCAGAACGAGAAGCAGCAGTGTTACAAACAGAAGAAACGGTGCGTGCGTACTTAGCGAAAGTGACAAGTAAATAAAAGTTGAGGAGAAGAATCGTGTAAACGATTCTTTTCTTTTATATAGATCTAGAGATAGGATTAACTTGATTAGAAATATATTGTAAACCTATGCTTTGAACGTCATTTAGTTATGTTCGTAATATGTATTGTACAGTGGTTTAAATGCTTTTTTTAACATTTGTATATTTTCTGTATTATTTGAAATAATATCGATTACATCAGAGTTTATATACAACAAAAAATCATCAGAATAGAATACTATATATGATTCAGGGTTTCCTTTTTTAATAGAGAAACAGTAGTTATATACATCTGTACAATTTAGTTTTTTTAGTTTCGTTAAAATAACTCGAACATCTGGAGTATGGTATAGATTTTCGGTGATTTCTTGCCAATTTTTTAATTGAATGACTTTTCCAATTCCTGTTTTAACATATATATTTTTATTTTGAAAAATATAACCAGAAATAAAAATTGTTTGTATAGATTTAGTTTTGAATATTTTTTCTAAAATAGATTTCAAGTTTTTTAATGTGAGTTTATCTAAAATGAATCTTATTCTTTTATGATGATTCGTTTGAAAATAAGGCGTTTCTTTATTGGGTGTAAAGTCAATGTTCAAGTTTTTTAGTTCAACCATTAATAGAGTCTCCAATCTTTTTATAATCTTAATTATGAAATTCTTTTGTAAAATAATCAATAAAATAAAGGATTTTCCTTTTGTAGCTCGAATATGAAAAGTGTACGACTAATCAAAGGAGTGGATTTAGATGTCGAAAAAAGTGTTAATCATTGCAGGAGATGCAGTAGAGGCTTTAGAAGTGTACTATCCATATTATCGTTGTTTAGAGCAAGGGTATGATGTGACGATTGCAGCGCCAAGCGTGAAAAAGATTCAAACTGTGATTCATGATTTTATTGATGGCATGGACACATATGTTGAGAAAACAGGCTATGGTTTAGAAGCAAATGCAGCTTTCGAAGATGTAAATCCAGATGAATTTGATGGTTTAATCATTCCTGGCGGGAGAGCGCCTGAATATTTACGTTTGAATGACCATGTAGCGAAGATTGTCCGTCATTTCTTTGAAGCAGACAAACCAGTTGCGGCTGTCTGTCACGCGGCACAAATTTTTGCGGTGATTCCAGATGTTATTAAGGGACGTGAGCTAACAGCTTATATCGCTTGTAAACCAGAAGTACAGGCAGCAGGTGCAACATATGTTGAAGAACATCTGCATACAGAAGGAAATCTTGTATCAGGACATGCATGGCCTGATTTACCAGGATTAATGAAAGGCTTTATTCAATTACTTGAAAAATAAATAATTCTAATGAGAAACGGCAACAAATGCTGTTTCTCATTTTTTGTAGAGCTAGTGTGATAACGCTACACTTCAGAACTATGTGGAGAGATACACTTCGCTGTATATAAAAACAGGTTGGGACATAAATGCAAAAAAACACATCCCACATGAGCATAAGAAAAACTGGACTCGCGCTATAGCGCGAGTCCAGTTTTTCGTTGCGAACGCTAAAAATGGGAAGTGACTTGTTTTGTCCCAGCCTGTCTTTTAAATTCCTTTTCGATTAAAGAGAACAATAGCAAGCAGGTGGCAGGCGATTATACAAATACTTGTTGTAATCAGAACACCTGTATAGTCGGACCAGACGTATTCACCTTGGAGTACTAAATTATTTTCAGAGATGAGACGAATGAATGATAGATCTTTTAATTTCTCGAATAGTGAAATAATAAAAAGAACGATGAGAATGCCAACCGCAAATAATAATGTGCCAAAGAATGAGCGGAATAAGACATTACCTAAAATTAAGACGGAAGCGACGAAAATACCGAACAGCCAGAGTAAAAAGACAGATAAGAATAAATGCTGAACGTCTTCTTTCGGCCAGTAGTAGATTGTATAAGCATAAACGACAAGTACGGATAACACGTAAACAATCGTCCACATGATCATAGAGAATAATGATTTGACGAGTATGACAGATGTACGTGACAATCCTTTCGTTAATGGAATCACGAGTGTACCATGTTGGCGCTCATTTGCTAAGCTCGCACCGAAGATTAGGACGAAAACGAATAAGCCGATTTGTGAAAAGTTTTTAAAGAATTGTTGCCACGAATCGAGTGCTGTCGGTATCGGGAACGAGTCTGCTACATCTTTTGGTAAGAAGTTCCCTAAAATTTCAGGCATGAATTTTGCAGTGAGAGGACTAGAAAATGCAAGAATGAAAAAGACGGTTGCTAGAATGAGCAGTCTATAGTTGCGGAGGAAGTCTATCCATTCTTTCTTAAAAAGTGCCGATACTTGATTCATGATTGAATCACCTCCAAAAAGACATCTTCGAGTGTCGATTGTTCAATCTCAATGGATTGAATGGCAATCTGTTGCTGAATACATTGTTCGAAAATCTGTTGTTGTGTTGCAAGTAAATTCGTCGATGGAATCGTGAATGTTGTACCGCTCTGTGTCGCATTCGTTAGGAGCGGCTTTAGTTTTTCAGCGTCAGCCATTTGCTGTACGACAACGCGTAAAATCGGTTTTTGATGTTGTTTTAAAATATCCGATACTTTACCGCTCAATTGGAACGTACCATTGTGTAAAAAGGCGACGCGGTCACAAATTTTCTCGGCATCACTTAAAATATGCGTTGAGAAAATAACGGTGGTTTCATGTTTAATTTTTTGCAAAATCTCAATCATTTCGCGGCGACCTACAGGATCGAGTGCGGAAGTCGGTTCATCACAGATCAATACTTTCGGTTGGTGAATGAGTGCCTGTGCAATGCCAAGACGTTGCTTCATACCGCGTGAAAATCCACCAATACGCTTACGGTTGAAGGGAAGACCCACTAAAGCTAAATATCTTTTTGCTCGTTCTACGCGTACTTTTTTATCTAATCCTGTAACTTCACCACAAAATAGTAAATATTCATAGGCTGTCATATACGGATAGAATGAAGGAACGTCGGGTAAGTAACCGACATGTTGATTCGTCGATGTCTTACCAAAGCGTACAGATTCGCCTAGAATTCGCACATCTCCCTGATCGGCCTTTAATAACCCCAGCATAATCTTCATTAAGGTTGTTTTACCTGCACCATTTTGTCCAAGTAATCCAAAAATTTGACCTTCTTCTATTTTAATTGAGATATCATTTAAAACAGTATGTGTACCAAACTTTTTATGAATATGATCAATATGAATCATCACGTTCACCTCGTCCAAATAAGAAATAAACAATTGGTCCAATAATCTGGATGAATAATACGATGAGAATCCACATGATGCGGTTACCAAAGCGATAGTGTGGATGGCGAATAACATGAACGAGTGCAACAATCGCGAGCGTCCATTCTAAAATAATAAGTGGAATTAGAATCGGTAATAGCTCTCTGACTTGATCCATTATGCATTCACTCCTAACATATGTGTTAAATTACTTACTAGCACTTGATAACGTGCATCTTGTTTTAATGGCTCAAACATCGGGTTTTTTTCAACAATATCTAGCAGACTTTGACGTAGAGAGGCTTCATCGCGTGGCATTGTCTGACCTAAATCAAGTTCGCGTAATAGCCATTCATCTACTTTATTAAAGTAATCGTCTCCATGTAATGTAATCGGGAACGGTGTTTGTTCAATTACATGTAAGTAGCGCTGTAAAGCTTCAAATGCTGCGTCCATTCTCCCTTGAATGGTATAACCTTGAGCTGCACCAATATACATAGAAATACATGAATTGATATGAAGTGTATCGAGCTGGAATAAACGAATTAAGCCAAAGCCGCGTTCCACCGTCTCTTGAAAACGTTCTTCATCTTGTAATTGCATTTGTAAATAATTTGCGAGAATAAAGACGTTACTCACGACTTTTTGAAATAATGAGATTTGATACGTTTCTTCTGCCTTGTCACCTTGTTGAAGCTGTAAATAAGCGCTCGCAAGCACTAAATCATTCCCCGCGTAAGCCTCTACTTCTTCACCGAATAGCGCAATCACTTGTTGTGGTTCATTTTTTATGAGTGCAATTTGCGCTTGTAATGAACGACAAAGTTGTAATAGACGTAGGTCGCTCGATTGTTGTTGGATACGAATACAGAGCGATTCAGCTAATGATAAAATTTCTTTCGTGCGTTCCCCTGCTAATTGGGTATAATTAAGTAGTAAGACAGAAATTTGCATTAATAAAGGGAAACAAGCATAGTATTCTTTAATAATGTTTTGAATTTCAGCATATACCTCATCAAATGGTTTTTGTTGAAAATCATTGGCTAGGCGCATATATAATTGTTGGATGTGTTCTTTTGACATTTGCGGTTCATAACCGAGTAAGTCATCAATCGAACAATTAAAATACGTAGCGAGTTTTGGGAGTACCGACAAATCGGGATAACTCTGATTCGTTTCCCACTTTGAAACAGCTGCAGTTGATACACCCACATAATGTGCGACATCTTGTTGGGTTTTACGTTCTTTTTTTCGTAGCGTTACTAAGCGATTTGATAAATCAAACATATGATCAGCTCCTTTACATAAAGTATAAAACTAAAAAAGGGGAAAATCGAACGACTTATATTTATATTTGATTAAAAAAATCAACTATTGGTTGAATAATAGAGAAGGAGTGACGAATTACGTGTCACTGACGGAACAACTAAGAGAAGCTGGGCATCCAGAATTAGCTCAGTATTATGAAGAAAAAAATAAACAAGCGATGATTGCATATATGCGTCAATTTGATGTCGTCGCATATCATACATTGTCACTATTACTTGCGCAATTAGAAGCTGTAACAGAGACAACGAATGAGACAGAAAAGATTTTTTGGCAAGACCTAGACATTGCCATTGAAGAATTTTTAATGGCGGAAAAGGAGACAGATTTCCCATATGTCATAGAAGAATCGCTCGTTACTATCTATGCGCAGGCGATTGCTGGAAATTCAGAAGCGATGATGCAGTTGGCTAAGTACTATCAAAATCAGGAATTATATGAAGCTGCGTATGATTGGTATGAGATTGGTATGCAATTAGAAGTAGGGGAAGCTTACTATTGGCATGGGAATTATGCCTTTTTAGGTCGTGTTATTGAACACGACCTAAAAGTAACGTATGAAGCTTATTTACGCGCTTCACAGCTTGGTTATCCAGATGCTGTAAACAATTTAGCAGACATGTATTTGCGTGGTGAATATGTTGAGCAGAATGACGCAAAAGCAGCAGAGATTTTTAAGGAAGCTGCAAAACTAGGTGTGAAGGAGTCCATGTACACACTTGGCTATTTATACCATCATGGGCGAGGTGTTCTAAAAGATGAAGAACATTCGGCTTATTGGTATCATCAATCGGCGCTACATGGCGATGTTTTTGCGATTAATAAACTAGGACACGAGGCATTCGCAGAAGATGATGGTGAACGTGCGCTTAGTTGGTATCAAAAAGCAGCAGATTTGCAAGATCCTTATGGCGAGTATAATGTCGGTTTTTGCTATGAATCGGGTATAGGTACACCAATTGATTTAAAAAAAGCGAAAATATGGTATCAAAGAGCCGCATTGCATGGTGATGAAGAAGCAAAAAAGCGTTTAAAAGAACTCGCGAAAGGATGAAGAATGTGCTAGAAGTGATTGTGACAACCGTAGAAGATGCAATTATTGCAGAAGCAGGAGGGGCTGACCGTCTCGAGTTATGTATTTCCATGGAAGAAGGGGGCATTACACCCAGTCTAGGCAAGATTAAAAATGTCATTAGTGCAGTGAGTATTCCTGTGCATGTAATGTTACGCCCACATAGTAATAGTTATCACTATACAGTCGAAGATTTTTCAGTTATGTTAGATGATTTACGTGTCATTCAATTATTTGGTGCGCGCGGTGTCGTACTAGGTGGATTAACGAAAGAAAACTTCATCGATAACATTCTATTACAAGATTTACTGCCCCACTGTGAAGGACTCAATGTGACGTTTCACCGTGCATTTGATGAAGTGGAAGATCAAATTGAAGCGTTACACCAACTAAAGAAATATCCGCAAATTAAGCAAGTCTTAACTTCAGGTGGTCCAGGGACAGCGCTTGATAATCTAATACAAATAGAGGCATTACTTTATGAAACATCGCATGAACGAATGCATATTTTAGCAGCTTCAGGAATTGACCCAACGAATGTAGCACAATTACTTGAAATTGGTGTAACGAATATTCATGTAGGCTCAGGCGTACGTTTTGGAAAAAGTTTTCATCAGCCAATTAATATCGAAATGATTCGTAAAATAAAACAATTAATGGAGAGCTATTTAACATGACTGCATTTGTATTTGATTTAGATGGCACGATTTGTTTTAAAGGAAAACCTCTACAAACGGATATTTTGGCTGCATTTGAACAGTTGGAAGAAGATGGACATGAGGTTGTTTTTGCTTCTGCACGCCCGATTCGTGATATGTACCCAGTCTTACCAAAGTATTATTGGCATCATCGGATGATTGGTGGGAACGGGGCATTTATTTTTAATGGTGAAAAAGTAGAAGTGCATGCTTTTTCGAAAGAAGTGCGTGAAAAAATAGACGAACTTATTGAAGAGCATCGTCTCATGTATTTAATGGATAGTGCATGGGATTATAGTTTTACAGGTTCAAACACACATCCAATCTATACACAGCTTGATTCACTCAAGCTTGCTGAGAATAAAGAGAGACAGCAATTGAGTGATTGGGTAAAGTGTGTGCTATTTACAGAAGATGAGATGATTTTTCAATCATTAGAAGCAATGGATTGTGTCATCCATCGACATCAAAAAGAAGGTATTTTAGATATTAGTCCTTGTGGTATCACAAAAGAAGCAGGACTAAAGCAGCTCGGTATTCTGCCAGGTACATATATTGCATTTGGTAATGATCAAAATGATTGTCGTATGTTAGAAGAGGCAAAAATATCTGTTTGTGTAGGTGGAAATGAAGAAGTAAGGAAGTATGCGACGTATGGATGTGACGAACAACAAGTGGCGCATATGATGAGACAATTATCGAATGAATGGAAAGAAATTAACATATAGATTATATAATAAAGCATAAATTTCTTTAAGTTTATGCTTTTTTTATGAAAAAATGTCAAAAAAGTGAATTTATTTTATATATACTATTCTGGGATTAAATGCATAAAAATAGCATGAAATACTAATGAAAATAAGTATTTATACTCATTGCGAAAGGTATAAAAAACTAAAAATTTTGAAAATTAAACAATTTACTATAAAGATTTGAATTTTCAATAATCAATTCAAATGACCATAAAATGCTAAGTATTGTACAAAAATAGCTCGTTCATGTTAGTATACAATTACTAGTGATAGAACAACTAGAATTTTTCTAATGGGAAGTGATTATATGTTAACTGTTAAAATTTCAAGAGAAGATGTAAGTTACGTAGTTGAAGTTATGACACAAGCAACATTAGATGTAAAAAGTATGACTGTAAAATCTCTGCATGATATGGTATATACATTAGGCCGTCTTGCACATATTAATGACGTTCATTTTTTTATTCCAAGTGATTTAGAAACCTCTCTAGTCAAGTCATTACAAGTCGAGTATCCAGGAGAAGTGTATGAACATCGAATTACAGTCCAATAATGCAATGAGTATTTACATGAAAAAGGAGGCGACATCCAATTAGTCGCTCCTTTATTTTTAACTGAAGGCGCATTGAAAAGCAGGGCTATCTTCCTCTTTTTAATGTGTTAAAATTTTTTCATAAGCATAACATGGAATATTTTCCCCATAAGAAACATTACCAACATACTGGTAATGATTTTTTTTTGCCACGCGTTGCATTGGTATATTCTCTGTATGTGTATCAAGCCGGATTTGTTTAAACCCTTTGGCGTGAACAACTTCCTCAATCGCTTGTAAAAACTGTGTACCAATTCCTTTTGCCGCTGTTTCTTTTGCCACAGCCATACGATGAATCGCAATATAAGGATCATTTGAAGACCATTTGCCATTTAATGCATCGTAAGCAGGCTCACCGTCTTCGTCCAAGCAAACTGTTCCAATAATTTGCTGTCCATCCATCAATACATAACTTTTCTGTTGTTCCACATCTTTTTTCATCTGTTCTAGGTCAGGGTAGCCATTTTGCCACTGAGGTAGACCAAGCTGTTTTAAATTCGCGCGTCCATCTTCAATAATCTCCATAATGCGTGTAATTTGTTCTTTTTTTGCTTGTACTAATCGCATCGTATCACCTCTTTTGTAGTATAACGTAAAAATGTTATTCTACAAATATTTAGAATATTTAGGAAAACGCTTGACTATAACAGATAAATTATTTATATTGTGTTATATAACAAATTAAATTGAACAGGGGTTGACGATATGAGAAATAAAGAATTACTATTAATTCCAGGCCCGACACCAGTGAGAGACGACATTTATGATGCACTTAGCCAAGAGACAATGGGACATACAGATCCACGATTTGCACGCATTTATAAAAATTCAATCGAAATGACAAAGGAATTATTTAATCATCCTGCAGAAGCATATGTTATTTCAGGTTCAGGAACACTGGCGATGGAGATGGCAATCGTCAACACTGTTTCAAAAGGTGAACGTTTATTAGTAATTAGTCATGGCTTCTTTGGGGACCGTTTTGTACCACTTGCAAAAGCTTTCGGCATTGAAGTCGATGTGATTCAAGCAGAATGGGGCAAACAGATTTCAAAAAAAGCTGTTATAGAACAATTAAAACAGCACGAATATAAAGCGGTTACAGTAACGCATGTCGATACATCTACAGGCGTTGTTGCAAATATTCAAGAATTAATTCCTGTTGTTAAAAGAGCAGGTGCATTATTCATTTTGGACGGTGTATGTGCAACGACAGCACTAGAAGAAGATATGTCAAAAGAGTATGGGCAAGAAGGCGCAAAAATTGATGTAGTCTTAACTGGCTCACAAAAAGCGATTGGTGCACCTCCAGGGCTTGCGATTATTGCATTTTCAGAAGAGGCGGTTGCCGCACGTGAAGCATTAGAGAATGTGCCAGCTTATTACGCAGATATTCATAACTGGCGTAAAGTAATGGACGACCCAACAGCTTATTTTGCAACACCACCTGTTAATTTGATTTATGCATATGAATGTGCAATGAAAATTGTACTTGAAGAAGGGATGGAGGCGCGCGTGGAAAGACATGAAAATTACGGTGCAGCGATTCGTCGTGCACTAATTGCATACGGTATGAAGCCATTGGCAAAAGAAGAAGCAGCTGCTCCAACATTAAGCTGTATTTTATATCCTGAAGGTGTAGAAGATCATGTATTCAGAGCGAAACTAGCTGATCGTGGTATTATCGTAGCAGGTGCGTTAGCGCATTTATCTGGCAAAGCATTCCGAATCGGTCATATGGGTAACACAACACCGCAAATGCTTGAACAGGCGATTTGCCAAATCGGTGAAGTATTAGAAGAGATGGGACACAGCGTAACAATTGGTGCTGCTCTAAAAGCATTTAGAGAAGTATTAGGTAGTAAAGCAACGATTTCATAATCATAGAATAATCCGACTTGTTTTCGAACAAGTCTTTTTTTATATGAAAATAGTCATATATATTGCTTAAGTATATTAAAAAGATGTATTCTGTTAAGTAGGTTTATGAAAACATAAAAAGGAGCGTTCACATGAAAAAACAGCATCATCTGTCTCTATTTATTGTATTTAGTATGATTATGGTCTTTTTAGTACTAAATACACAGATGGAGGCAAAAGCTAAAACACCTACTTACATAATTACACCGAGCAGTAAGCCATACAATGTAACGTATAGTAAATATAGTACATATAACCAACATACAAAACATTATTATGTATTACGTTCCTATTTAGAACGTTTTGAAAAAACAAAAGGTGGAAAACTCATCTTAAAAAAGGGAACATACACAATTTCTAATACACTCTATGTTCCTTCTAATGTGACCATTCAACTTGAAAATGGAGCAAAGTTAGTAAAAGGAACAAAGACAGGTACAAGCCAGTTTAAGGCGGCTAGTTCCATGTTCCAATTAATTGCACCTTCAAAATCAAGTAAAAAAGGTGTTTACGGTAAATATAATGGAGAGAAAAATATTCAATTCATAGGTAAAGGTACCGCAACAATTGATCTAAATTATGTTGAAAAAGGTATTGGTATTATTATGGGGCATAATCAGAATGTTTTAGTAGACCGCATTCAATTTCGTCATATGAATTATGCGCATTTTATTGAAATGGATGCTTCCAAAAATGTAACAGTAAAAAATTCAACATTTAAATATGCAAAAGACCCCCTTATTTCGGTAAAAGAAGCAATTAATCTGGATACACCAGATCGTTCAACAAAAGGATGGAGTCAGGAGTGGAGTAAATTTGATGCACAACCAAATAGTCATGTATTGATTGAAAATAATACATTTGAGGATATTCCACGTGCTGTAGGTACACATAAATATTCGTATAAAAAATTACATGACCGTATAACAATTCGTCAAAATAAAATGGTGAATTTGCGTAGTGACTATATTCGTGCGCTCAACTGGTCGAATGCTGTCATTGAGAAAAATACATTTACAATGAGTTCGAAAAATAAGCGTAATGAAGTAGTAAAAGGTATTGCGGCGAGTGGAACAAAAAACCCGATAATCCGCAACAATACATTTAACTATATGGCCATCTCGATGATGTTCTTCACATTCTCAAATACTGGTGGAGGCACAACGAAAAAAGTGTTTGCAGATTTATCGAAAGCCAATAAAGAAGCATTGATGACGAATACGTTTAAAAACTTAAAAACACCATATATCCAGATTCGTGACAATATTCAATCAAATGGTTCACGTAAAACAGAAACCATTCGATTAGACGATTCAGTTTTACGTTAATAAAAGATTTCTAAAAGGAGCTTCCGCATAGATTGTGCTAAAGCTCTTTTTTTAGATAATGAAAAACTAGCTGTTTATAAAAATTCAAAAAAATGTATAATATATACAAAAGGAGGATGGAATATGTTAGAAGTAATGATTCATGGGATGTTACTGGCATTCGGGTTAATTTTACCACTCGGTGCGCAGAACATCTTTTTATTTAATCAAGGGGCTATGCAACCGAAATTTATTTATGCATTTCCTGCTTGGATTACCGCTGCACTATGCGATACACTCTTAATTTTACTCGCAGTTTTCGGAGTATCCGCAATCGTTCTTCAATTTGAATGGCTACGTATTACGATGATGAGTGTCGGTGTTTTATTTTTAAGTTATATGGCATGGAGCATTTGGCGCAGTGAGCCGCCACAAGATGTACAAGGTTACTCGATGCCAATGAAAAAGCAAATGCTATTTGCGGCATCTGTATCCTTATTAAACCCACATGCCATTTTAGATACAATCGGGGTGATTGGCAGTAGTGCATTAGCTTATACAGGCGCAGCTCAGTGGTATTTTGCAATCTCTTGTATTGTCGTTTCATGGTGTTTTTTCTTAGCGTTAGTCATTCTCGGTGCTATTTTTAAAAAGCTTCAATTGCCGCGTTATGCGTTTGTCATTATGAATAAGCTATCAGCTATTTTTATCGTTTTCACTGCAATTTACTTAGTTACTACATTATTTGCTTAGTCATTCGTTGTCATTTTCTTTTTGAATTGTTAGAATATACATATATTGAATGAGTATTCAGTTGAAGGAAGGGGATGGAATGATGTTAATGAAAGATGTATTAAAGCAACATGCTGAGGAATTAGGCGATTATCAAGCAATTGTGTATCACGATGTTGAATGGACGTATCGCACTTTTTATAATGAAGTCACTTGTTTAGCAGGCTATTTACAAAGCTTACCACTTCAAAAAGGCGACTTCGTCGGTTTATTAATGGAGAACACGGATCAATTTCCAATCGCTTATTTTGCGATTCAATTTGCAGGGTATGTCGTCATGCCAATCAATACAAAATTAGCACCACCTGAAATTGCCTATATTTTGAATCATTCAGAAGTGAAAGTATTGATTATGGATGAAGTTTTCCAAGAAACATATGAGAAAACGGAATACATCTGCCAACAAGTTATTATGACAAGTGATTTACACAATTTAGCATTGATGGCTCCGCAGTATCGTGATGTGACGATGAACCCATCTGATGTGGCGGTGATCCTTTATACATCTGGCACAACAGGGCATCCAAAAGGTGTCATGTTAACGCATCAAAACATCTATATAACAGCGGAACTCTGGTCTGAACCGATGGAATTGACGTCAGAAGATCGTTTATTTATTTGTACACCACTATTCCACTCGGCTGGCGCGCATGTCTTTATGGTTCCATGTTTTTATGTGGGTGCCACATTAATCATTGAAAAAGCATTCTCACCAAAACAAATTATGCAACAATTAAGTGATACAAAAGCGACATTCTTCTTTGGTGTTCCAGCAATGTACACACTTATTTTAAATCATGATTTAGACGAATCACACGATGTTTCATCCCTTCGTCTATTCGGTTATGGTGCAGCGCCGATGCCTTACGAACTCATTCGACGTTTAAAAGAAGCTTTCCCAAATGTTAAAGTACAAAATTTCTATGGACAGACGGAGAATTCACCAGCTGCCACAACATTATTAGATGATGATGCACTAACAAAAGTGGGTTCTGTTGGTCGTCCACTCGCACACACAGAAATTCGGATTGATGACGGTGCTGGTGGCGCGCTGCTAAATGGCTATGTCGGTGAAATTGTGGTCAAAGGTCCTCAGTTAATGAAAGGCTATTTAAAAAATCCTGATGAAACGATGATGGCACTTCGCGATGGCTGGTTATATACGGGCGATTTAGGCCGCTTAGATGAAGATGGCTATTTATATATTGTTGATCGTAAAAAGGACATGATTATTCGAAGCGGCGAAAATATTTATCCAATTGAGATTGAAGAAGTATTATATCAAATGCCAGCTTTATTTGAAGCAGCCGTTGTCGGTGTTCCGCATCCGGTTTACGGAGAAGTTCCAAAGGCATATGTTCGCGTAAAAGAGGGGAATACTGTATCGGAAGAAGAAATTCTAGCCTACTGTGCGACACAGCTCGCAACGTATAAATTACCGTATGAAATTGAATTCATTGATGAATTGCCGCGTAACGCTTCAGGAAAAGTATTGAAGCATGTATTGCGTCACTAAGGGGGAACAAGTATGGAAGATGTGTATCTAATTGAAGGTGCGCGAACAGCCTTTACTGCGTTTACAGGCTCTTTTGCGACCGTATCAGCCATTCAACTCGGAACGGTAACAGCTGTTGAAGCATTGAATCGCTCGAAAGTTGCACCAGAAGATGTTGATGCTGTATTTTACGGGAATGTCATTGCGACAGGTAAAGATGCAGCTTATACAGCGCGTCATATTGCGTTACTTGCAGGATTACCAGAAGAAATACCTGCTCTCACATTGAATCGATTATGTGGTTCAGGATTACAATCTGTTATTTCAGGCGCACAGGAGATTCAACTCGGTGAATCACAAATCGTTTTAGCAGGTGGCACAGAAAATATGTCACAAGCTCCATTTTCAAATTTTGAACAGCGCAGTCAATCATCAAAAATGGGGAATATTCAATTTGAAGATATGCTACAAGCTACTTTAACCGATCAATACACAGGCATGGGTATGGGCATGACAGCTGAAAATTTAGCTGAAAAATATGCGATTACGCGAGAACAACAAGATGCCTATGCGGTATTATCACATGAACGTGCAGCAGCCTCACAACAAGCAGATGTATTCGCACGTGAGATTGTGCCTGTTCAAGTGCCAACACGTAAAGGAACACGCGTAATTGAGCAAGATGAACAAATTCGTCCAGATACAACTGTTGAACAGATGGCACAGCTCCAACCTGTTTTCAAACGCCAAGGTACTGTTACAGCAGCAAACGCCTCAAGTATTAATGACGGTGCAGCTTCGATTGTACTTGCAAGTGGGCAAGCTGTAGAAGAAAAAGGATTACAACCACTCGCAAAAATCATTTCGTATGCTGCTGTTGGCGTGGATCCGAACTACATGGGAATTGGTCCTGTACCCGCGATTAAACGCGCTTTAGTACGTGCAAATTTAACAATAGATGATATTGACTTGTTTGAAATTAATGAAGCTTTTGCAGCACAATATTTAGCAGTTGAACAAGAGTTACAATTAGACCGTAATCGTGTGAATGTACATGGAGGAGCAATTGCACTGGGGCATCCTGTTGGTGCAAGTGGTACACGTGTATTATTGAGTGCAGCACATACATTGCATGAAAGACAGGAACGCTATGCAGTTGTAAGCCTTTGCATTGGCGGAGGTCAAGGAATTGCGATGATTATTGAGCGCGTATAGGTATAAAGAATCAAATATCTTAAAAGTATGGTTAGAGGTAAAACACCTCTTCCATGCTTTTTTAATTTAGGATATGATAGTACTTGCTGATTTAAAAAAGAATGGAGAATTGATTTTGTTTATACGCGTCTACATGCAAGCTTCTACTGAAGTGGAAGCGACAACTTATTTGCAGAAACTATTGAATTTAGGTGAGCGAGTAAAATTATCGCTAAAAAAAGAGAAGTGTGAACCATTCTTAGATACGTTTGCAGTTGAATTAGAGGCAAAAGCAGCTTCTGAAAAGCAAGTGAACGAATTACTAGAGAGTATCGCACCAAAATGGAATCAACTACCAAACAGCTTTATCGCTACAGAAAAAGAGACAGAATTACATATTCATCACATAGAAATGATTGAAGTGTATCCTGAATTTTAATCTTTGAAGTTCGCTTACGAGAGCGAGCTTATTTTTTTTTCTTAAAATGGAACTTTTCTCCCGAAAAATCGTATAAAAAAGTATATATAAAGACGGAGGTTGGTTAGATGGGTTTATTAAAAGCTGGAATCGGTGCCATGAAAGGCGTTTTAGAAGATCAATGGCGTGAATATATTTATTGCGAAGGACTTTCAAAAGATGTGTTAGTCGTAAAGGGGCGTAAACGCTCAACGAAGCGTGGTTCGAATAAAGGGAATGACAATATCATTTCAAACGGTTCGATTATTGCAGTAAATGAAGGACAATGTATGATGATTGTCGAGCAAGGAAAAGTAGTCGAAGTCTGTGCAGAACAGGGTGAATACGTCTATGACATGTCGACAGAACCAAGTGTCTTCTATGACGGTGATTTCATGGAAAACTTAAAAGAAACATTTAAAGAAGTCGGCAAACGCTTTACATTTGGCGGTGAACCTGCAAAAGACCAACGCGTATATTTCTTTAACACAAAAGAAATCGTCGGGAATAAATACGGAACACCATCACCTGTACCGTTCCGCGTAGTAGACCGTAATATCGGATTAGATGTCGACATCTCGATTCGTTGTCACGGGGAATATTCATATCGCATTGTCGATCCATTATTGTTCTATGTCAATGTTGTAGGAAATGTAGAGAATGAATATACACGTGATGAAATTGATAGCCAATTAAAAACAGAATTGATGACTGCGTTACAACCTGCCTTTGCAAAAATTTCAGCGCTGGGCGTTCGTTACAGTGAAGTACCCGCACATACGATGGAATTAGCAGATGCGCTCAATCAAGTATTATCTGAAAAGTGGACAGCTTCTCGTGGTCTCGCGATTGGTACGATTGGTATTAGCTCGATGAAAGCCTCTGAAGAAGATGAACAAATGATTAAGACGCTTCAAAAGAATGCGGTTATGCGTGATGCTCCAATGGCAGCGGCACAGTTAACAGGTGCGCAAGCAGAAGCGATGGTCAAAGCAGCTGAAAATGAAAATGGTGCGATGAACGGCTTCATGGGTATGAATATGGCACAAAATACAGGCGGTATGAATGCAAATCAACTGTATCAAATGGCACATGAACAGCGTATGCAACAACCAGCAGCACCCGAATCAAATGAAGCAACATGGACATGTTCGAATGGTCATACAAATACAGGGAAGTTTTGTTCGGAATGTGGCGAAAAAAAGCCAGAAGTTGAGACGTGGACATGTTCTTGTGGGGCTGAAAATACGGGTAAATTCTGTTCCGAATGTGGTCAGAAAAAGCCTGTCGCTACAACATTCCATTGTTCCGAATGTGGACATGAAATGTCAGCTACACCTGCTCCAAAATTCTGTCCAGAGTGTGGTACACCTACGGAGCGCTAAGGAGGAAGTAGCATGACGAGTGATGTGAAAGAAGTAAAGCTCGATTTTGATGCGGAATGTCCTTCCTGTGGTGCTTCTGTTGAATTTAATCCGAAAACTGGAAAGCTCTCTTGTCCATATTGCGGCTATGAAGTAGATATTGCGAAACCCGAACAAGAGGAACAACGAAGCGCGCAAGAACTTGATTTTTACGACGCAAAAAATCGTGGAAGATTTGACTGGGGTGTCGAAAAAAAGACTGTTATTTGCTCGGAATGTGCGGCAGAAACGATTTATGATGCGCTCCAAGTAGCAGATACCTGTCCGTATTGTGGTTCACATCAAGTGATGGAAGCAAGTACAGAAGAAACACTTGCGCCGAACGGGGTTTGTACGTTTGAAGTGACGGATAAGGAAGCAGGCGAATCTTTTCATAAATGGATTCGTAGTCGTATTTTTACACCGAGACAGGCGAAGTTAAGTGCGAAACCAGATGCTTTTACAGGTGTCTACTTACCGTATTGGACATTTGATTCACGAACGATTTCGTATTACTCTGCGCAGTATGGGATTAATCGAACGGTACGTGATGCAGAAGGAGAAACACGAATCGTAACAGATTGGTACTCAACATCCGGTGTTTATCAAGAGTTTTTTGATGATGAATTGGTGAGTGCAACGAGAAGATATGATCGCGATATGATGCGCAAAATTGAACCGTTTCGTTTAACAGATAATAAAGGGTACCGACCTGAATATGTCAGTGGTTTTTTAGCAGAACGCTATAGTATCGACTTAGATGAAGGTTTTGAAGAAGCGAAATCGAGTATTCATAACAAAATCGAACAAGCGATTAAATCAAAAGTTCGCTTTGAACATGGCGCAGATATTGTTGGTCATGTATCGTTTTCGACAACACATGATGACATTACGTATAAATATTTGATGCTACCGATTTGGTTATCTTCTTTTAAATATAAAGATAAGCTCTATCGTTTTATGGTGAATGGTCAAACAGGTCGTGTGGGTGGCAGTGCGCCAATCTCAACTGTTCGAGTGGGAATCGCGGTATTATTATCAATTGCCGTGATTTATATGATTTATCTATTCTCACAATCTTAAATTGAATTGGAGGAATTGCCTAAACGGTGATTCCTCTTTTTGTTATAATAAAGTGACTTTAAAAGAAACAAATGAGAGAGGAAGAGCTCGTTGAATGAATTTTATATGGTTGCAGATACCGCGCGGTTAAAAAATATAAAACCAGAGGAATTAATCCAGCAACCTTTCTATATCGTACCTAAACAAATACCTTGTATACAGCTACAGTTAGATGCACAAACTATTCAGCACATGTTGACGCATTTACCACGTCAATTAGAGGAGATGAAGCAGTCACTAGAGCAAAAAGTGACACGTTTTCAATCAGCTAGTAGCGTCAGACAGCAATATCAAGCGATTGAAAAAGAGCTAGTAAAACTAGTGCAAAATGAAGCAGTGATTGGACAACCCATTTCAGCAGAAAGCGCACGTGTTTTATATGACCAAGTAGCCTATTACTTAGAATGGCTAATGAAAGAAGTCGTATATGTTCAACAAGAAACACTCCTCTCATTCACTGAAAAAAATTGGAATGAAAAAAAGAATATAGACGATTTTTTAACAGCATGTCATACATGGTTTGAGACAATTTTCCATGTAACGCCCACATTGAAAAAAGTAGATTTACAACAAGACTGGCTTGGGGTTTCAGATGATGGTATCACGTATAACTACCACCTATTTGCGGGATATGACGTACTATACGATTTTAAAACGATGTTTAAAACAGCTGACGTACCAGGATTCATATTAAATCTTTCGAAATTTTTAGTGCGTGATACAACGCGAGGCAAGACGAAAACCGCTCTAACAGAATTTGCTTACAGTCGCGTGATTAAAGGGCTTGGGATTTACCCAGATGAAGACCATCTATTTTGTTATCGCTATAATCCTTTATTTCAGTTAAGCTGTTCTGATTTTGCACTGCCTTATTTAACAGAGCGTAAACGATATATGATTTATGCGATATACGATTTACGTCAAAATCCTACATCTCCATTTGTACAATATGATGAGCGTAAATACGGTGCAACGATTCATGTCGAGAATAACGAGTTAAAAGAAGCCTATGCAAATATCACACCGCGTTTTTTAGCCTGTAGTTATACAGAAAAGGAACAAGGACAACTTGATTTTGACCGTATTCCTATTCAAGCGATGTGGTTAGAGGATGAAGCGGCACTTCGAGCTTTTATACAACAAGATCCGCAGTACCCTGCTTTTACACATGTCCTAATCGAACAATTTTTAAAACGAATAGAAGGTGGCAAATAGAATGAAGCCTGAAGTACAAAAATTACAGCAAATTGAACAACAACTAAATGCACACTTTATCGAACGACAACATGAAATTCATGCCATCTTACTCGGTATCTGTGCGCAAAAAAATGTCCTATTGATTGGTGCGCCCGGTGTTGCGAAATCAAATATTGTCGACCAATTCATGTATGTATTACCAATAACTTATGGTACATTCAAGCGACTAATTTCACCGACCACACAACCAGAAGAATTATTCGGTTCCGTCCGCTTTGACCGTTTAAAAGAAGGGATTATGGAACGAAATATTGAAGGACAGCTCCCAACAGCACATGTGGCTTTTTTAGATGAAGTGTTTAAAGCAACATCTGATTTACTTAATAGTTTATTAAAAATTATGAATGAACATCGCTTTGAAAATGGTACCGAAGAATTGACGACACCACTGTTCACATTAATCGGTGCAAGTAATGAATTTCCAGAAGAAGACCGTTTGAATGCATTGTATGATCGCTTTTTAATTCGCCGTGAAGTAGAAGCGATTCAAACGCCTGCGCACTTCATGCAGATGTTACAGGGGAATACAGAGGAGATTACACTACCGCGTCTAACGGCAGAGGAGATACAGGTTATCCACGCTGAAACAAAAGCAGTTCACATTCCAGAGACGATGATCGAAATGTTAACAGAAATTCATTTTAAATTGAAGGATGCAGGGATTGTTGTGTCTGATCGCCGCACGAAGCAATGTTTATCGATCTTACAAGCTGAAGCATATTTACAAGGACGCAATGAAGTGAAGCAGTCGGATTTTCGTGTGTTAGTAGATTGTTTATGGATTGAGTCGGAAGATCGTGAGACGGTACAAGATTTACTTGTACCTTATACAAAAACAGTCATCGACCAATTGTTTGTTCAATTGAATCGTTTGCGTATGGAAGTTGATGCGAAACATGCCGTACTCAAACAAGCAGAGATGATTCAATATGAGGAATATGCACAGTTTGCTTCAGCAATTTTAATGAAATGGCAGCAAATCGAACAAGAAATGATGACAGAGTCACCAACAGAAGAAGAACTGCAAAAGTTAAATGAATGGAAAGCACAACTACATGAAAAAATAGCGGAGGAAGTGATGTAGTTGCATAACGAGTTAAATAGTCAGCTCATGGACATCGACCGATTTACGATACAAGCATATAACGACTTACTCACGCATCATGAAGGACTGCAACAATTAGTTGAAAAGCATGAACAACTACCGCAGTTAGTGCGTGATGTATGGTGCATGCTCTACACTGGAAAGACCGAATTTAAAACGACTTCTCCTTTACAAATACTAAGCGAACTACAAGAGTTTCCGCTTTTTTTACAACAAGCGATGGGTGATAAACTGATTACGACGCTTGCGACACTACGATTTGGCTATTTATTTTTACGTCAACTGGAACAACCGGAAGATGAGTCATTAGAAGATGCATTTAAAAAAGAGATACAGCATGTTTTAGAACAAGTAGAATATGTAGAAGATCTACTCAGTAGTTTGCAACAACGAAAACAAGAGAGACAGCAAACACCGATTTATGATCAGTTGGCTTTAGCAGATGCACTAGAAAAGCAATCAGAACTACAAAAAATGGCTGAATGGGCGAAAAAGTTTAAAATTTCAGCGAAACAAAAGCGCGTTCAAATGAAAACTGCTTCCATACTAAAAGGGACTGTAACAACAGGACAAAAAGCAGAGCGTTTATTACCTATTGAGTATTTAAAATCTGAAACACCTGAAGCAGAACTTGATTTTCTTGTGCGTTTTTCAGACGGAAGAACCCGCATGTATGATTATAAAGAGCGCACGAAAAAAGAAAAGGGCGCACTCATTATTTGTTATGACGAGAGTAGTAGTATGCAAGATTTAGACGTACAAGGAAAAGGTTTTTTAATGGCTTTACTTAGTATGGCGAAACAAGATCGTCGAGATTTTGTTTTTATTCCATTTAGTGGTGATGTGGATTATCAGCAAATTCAGCATTTTAAAAAAGGGAAATATAAAATCCCTCAATTTCTTCAATTTGCACAGTCGTATATTGGCGGCGGAACCAATTTTGAAAAGCCGCTTCAACAAGCCATTCAATTTATGAAGCATTCGACAAAAGGGGAAGTATTATTTATTACGGATGGTGTCTGTCATATTCCGGAAATAGTAATCGAACAGGTGAATGCAGAAAAGAAAAAAAAACAGTTTTATTTGATGTCATTATTGATTGGACATAACAAACATCCTGGACAATTAACGGAAATTTCAGATGAAGTGCTTCATTTAATTCATTTTCAAGATATTCATCATACAAGGGTTTTTGAATTATAAAGTAAAATACATGCCCTAAAATGTTTTAAAAAAAGAAAATGTGGAAAAGTGCTATTGAAAGGACGTGTACTATTAATGAATAAAAAATTAGCTCTTTATGCAGTTCCATTATTAGCATTATCGTTGACAGCATGTAGCACAGATAAGGATGAGAAGAAAGAAGAAACAAAAGTAGAGGAGCCTGCATCAGATACTACAAATGATTCGTCGTCATCTGATTCATCTTCAACTGATTCTTCAAAAGACGATAGCTCAACGAATGAAAAAGTAACAGAGCAACCGTACAAAAAAATGGACCTTGATGTTGAGTATGACAAAGGTGATTACACATTTGAATACGAGAAAAAAAGCGATGGTGACATTGCAGAGATAGAAGATGAGCGTGACAATACGAAAAAGACTGGTGATGAAGCTCTAGGTGAAATGCAACCAATTGTTGAGAAGTTCACATTTGACCAAAACTCATCAGATGAAGAAGTGAAGAAACAAATTATGGACAATATCAAAATCGATGATAACTACAAGTCTATCAAACTAGAAGTGGAGTTTGATGATGGCAAGGAAAAAGAATATAAATTCGTTAAATAATTGAATGTGAAAAACTAGTATCGCCTCATCAGGTGATGCTAGTTTTTTCTTTTCTAAAAGGATTTTTCACATTAATTGAGAATTTTTATCAATTAAACTTGAAATTGATAATCATTATCATTTATAATGAATGTATTAGTTATGGAGGTTATGTCGATGGATTTAACAATGATGCATGTAACAGCATACTTTGCAAAAGCAGCTGTTTCTTTAACGAATGTCTTTCAAGAACATATTTTAGCTGAACATAAATTAACACATATTCATACACAATCGAGTGCATTTATCTTCCCAGTAAGCGGAAAAGCCTGGGTGCACAGTGGTCGTGAGAAATTCTTTATTACACCAGGTCGTATTTTACATATTCACGAACGTGAAACACTTCATATTGAAAATTGTGGTGAACAAGATGTACAATTTATCGTTGCACAGTATCAAGTAGCAATTCGATCCGATGATGATTTATATGATGATGCTTTCGTGCTGCGCGTATCAGATACCACAATTTATTTAGAAGATGCCGTTCGATTATTGGATATGCAGGCGCTACCAGGAGCGATGGCAGCACTTCAACGTCGCACGCTCTTTTTCCAACTCATCGAACGCTGTATGGAAGGTGTACGTGATCAACAGCTTCAATCGACGGTAGATGTGATGGAGTCCATCGTTGCTTATATTCAACAATACTATCGCGAGAAAATCAATGTCACAAAAATTGCAGAGAAATTTCAAATTGAGCGTCGTCGCCTCGCTTATTTATTTGAAAAACATACAGGGTTATCACCGAACGCGTATATTACAGCGTATCGCATTTCAAAAGCGAAAGAATTACTAGAACGTGTGGATTTATCCATTGCAGAAGTAGCAGAGCGTGTAGGATATGATGATTGTTTCTATTTTAGTCGTGTATTTAAAAAACAAACAGGTTATGCACCTTCAACTTACAGAAGAAAACAAATCGTCGCATGGACAACAATGTAAAGGAGCAGATGAACATGACAGAGATATATGATGTAACGATTATTGGCGGAGGACCAGCAGGTTTATATGCCGCATTTTATGCCGGACTACGTAATATGAAAACAAAAATAATTGAGTTCCAATCTGAATTAGGTGGTAAAGTGCGTCTATTCCCTGAAAAGAAGATTTGGGATATCGGTGGTCAGCCCCCAATAACAGGTGATGCTTTCATTAAGCAACTCATTGAACAAGGTCTAACGTTTCATCCAACAGTCCATGTGGAAACGAAGGTAGAACGTATTGTAGATCAACTAGATGGAACATTCCATATTGAAACAAATAAAGGAACACATATGAGTCGCTCGGTCATTGTCGCAGTAGGTGGTGGAATTATTCAACCACAGAAGTTACAAGTAGCAGGTGTTCCAAAAGAAGATGTGCAAAATATGCATTATGTTGTACGTGAGTTTGAACAGTTCCGCGATCAAGTAGTACTCATTTCAGGTGGCGGTAACACAGCTGTTGACTGGGCAAATGAATTACATGGTATTGCCAAAGAAATTCATGTTGTCTACCGCGGTGAAAACTTATCTGCTCATGAAGCACAAGTGGAGCAAGTGATGAAGCATGCTACAGTTCATACGCAAACACAGATTACACAAGTCCATGCTAATGAAAATACGAATTGTATAGAAAATGTAACGATTGAACAAGCAGCAGGTGAAAAAATTATCTCCGTTGATCATATGATTGTCAGTCATGGCTTTGATTTAGATCAAACATTACAATATGACGTATCGATTCCGCTTGAACGAATCGACCATGCCATTGCTTCGACTGCTACAGGTAAAACGGATATGCCAGGTATTTTTGTAGCAGGGGATATTGCTAAGTATGAAGGGAAAGTAAATCTATTAGTCGGCTGTTTCCAAGATGCTGTTAATGCAGTGAATGGTGCGAAACTACACATCGAACCAACTGCTAGCCATGTAGCAATGGTTAGCTCACATAATGAGCGCGTACAAAAACGCATACCCGTAGAAACAAGAAAAAATGAGAAGTCGCTAGCTTAGGCGACCTCTCATTTTTATTTTGGTATTGGATTTGCTTTTGGTACCCATTTCATACAGATTAATAAAATGATACAAGTTAATCCTTCAGCAATCGGGAAAGCAAGCCAGATTGTAATGCTCGGCAATGCCATTGGTAGTAAAATAAGTAATGGCATAAAGAGTAGAATACTTCTACTCAGTACAATTAATACAGAAAGGCGAATACGCTTAATCGCTTGGAAATATTCTGCGATCACTAAGTTGAAGCCTAAGAAAATATAACCTGTGAAGTAAAGAAGAATCCCTTTCTCTGTAAAGGCGACAACAGTTGGATCATCAACACCAAATAGTTCAATGAGTAAGGACTTTCCGAAAATCCCGATGATGAGTAAGAGTACACCAATAATGGTCGCAGTTAAAATCCCAAGTAATAAAAACGATTTTAAACGACCATAAAGGCGCGCACCGTAATGATAACTCACGAGTGGTTGAATCGAAGCACCCACTGCAATGAAAATCATTAAAAAGACCGCATGTAAATAATTGATGATCGCAAATGCTGTGACACCCACTTCTCCTGTATAATGAAGGAAAGTAAGATTATACATCACAACGATGATAGCAAAACTCATCTCGACGACATAACTTGGTAAACCGATTTTTAAAATATCAAGCATACCACGTAGTGAACGAGTAGGTTTTATAAAGTGTAGATGGTTTGCGGGTGTACGGAAGTGAAGTAATAGAATACATAGACCAATCAGTGTGGCAATACCAGTCGCATATGCGGCACCAGATACACCCCATTGCCAAACGAAAATAAAGAAATAATTAAGTACGACATTTAAAACGGCTGTGACACCTAAACCTGTCATAGCTAATTTCGGATTCCCGTCATTTCGAATGAAAATACTTAAAATATTTTCAAGTACAAAGACAAAACCGAAAATGAGAATGACCCATAGATAATCACGTACATACGGATAGGTTACTTCACTTGCACCAAAAAGATAAGCGACTGCTTTAAGTTTCCATAAGCCAATACCGATTAGAATACCTACAATTAGAATCGTTAATAAAAATGAGCGTGTAAAGATGGCATGTGCTTTTTGAATTTTATTTTCGCCAAGCGCGATGGAGAATAAGGTTGCACCACCCATACCAATCCAGAGCGATACAGCTAATAAAATAGAGAAAATCGGTGTGGCAATATTCACACCGGCAAGTGCCTGTTCACCAACGCCATGACTGACGAAGATGCCATCGACGAGAATATTACTTGCCATGAGTAACATGCCGAGAAGCGATGGGAATAAATAAGATAAAAAGAGTTTTTTAGGTGGGCTTGTTTGAAGTTTAAGCGCCATTGGATCTTGCTGTGTTGCGGTTGTCACGATATCAATTCCTTTCGTAGTTATAATGCTAAAGTATATGGTTACCGTATAGTCAAGGGGGAAATGTAGATGGAAAGAGAAAAATTAAAAGGTTTTTTTACAACAGGCGAATTTGCCCGTTTATGTAATGTGCGAAAACAAACATTATTTCACTATGATGAAATTGGGTTATTAAAACCAGAAGTGAAGCTCGATAATGGTTATCGTTACTATTCATATCAACAATTCGATGTTTTTAGTGTCATCGAATTATTAAAAGAATTGAATATGCCATTGAAGGAGATTAAACAGTTTTTAGCAACGAAATCACCAGAGCAGTTTGTGACATTATTTGAAGAAAAAAAGCGTGAGCTACAACAAAAAATGAAGCATTTGAAGCAGTTGGAGCGCATTGTTGATACAAAATTGGCGATTACAAAAGAAGGAATGGCGACAGATTTTACAACAATTCGTATTCAACCCGAGGAAGAAGAGCGCTTTTTCATTAGTGCAGATGTTAAGAATACGGATGATAAAGCCTTCTTACATGCGATTTCTGACTTGATTGAGTTTGTTTATAATGAAGAATTAGATATTGGCTATCCAATTGGAGCGATTTTGCAAAGAGAAGAAATTGAAAACGAGGATTACGAGAACTATGTCAATTTATACACGAAAATCGCGCCGACCAAACGTCAAGTGCCAATTCATGTGAAGGAAAAGGGGTTCTACGTAGTTGCCTATCATATTGGGGAAGAATCGAAAAAACATACAACCTATGAGCGTATCCAGCAATATGTACGAGATCAACAAATGCGATTAGCGAGCGATGCGTATGAGGAGTATGTGTTTGAAGAAACAGCTGTTTCAGAATTAGAAAATTACGTAACAGAAATTAAAATACGTGTTGAGTAGAAAAAGCAGGAAGAAGCGAGATGAAATATGCTAAAATGAGGACAAGAGGTGGGGTTAATGGGAATTAAGATCGTACAACGTAAAAAAATCTACGAAGAAGTTGCGGAACAATTAATGGCATTAATTAAATCTGGGGAACTATTGCCAGGAGACCGTCTAGATTCGGTAGAAGAATTAAGTCGTCAGTTTGATGTAGGGCGTTCAACGATTCGCGAGGCATTAACGGCATTGCGTGCGATGGGCTTAATCGAGATGAAACAAGGTGAGGGGACCTTCGTTAAAAATTTTGATGGACGTACACTAGGAATACCGCTTGCATCTGCATTACTCATGACGAAAAAAGATATTGCAGAACTGCTAGAAGTCCGTCGTGTATTAGAAGTAGGTATGGTGAAAAGTGCCGCAGAAAATCGGACGATGGAAGATTTAGCTGCATTAAAAGGGCATTTACAAGAGATGTATGATCATACAGATCAACCGAAAATTGCAGAACAAGCTGATTTAGCGTTCCACTATGCGATTGCGAAAGCAACACATAATGAGATGTTACAATCTCTTTTTAAAACAGTGAATGATGTCATGAGCGAAGTCATTCATGATACACGTCTCATCTGTTTATATGATGAACAAGCGACATTTGAAACATTGAATGCGCAACATTTACATATCTTTAATGCGATTGAATCACAAAATATCGACCAAGCAAACGAAGCGATGACGACACATCTTCAGTTTGTGGAAGACGTATTGAATAGCTATGTGGCAGAGCAAAAAGAAGGATGAATAAAAATAAGAAAGCTTCAGTATTTTATATGCTGAGGCTTTTTAAGTTGTATTAGGATATTCGTTTTGGGCGATGCTTTTCGCGGGCACGGCTTCATCTCATGTTGGCGATGAATCGCCAACATGGATATTCCGCTCGTGCTGTTCCCGCAGAAGTCACGCCCACACGTCCATCTAATGTGAAAAATAACTATGTGAACTTAAGTTGCTATTATCGTTTCTTTTTGCTATAGAATGTTTTCGCTAGATAGAAAGGTTGGATTGTTTAAAGTTATTTTCTTAACAGAGGGTAAAGGTATAGGAGATAAAACACTTTCAAAAAGCTTGCTGAACTAGATTAAAAAGTATAGAAGTTACTTGTTATAGTATTTATAAATAAAATGTACGATGTTTAAAAATACGAGGATTTCTAGCTCTTTACCAACGTTATTTATTGTAGAGCCTAATAAAGAGGACTTTAGCACAAATTAATCTGCTAAAGTCCTTTTCTTATTCCGCTGCTAATTCAATCGAGCGTTTTGTAGCTTCATCAATACAAGCTTCAATAGCTTGTTTGAAGTGGTGATTTTCAAGTGCTTGAATACCAGCTGCTGTTGTACCACCTGGGCTTGTTACTTTACGTCGTAGTTCAGTTGGTTCTTCATCGGACTGTTTTAACATTTCCGCAGCACCTGCAATCGTTTGAACAGCGAGTGAGCGAATTGTGCCTTGCTCTAAACCGTATTTCATTCCTGCTTGTTCGAATGCTTCGACCAAGTAATATAAATAAGCAGGGCCGCTACCTGAAAGTGCTGTAATCGCATGAAGTTCTTCCTCTTTCACCTCAATCACAAGTCCAATCGCTTCTAACATCTTTTTAAACGTAGCTTTCAACTCATCCGATACTTCTTCACTAAAAGCCATACCGCTCGCACTCATACCGATTGTTGCCGATGTATTTGGCATGACGCGTACAACAGGGCGGTTACCTAAAACACTTTGAATCGTCTCAATACTCGTACCTGCGACAACGGATAATACGGCTGTATCTTCTCGTAAATACGGGGCTAAATCGTTCATCCCTGCCATCACATCTTTTGGTTTCATCGCTAAAATAACACAATCTGCTTTGGTTAAAATCGCGCGACGGTCTGAAACAACTTGTACACCATAGCTGTTCGCGAGCTTCGCGAGTTTTTCTTCATTCGACTTGTTCATTACATGAATGGCTGGCGGGACTACAACCCCCTCTTTAACCCATCCTTGAATAATTGCTTCTGCCATTGAACCTGCACCTGCGAATACAATTGTTTGCATACATGTCGCCTCCTCTAAAATAATAAAAATAAAAAAGCATTCTCCATCCTTCTATGAAAAAAGGACGAAAATGCTTGGATTCCGCGGTACCACCTTGTTTTACTCTAAAAATAGAGTACGCTCAGACTCTTTATCGCAGAGTATACGGTTCTGTTTTCAGAACTGCTCAGAAGTAGGTTCTAGCTCATTTTGCCATGTGACTCTCAGCCGGTGATCACACTCTCTTTTCGCAAGGGATGACTGCTATACTATTCTTCATCAATGCATTAGTATATAAAAGTGATTATAGTTTCTTTACAAGAGGTTGTCAACTGTCATTGGTAGATGACAACCATTCAAGATTTCAGTATAATCATATGAATAACCATTCAGTATGAAGTGAGAGGAGATTGTCACATGATAAAAAGAATTGAAACACCAACACCCTTCGCCGTTGGAAGTGTGAATTGCCATTTATTAAAGGGTGATGCATTATCCATTGTAGACGTAGGTACAAAAACAGACGAAGCACTTGAGGCGATTCGAGTAGGACTAAAGCAAGAGGGCTATCGTTTAGAAGATATTGAACAAGTAATTTTAACGCATCATCATCCCGACCATATCGGATGGACGGATGCTTTTCCAAATGCTGAAATTATGGGGCATATTTATAATGATGCCTGGTTGCGTCGTGATCCTGTCTTTATCGATTCGCACTATGATTTTTATATGCATCAACTACAAATTGAAGGTGTGCCTGAAAAATTTTTTGAGTGGCCAAAGCGTATGACGAGACGACCGCATATGATGGGGACAAGACCGCTAACACGTATTTTAAAAGAAGGCGACGAAGTACCTGGTCATAAAGGGTTGTATGCGATTGAAACATTGGGACATGCGCAGTCACATCTAGCTTATTGGCATGAAGATACAAAACAATTGTTAGGTGGCGACTTGTTGATTTCGCATACGGTATCGAATCCACTCATTGAACCACCATTAATGCCGAATAATCCACGTGCGAAATCGCTTCTTCAATATAATGCATCACTGAAAAAAGTATTGGATTTACCTGTAGAAATTGTACACAGTGGGCATGGTGCGCCGATTTTAGATGCACATGCACTGATTGAAGAACGATTGGAACGTCAACATCGACGTGCATTAAAAGTATTACAAATCATTGAGGAATTAGGTCCGATTACAGTTTATGAATTGTCTGCGAAAATTTTCCCAACAAAATATGAAACGGAACTCGGTCTAACATTGTCGCATACAGTTGGACAGGTCGATTATTTACAATCACTCGGTCATATTGTTGAAACGAGTGACGAACGAGGAGTATTACATTATGTACGCGCCTAAACGAATTTTTATTACAGGTGCAACGTCTGGTGTAGGTTATGAAATCGCAAAACAATTAATTCATACATCGCATGAATTATGGCTGACAGGGCGAAATGAAGCGATTTTAAATGAATGGCAACAACAAGGAGCGCATATTATTCCGGCAGATTTAACAGATGACCACCAACGTAAGCACCTCATTCAAAATGTACCAGAAGTGGATGTAGCGATTTTAAATGCAGGTGTTGGTACATTCTCATATGCACAGGAAATGGCCGATGAAGACATAGATGCGATGATTGCACTCAATGTCACAGCACCGATGAAGTTAACAAAAGAGTTACTACCGATTGTAAAAGAGCAGTTCATCTTTATCGGTTCGCAAGCAGGGAAGGTTGCCACACCGAAAGCTTCTGTCTATGCAGCGACAAAATTTGCACTCATTGGTTATACGAATGCATTACGACTGGAACAACCGAATAAAGTGATTACGGTTATTCACCCAGGTCCGATTGATAGTCCGTTTTTAGACCATGCAGATGCGACGAATACATACCGACAAAAGATGGGGAGCGTGCTATTATCAGCTGAAGAAGTCGCAAAAAAGACGATTCAAACGATTGGTACGAAAAAAAGAGAATGTAATATCCCGTGGTATATGGGGATCTCGAGTAAACTCTATGCACTTGCACCGTCTATTGTCGAAACGATTGGCAAACCTTTTTTTAATAAAAAATAAGCTACATTGCTTTTTATACTCTTTTTGGTAAAATTAAACAAAAGAGGTGTGTACATGAAAAAGTATATGATGCTATGTGTGGCCATTTTATTACTTACTGGTTGTTCGAACAATACAGAGCTCGGCAGTAATCCACCGAAAGTGACAGTAGAAGTAGACGGAGAAAACTATGATACAGAGCTTGGTTCATATTGCTGGCAAGGCGGTGCAACAGGTAGTGGCGAATGTGCAGATAAAGCGGGCCCTGAAGAACTATTGAACGGAAAACAGCCGATTGTTGTGCAACCAGAAGCCGAACTAGCGATTCAAATCGACTTAAAACGCCAGCCAGATGAAGTAGCACTTGAACAAGTGAAAAAAGATCAACCAATAAACATCACGAACTTTAAAAACATGCGCGTTACTGCCCCAAAAGAAAAAGGTACGTACTTCTATATTCTTCAAGCAGATTGGGCGAATCAAAAAGAAAAAAACATATCAGATGGCGACGCTTGGTATGCGTTTCATATACGTGTGGAATGATTGTTTTTTTCGAAGCAGAACCTAACCAACATAAACAACCCCCGTATGATGTCAAAATCATACGGGGGTTTCTATGTTTTAAATGACTATATTTAATTCTTCCACTTGAACCAGCGTGCGTGGCTCTCCGCTTGGTCGATACGACGAATTTCTTCGATTTGGTGTTCGTGTAAGAAATCTTGGTGTAGTTGTTCATCATATAAATTATTGTAAATATGATAAACAGGGCGTGTTTTACTAATCGCAATAAGTGACTGCATCAAATTCATCTTCGCTTCAGGTGAGAATTGATTCGCTACATATGTATGGAATATGACAAGCATTTCTTCTTCAGGTACTTGCGTTGCAATGCGTTGTAATTTCTTCGTTGCATCACCATCCACTAATTGAATCGGTAATTCACGTGTAATATGCACAGCTTGATTGAGTAATTGTAGACGGTCAGTATGTTCAGGCCAAATGAGTGCTTTCAACCAATCTAAATCTTCTTCCTCGTTTACATTCATTGTACGTAAGTCGATACCAATTCGTGTCGCCACTTCAAAAGGTTTGGCAATACTTTTTGGTAAAGATTCTCCGCGGTTATCACTTTGTAATGTCAGTGAACTCGTTTGATCGCCAACTGTTGTATCGCCATAACGGAATTGATAATGGTCGATACCAAGCTGTAAACCAGCGCTTGTGCCAACTTCGATGAGTGCGAGCGGTTTTTTATGTTGTTCGAAAATATCACAAAGCATTGGATACAAGTAAGCACAACGTCTTACTTCATTTGTTTGAACTCGCTTTGTTGCAAAAAGATAAGCAAGTTCTTGTGTATGTGTTAAGACAAAATCTTTAAAATGTGGGAACGCTTCCATCGGTGATTGTACAAAATCCGTAAAACGTGGATAGAATGCACGCAGTGGATGTTCTTGTGTCATCAATAAATATTGAACAGAGGCAAAGAGCAAATTCGGAATGGGTTGTTCTTTTGGAATTTGGGCAGCAATGCGCAAAATCGCTTCATCTTGTGCAATCGCATAAGACAATTGTTCATATAATGGACTCGAATTGTGACACTCTTGCTGGGCAAATTGTTCAAAAATCCCTTTCAAATTTCTTGTCATAAGCTTCCCTCCGATTATTTTTACTACTTTTATAGTAAAATAAAAGAATGATTAATAAAATTAAATATATTTAAATGTTTTAATTAAAAATAGTAAAGAGGTGTGTGAAGTGGAATATCGTTGGATTGAAACATTTCTCGTTGCAGCCAAGTATAAAAATTTCCGAATGGCATCGGAGCAATTAAACTTATCGCAACCGAGTATTACGGTGCATATTAAACAGTTAGAAGATGCTTTGAATACGACATTATTCAAGCGTGAAAATAATCGCGTAACATTAACAGAGTCGGGGAAATTATTTTTAGTACAGGCGAAAAAGATGAAGCAGCAGTGGGATGAGAGTTTGCAAACATTTGCTCTGCAACAAAAGGGTGTCATTGAGAAGTGTCAGATTGCCATTACACCGATGATGGTGGAAACGATTTTGCCAAATATTTTATATGAATTTATTAGTACACATCCTGAGTATGAAATTTCGATTACGATTGAAGAGTCGGAGAAGATGGAACAGTTAATAGAAGCAGGAGATATTCAACTAGCGATTGGTTTAGTACAGCCTGGATCAAAACGTGTGCGTAGTCATCTATTTGTGGAGAGCCCATTACAACTCGCTTATCCACTCGATCAATATGACGATGAGACGGGCGTATTTATTGAAGAACATGAATTGTTTCAACAATATCCTCTTTTCACAGGACATGATCCAACGAACTTTGCTTACATTCAAAAAGAAGTGGCGCGCCATTATCCATCGTGTAAACAAATTCAGTTATCGCATTCATATGCGGTGAAGAAGTTTATTCGTGATGGGTTAGGAATCTCTTTTTTACCAAAACTCATTTTACGAAAAGATATGATGGAGGGAAGGTTGAATATTTACGATTTTCAAAGCTTTCCACTACCGAATGTATCGCTATACTTTCTATATAAAGAATTACGCTCGCTTGAAAAAAGTTTAATAGAAGTGATTGAATCACGTCATTTTGCATAGAAAAATGCAAATATGCATGAATAAACACAAAATATGCATAAAAAGAATAGAGATAAAAAAGGTTTGAAAGTCAATGTTTAAAAGGCTTTTAAACCTTTTTTAAAAACAAATACAAAATACATGAAAATACACTTGCATTCATAAAAATACCATGCTATGATAAGTGCATAAATATAAAATAAAAACGTATAAACATACACAACACGAATCGGAGGAAATAAAAATGAAAAAAGTCGTACTCGCTTATTCAGGCGGTTTAGATACATCTGTTGCAATTACATGGTTACAAGAACAAGGTTATGAAGTAGTCGCTTGTTGCTTAGACGTAGGTGAAGGAAAAGATTTAAAACATATTCAAGAAAAAGCATTAAAAGTTGGTGCAGTTGAATCATACGTAATCGATGCAAAAGACGAATTTGCAGAAGATTTCGCATTAATGTCTTTACAAGCACATACATGGTATGAGCAAAAATATCCATTAGTATCAGCATTATCGCGTCCGTTAATCGCGAAAAAATTAGTTGAAATCGCAGAACAAACAGGCGCAACAGCAGTGGCACATGGTTGTACTGGTAAAGGGAATGACCAAGTTCGTTTTGAAGTTGCATTCAACGCTTTAAACCCAGATTTAGAAGTATTAGCACCTGTTCGTGAATGGGGCTGGAGTCGTGAAGAGGAAATCGAATATGCAAAAGACCGCAATATTCCAATTCCAATCAACTTAGACTCACCATTCTCAATCGACCAAAACTTATGGGGTCGCGCAAATGAATGTGGTATTTTAGAAGATCCATGGGCAAAACCACCAAAAGATGCATATGATTTAACAGTTGAAATTGAAGATGCACCAGACGTAGCAGACGTAATCGAAATCGAGTTTGAACAAGGTGTACCAACAAAATTAGACGGCGTATCATACAAATTAGCAGATATGATTTTAAAATTAAATGAATTAGCTGGTAAACATGGTGTTGGACGTATCGACCACATTGAAAACCGTCTTGTAGGGATTAAATCACGTGAAGTTTATGAAATTCCTGGTGCGCACACACTACTTGTTGCACATAAAGAATTAGAAGATTTAACACTTGTAAAAGAATTAGCGCATTTCAAACCAGTTGTTGAAAAACAATTAACAGAGCTAATCTATAACGGTTTATGGTTCTCACCATTACGTAACTCAATCCAAGCGTTCATTAAAGATACACAACAATATGTAAACGGTACAGTTCGTGTACGTTTATTCAAAGGTCATGCAGTAGTTGAAGGACGTAAATCACCGAACTCACTATATGATGAAAAACTTGCAACGTATACAAAAGACGATGAGTTCAACCACAATTCAGCAGTTGGTTTCATCGAATTATGGGGCCTTCCAACAAAAGTTAATGCAATCGTTAACGGTAAAAAAGTAGGTAAAGCATAATGAGTAGCAAAGCATGGGGCGGTCGTTTTCAAAAATCGGCTGAAGCATGGGTAGACGAATTTGGTGCATCGATTGGTTTCGACCAACAACTAGTTACAGAGGATCTTGAAGGCAGTATCGCTCACGTAACGATGCTTGGTAAATGCGGTATTTTACAAGCAGATGAAGTAGATGCCATCTTAAAAGGTCTACACACATTACAAGAAAAAGCAGAAAATCAAGACCTTGAATTCAAAGTGGAACACGAAGATATTCATTTAAATCTTGAAAAAATGCTCATCGACTTAATCGGTCCTGTTGGAGGTAAACTCCATACAGGTCGTAGTCGAAATGACCAAGTTGCAACAGATATGCATCTATTCTTAAAGAAGCGTGTCACAGAAGTGATTGCACTGATTAAGAAATTGCAACAAGCGATTGTAGAACAAGCAGAAACGCATATTGATACAATTGCGCCAGGTTACACGCATTTACAACGTGCACAACCAATCTCATTCGCACATCACTTGATGACGTATTTCTGGATGCTAGAGCGCGACCAACAACGTTTTACGGAATCAATGAAACGTATTGACGTATCGCCACTTGGTGCGGGTGCATTAGCAGGTACAACTTTCCCGATTGATCGTGAATTAAGTGCCGAATTAATGGGCTTCTCAGCTGTATATCAAAATTCAATTGATGCAGTAAGTGATCGTGATTTCATCGTAGAATTCTTATCAAATAGTTCACTGCTAATGGCGCACTTATCACGTTTTGCAGAAGAAATCATCATCTGGTCGACAGATGAGTTCAAGTTTATTGAATTAGATGATGCATTCTCAACTGGTTCAAGTATTATGCCACAAAAGAAGAATCCAGATATGGCAGAATTGATTCGTGGTAAAGCAGGACGTACATACGGTAATCTAATGGGGTTATTAACCGTATTAAAAGGTATTCCACTTGCATATAACAAAGATATGCAAGAAGATAAAGAAGGTATGTTTGATACACTTCATACAGTCGTTGGCTCGTTAAAAATCTTTGAAGGCATGGTTCGCACGATGGTTGTCAATGAAGAAGTGCTACACAAAGCAGTTCATAATGACTTCTCAAATGCGACAGAATTAGCAGATTATCTAGCAACGAAGGGGATGCCATTCCGTGAAGCACATGAAGTAACAGGAAAGTTAGTGTTTACATGTATTCAAAAAGGCATTTATCTACTGGATCTGCCATTAGAGGAGATGCAAAAAGAAAGTACATTGCTTGAAGCAGATGTCTATGATGTATTAGCACCTGTTGCCGCAGTAAAACGTCGTCATTCATTAGGCGGCACAGGCTTTGAACAAGTAACAAAACAAATTCAACATGCCAAAACATTGTTATAAGTAAGACATGGAGCGTCTGTTCACAGAGGGGAACGCGATTCATGGGAAATGTCGCACCATTTCACCAAAAGGGATGCCAGAGGGAGAAACTTTTGCTAGCTCCATCGTGTACAATGTTTTGAAATAGATTGGAAGGTAATTCACAGAGGGGAATGAATTCCAAACGGGACATACATATGTTCCAGAAAAGGCAACTTCCAGAGGGGAGTTGTTTTTTATTATGGTAAAATATGTGTAATGAAAAGGAGTGGTTATATGAGAGGGTATATTTTCGATATGGATGGTACATTGTTTCAAACGAACTTAATTTTAGCACCCGCACTAGAAGAAACTTTTCAAATGTTACGTGACAAAGGGTTATGGGAAGGAGAGACGCCATTAGAACGTTATGAAGCGATTATGGGTGTACCTTTACCAGAAGTATGGAGAACGCTCTGTCCATTACATACGGAATCTCAACACCAAGTAAGTAATGATTTTTTTCAGCATGCATTAATTCGTTGTATTCAGAATCGACAAGGAGCTTTATATGACGGTGTAGAAGATGTGTTGAGTAAATTATCAAAAGTAGATCCGCTATTTATTGCAAGTAACGGTCAAACAGCTTATTTACAAGCCATTGTTGATACGTATCAGTTACAAAGATATTTTCAAGCCGTATACAGTATTGATGTCGAGTCATCAGGGAATAAAGCAGATTTAGTAGCGCGTATTATTCGAGAACAGCAATTGGAAGAAGGAGCTGTTATTGGGGATCGACTTTCAGATTTTGAAGCAGCACACAAAAATCACTTTAAAGCAATTGGTGTAGCATTTGACTTTGCACAGCAGCAGGAATTACATATGGCAGACGAAGTTGTGACAAACTTTAAAGCGTTACCACTTTTATTAAAGTAATATTATTTCAAAAGATTGATTCTGTACATATGTTCGGGGTATGATGAATTTATATAGGAGGACACAGCTATGTTTATCATCTTACTTACCCTCTGCATTTTTAGTAGTCTTATCATACTGTACCATCGACAAAAGCCTTTAGAATCCATCTTTCAAGAAGATGAAGCAGAGGTTGTAACAGCGGAGCAAAGAGGCGAAGAGCTGGAGAATGAAATCGTCGACTTTCTTTCACAGTTACCTGGACAATTTGTTTTATACAAAAACTTTTACATTCCACTTCCACAAAATAAATGGACAGAAATTGATGTATTAATGGTTCATGAAAAAGGTATTTTTGTATTTGAATCAAAAAATTATACAGGGGACATATATGGAACAATTCACGATTCCCATTGGACAAAATCTTTTAGTGAAACGTTCGATCAGCGCTTTTATAGTCCTGTACGTCAAAACGCGACGCATATTCGAGCGTTAACTGCATTAATCGGTTCGGTTAAACCCATTTATTCTGTCATTGTCTTTGGACGTGATGCGGCTGTGCATGTTGATCCGATGCCAGCAGATAACACATATATTTGTAAAATAACGCAATTAGTATTTTTATATGATGTTTTACAAGCACTTCCAAGTCAGATTTCAGTACATGCACTTCAAACTCAACTTGATCCATGGCAACTGACAACAGAGGAAACTAAGCTAGAACATGTGGAAAATATAAAAAGAACCTATGGGAATAAAGCGATTTCCTAGCCAAACTGTGTATAACTCTTTATTATTGAGGTATATGCAGTTTTTAATTGTAAAGTATCAAGAAAATACAATAATTTTTTTAGAATTTGTTTTATAATTGAAGGGAGAGGAATATGAATACAGATTTGAATTTGCTCATTGCGTTTGGAGCAGGGTTTTTAAGTTTCATTTCACCTTGCACATTACCATTGTATCCTGCGTTTCTTTCTTACATAACAGGGGTATCGTTTGGTGATATTAAAAAAGGAAAAGGCTTAATGCAAAAAAAAGCCATTTTACATACGTTATTCTTTTTATTTGGTTTTTCATTGATTTTTATTGCGTTAGGCTTTAGTACAACATTTGTTTCCTCTTTATTTAGAGAGTATGACGAAATTATTCGTCAATTCGGTGGTATTTTACTTGTCATTGTTGGTTTAGTCACAGCAGGCATTTTCACACCACAATTTTTAATGAAGGAACGAAAGTTTGAATTAAAGAGTCGACCAGCAGGTTATATTGGTTCAGCGCTTATTGGACTTGTGTTCGCAGCGGGTTGGACACCATGTACAGGACCGATTTTAGCAGGAATCTTTGCGCTTGGCGTATCGAATCCAGATGCAGCCATTTGGTATATGCTGGCATATGTAATTGGTTTCGCACTACCATTTTTCTTCTTATCATTCTTTGTCACACGACTAGGTTGGATTCAGCGAAATGGTCAAAAATTAGTCAAAGTTGGCGGGTACATAATGATTGTACTTGGAATCATTATTTTCTTTAATGCGATGACGATTTTTAATCGCTTATTGTCACCGATTTTTGGCGATTTTATTGGTTTTTAACTAGCTAAAAATAGTGAAAAGTAGTATATTATAAAACGATAAAAGGGGTGGACAGATTGACAACTTTATTAGTAGTAGACGATACCGTTTTTATGCGTGAAACTGTTAAATCACTAGCGGTTGAATGTGGTTTACAAGTTGTCGGAGAGGCTGAGAATGGTCAACAAGCAATTGAACTGTATCGTACATTACAGCCAGATCTTGTTACGATGGACGTAACGATGCCCGTATTATCAGGATTGGATGCTACAAAAGAAATCGTAAATGAATTTCCAAGTGCTAAAATTATTGTCGTAACAGCTCTAGGGCAACAAAAAGTCGTCATTAAAGCACTTGAAAACGGTGCAAAAGATTTTTTGACGAAGCCATTTGATCATGAACAATTTAAACGTATTATTCGTCAAATGATTGTAATTTAGTGTAAAGATAAGGAGAGGGTCATATGTTTAATTCGATTCCTTCTCAATATGTACTAATTGGTTCAACAGTTTTAGTCGTATTCATGGGAACGATGATGATGCTCATTCGAGTAAAATCAGCCAAAAAACCTGCAACAGTCAAAAAAATAATTATTCCGCCGCTTGGTATGGCAACAGGAGCTTTGATGTTTATCTTCCCGTATTTCCGTGTTTCATGGGATCATACTATCACATCTGTTATAGTCGGTATGCTTTGTTCCATTCTATTAATTAAGACGTCTCGTTTTCATATTTTAGATGAGCAAATCTTTTTAAAACCGTCAAAAGCATTTTTCTTTGTATTAATGGGATTACTTGCTTTCCGTACAATTGCGAAAATCTATTTAGGTGGCGAATTCCACTTAGGTGAATTAGGTGGTCTGTTCTGGATTCTAGCCTTTTCAATGATTCTACCATGGCGCTTAGCGATGCTATGGCAATACAAGCGTTTAGAAAAGAAAATACCGCTACATACATTTGAAAAAGTAGAACAATAAAATAATCGAGTTTTTTCGAGCGAGTTATGTTTCCTTATAGGAAATGTAGCTCGTTTTTTTAAATTAAAGGGAATCTGTGCCGTTGAAAGGGACAAATGATTGCGCGAAAGGGAATCTATGCCGTTGAAAGGGACAAATGCACGCGCGAAAGGGAATCCATCGATTTGAAAGGGACAAATAGCCGCGCGAAAGGGAATCTATCGGTTTGAAAGGAATAAATGCACGCGCGAAAGGGAAATGTCGCTGTTGAAAGGGACAAATGCACGCGCGAAAGGGAAATGTCGCTGTTGAAAGGGACAAATGCACGCGCGAAAGGGAATCCGTCGGTTTGAAAGGGACAAAATGCCGCGCGAAAGGGAATCCATCGGTTTGAAAGGGACAAATGCACGCGCGAAAGGGAATCTATCGGTTTGAAAGGGACAAAACTAACCATATAATACATAAAAAATATATTTTATGTATTACATTAGCTATTTATGGTATTTTTATTCTCTTTTATGTAAAATGAAAGAAATGAATGATGAATCACTATGTTAATAAGTTAGGAGGAGCGGTATGGCAGTAAGCGTAACGGAACAAATGGAAGTGGCTGAACGTATTGAAGATTTTTATATTTTATGTGTGTATGAACAATATTCAATGAAGAAACATGTTCAATTTTTACAAAAAGAATTCAATCAATCGAAAATTATTGAATTGCCAGAGGTGCATCATACATTTCATGCAAAATCATTTGTCGTATGGGCAAAAACATATGAACAGAATGAAGCGCTTTTTTATAATATTCGAATGCAGGCTAGAAAAGAGACGGTCATGGAAATTGCAAAGGCGCTTGTGGCATACCATTTCGAAGAACATCCTACACTTGAAAAGAAATTAAAAAATCCAGCTATATTGGATGAAACGATGCATGAATTACAACAATTAATTCAGCAAACAACGTTTTTATCAGATGAGCGTTGGTTAACTTTTTATTATGATTTTAAAAATCAGGTGAAAGATTGGGTCATCGTTAAATTACTCGACCATGTTTCGATTGAGGAATTACGTCAAATGAATGATACCGACCTTAACTATCTATTTTTCGACTTCTTTTCGCAACAACTCGCTGAAAAAGGAGAGTTCATGCAAGTGATGACGGATGCGACGAATGCCTACTTAGAAAAGTGGCTCGAAGAAATTTTATGTGAATTGAAAAAAACAAATCAATTACCTAAAATTCTGCATCATCTACAAGATGAAAAGACAAAAATGGGTGAATTTACAGCACAGTTTACAGTTGAAAATCATTTGTTTGTGATGAACAATCTACCTTATCAACTAGTACGAGAAGCGATTTATAAGAAGAATTTTGAACATCATATTGGTTCACCTTACCCAACGGCTATTGTTTTGAAGGGTAATACAGAAGGGCGTTTTGAAATTAATCCATTCGTACGAGATCATGCTTTGCAATATGCGTGGGAGCAGGTGGGGAAAATTTCAGATATTGATGTTGATGTATTTGATGCGCTATGTAATGTCTTTTTATCGCGTAAACGTCAACCGAATGAGTTAATCAAAGTGACGATTACGGACTTACTTCATTATAGAGGACTAAAACCGAAACGAAGTGGTGACGGTAGACGAGGTGGCTACGACCATAAACAAAAAATCCAAATTATGCAGTCATTATGTAATATTCAAAGCATTCATATGTCATTGACAAAATTACTTAGTTTTGAAAAGGGGACACCCCAATATACAACACTAAAGGGGCGCACCTTCTTATTCAAAGATGCATTAGGACAAGATTTTGCATTATCGCCGCATGAACCTGTAAAAGAAATTTATTTTTCATTGGATGAAGCGTTTGCGCATTATTTAACGGGGGCGGGGCGACAAGTAGCTTTACAACATATGAAGGCGCTACATTACCATCCAACACAACAGTTGCATGAAAAGCGACTCAGTCGTTATTTGAGTTGGCGCTGGCGTACACAGGCACGAAAAGCAGATTATTTAGCGCCGAATGCGATTCGTACATTATTAGATTCGATTGGCATTCCGATGAACGAGCGTTTACCATCGCGTACACGAGAGCGATTAGAAAAAGCACTCGATCAATTGGAAGCAGATGGTGTGATTCAATCTTGGCAATATGAAAAATGGGATGAATCGATTGCAGAATTTAAAGGATGGGCGAAAATATGGTTGGAAACAGGTATTATTATTGAACCACCAGTAGCTATTTTAAAACAGTATGCAACAATTGAACGAAAGACTACTAAAAAAGTAGAAAAGAAAAAAACATTGAAAGAAGTACGGCAACAACGTAATTACTCGTTACTACAGTTGGCAGAAGAACTCCAGTTGTCGATTAGTGAACTAGGTGAGATGGAACGTGGTTTACGCCCATTAACAAAAAAAGTACAAAGTTGGTTAGAGTAAAAGGATTAGCGTTCAATCGCTAATCCTTTTTATTTCTACTTTATGTTATTTTAATTCTCGAAAAGACTTAAAAATTTTAGTTCAAGCTAATCCTCTATTCATTTATTTTCGATGTTTATGTATCACGTACGTCGTGATTCACATGTACGAAAAGCGTGGTTGGCTTGTACAACAAAAAAATAATAAAAAATGTAAAACGAGATGGTTCAAGGGTTTGAAGGCTCAATTATAATGAGCCATTTGTATATAAGTATATGAACTTAGTGTGTACGGTACAATCGCGTCAACTTAAGCCTTCGCTACAATAGGTGTAACAGAAATGTCTGTTAATACACATATAGAGGTGATGGAACATGCTCGAAAATCGTCATTACGAAACATTGGCTCCACTGTTTAACCCGAAAGGCATTGCAGTTGTAGGTGCTTCAGAAAGTAAGTACAAAATTGGTTATTTACAAGTACAGGCATTAATTGATGGGAAATTCACAGGTGAGATTTATCCAATTCATCGAACAGCCACTGAAATTGCAGGTTTACGTTGTTATCCATCTGTATCAGAAGTCGAAGGAGAAGTCGATTTAGCGATTCTTTGTACGAGTGCGAATCAAATCGAAGAAGGTATCATCGATTGTGCGAAAAAAGGGGTAAAAGCAGTCATTATTTTCGCAGCTGGATTCTCTGAAACAGGAGAAGAAGGAATTGCACAACAACAACGCTTAGCGATGCTTGCAAGACAGCATGGTATTCGAATTGTTGGACCAAACTGTGTAGGGCTTGTGAACACATCGAATGGTTTAATTGGCACATTCTCACCTGCCATCTTAATGGTTCCAACAGACGGTAAAAAAGGTGTTGGCTATGTATCGCAAAGTGGTGCCTTCGGTGTATTAACGTATATGGCAGCAGCACAGAACGGTATTTTATTTAATTACTTTGTTAGTACAGGAAATGAGATGGAATCTGAATTTGCAGATTTCATTGAATATATGATTCACGATGAACAAACACAAATTATTACAGGCTATATGGAAGGTGCACGTGATCCAAAACGTCTACTTGCTTTAGCAAAAGAAGCGTTAAAACGTAAAAAGCCGATTGTGCTGATGAAAACAGGACGTAGTGAGGCGGGCAGCCAAGCAGCCGCTTCTCATACAGGTTCACTTGCAGGTGCAGATAATATTTATGATGCATTCTTTAGACAGGCGGCAATCGTTCGTGCAGATGATTATGATGATATCATTTCATTCTCTAAATTATTTTTAGCGAATAAATTACCAAAAGGGCGTAATACAGTTATCGTCACAAGTTCGGGTGGTCGTGGAATTAACGAAGCGGATCGTTGTGAAAGTTTAGGGTTATATGTTGTGCCGCTTTCTGAAGAAACAAAAGCGAAAATTCGAGAAGATATTCCGAGTTATGCTAGTGCAACGAACCCGATTGATTTAACAGCAGCAGCTTCCGTAACGAATCCAGAATTATTTTTAGCTCCAATGAAAGCGCTAACAGAGGACCCAGATGTACACAATATTATTTTTACAGAATTTCCACATAATTGGACGAAAGAGATGCCGATTTTACAAGAGTTCATCTCGCTTTGTGAGAAGTCCGATAAATTTGTCTGTGTCACAACATTTGAGATTGAAGGGATGACATATCCACCAGCTACAAAAACATTAGTAGAACATGGTATTCCTGTTATTTCAGGTAGCTTAAATCCGATTCGTGCGCTTTCTAAATTAGTAACATATGCAGAACAATACCGAGGGCAGTTTGATGAAGTAGCAGAGCAAGAAATCTTCTTAAAGCAAGAGATTGATGCACTGATTGCAGGTCAAGAGATGTTGAGCGAGGCGCAAGCGGCAACGGTTCTTCAAGCATACGGTATTCCAACAACGAATCGTGTCATTGCGATGGATGTTGAAGCAGCAAAAGCCGTTTCAGAGCAAATGGGTTATCCGGTAGTAATGAAAGTGGATTCTGCACAAATTCCACATAAGACGGAAGCAGATGCGATTCGCTTAAATCTACAAAATGAAGCAGAAGTACAGCAAGCATTCCATGAAATTATGCAAAATGCGAAAAATTACTGTCCAGAAGCCATCATCAACGGTATTTCAGTTCAAGAGATGCTCGGCGAAGGTGTCGAAATGATTATTGGAGCACAGCGCGACCCGTTATTTGGACCAGTCATCATGGTAGGGCTAGGCGGTATCTTCGTTGAAATCTTCAAAGATGTATCATTCCGCGTAGCACCATTATCACGAAAAGATGCAGTGGATATGTTAGAAGAACTCAAAGGAAAAGCACTATTACATGGCGCTAGAGGTAAGGTGAAAGTAGATACAGAAGCGATTATTGATGTGCTATTACGCGTATCTTCACTTATGATGGATCACGATCAAATTGAAGAATTAGATATTAACCCACTGATTGTTTATGAAAAAGGCGTCAAAGCAGCAGATGCCATGATGGCACTGAAAAAAGTAGAAGAAAATGTAGTGGTAGGAGGGTTAACAGATGTCCAATAAACATTTAATTGGTTTAAAGGGAGAGTCATTTACATTCCATGTCACGCTTGAACATATACAAGCATTTGCACGTGCAATTGGTGATGCGTCACCACTTTATTTCGATGAAAAATATGCTAAAACGACAGCGTATGGTCGCATTACTGCTCCGCCAACCTACCCGATTGCGATTGGGGCAGCAGGTGGCGCCATCGACTTACAACTCGACCAACGACGTATGCTACATGGTGAGCAGGCTTTTATCTATGAACGTCCAATCGTTCCAGGAGATGTTTTAACATGTGATGCAGTCGTTTCAGACGTTTATGAAAAACAAGGTAAAAACGGGACGATGGAATTCATTGTACTTGATACCTATATGTACGATACGACAGACAGATTAGTTGTGACAAGCAGAACGAATATCGTATATCGTGCTGCACAGCAACATGTATAGGAGGAGAAGAAGATGTTGGTATTAGAACAATTACAAGTTGAACAGACAATCGAACCAATCACGAATAAACCGATTACCAATGATCAGTTAGTTGCATATGCACAAGCATCAGGTGACTTAAATCCAATTCATACAGATGAACAAGTGGCTAAAAGTGTCGGATTACCAACGAACATTGCGCATGGTATGTTCGTGATGGGACAGCTCGGTCAGTATGTGAATCAATTAGCAGGTAAAGAGGCGCGCGTGGAAGAATTTCGTATGCGATTTGGTGCGATGACATTCCCACAAGAACAAGTAACTTGTTCAGCCATCGTTGAAAAAATAGAAGGCAAACGCGTCCGCTTGAATGTTTATGCTTCAAAAGGACCGCAAGAAGTTGTTGGAAATGGTACAGCTATTCTCGTATTTGAAGGAGTGCATACACATGAATGAAATGAGAAGTAAGTACGCAATTGTCGGTGTTGGAGAAAGTGAACGTTCAAAAAATTCAGGTACAACGCCGTTACATTTAGCATTGGATGCAGCAAGAGCAGCAATTCAAGATGCAGGAATTGACCCACAAGAAATTGATGGTTTCATGAGTTACTCAGAGGGCGACTCATGTACAGCACACCAAGTAGCAACGTATTTAGGTGTTCGTCCACGCTATGTAAAAGATATTTCAGGCGGTGGTTCGAGTACAGAGCTACTCATCGCAGATGCAGTCAGTCTAATTGAGACAGGACAAGCGAATACCGTTCTTATTTACCGCGCGATGAATGGACGTTCTGGCGTACGTATGGGCGGTGGCGGTTGGAGTACGGATTTATTACAAACAGCTATTGATGGTGGTTCATTCATCATTCCATACGGTGCAGGCAGTCCATCGCAATGGTTCGGGCTTTTCGCACAACGTCATATGCATTTAAACGGAATTCAAAAAGAACATTTAGGACATGTTTGCTTATCGGCTTACGAATATGCACAGCAAAATCCAAAAGCCTTTTTCTATGGTAAACCACTAACAATGGAAGAATATTTAGCAACACCTGACTTAAGTGATCCATTCAATAAACATGATTTTTGCTTAGAATCAGATGAGGCAAATGCCATCATTGTGACATCAGCAAAACGTGCAAAACAGCTGCAACAAAAACCAGCCTATATTCTGGGGATTGCTGCTAGACAATGTGTATCACACGCACATTACTGGCAAAACGTTGAAGAAGTAGCGGCCGATTATGTCGCAAAAGATTTATACGAAAAAGCAGGCATTACACCAGCTGAAATTCAAGTGGCGAGTATTTATGACTGCTACAGTTGGGTTGTATTACGCCAATTAGAAGCATATGGACTTGCGCCGAAAGGACAAATTGGTGAGTTTGTAGCAGCAGGGAATTTAAAAATTGATGGTGCCTTACCAACAAATCTTGCAGGTGGCATGTTAGCAGAAGGTTATACACATGGCATGAACAATGTCCTTGAAATCGTGCGACAAGTTCGCGGTGAATATACAGGAACGAATCGCCAAGCGAAAAATCATGATGTCGGTATTTGTACAGGATGGGCAGGACCAGATATTGCAGGAGCGATGATTTTACACAATTAAGGAGGCGCTTTAGATGACAGAACAAATCAAAGAAACAACCTATACAAAACCAATTCCATTTAAAACAATCGACAATGCACCGTACTGGGATGCAGCAGATGCACATCATCTTGTACTTCAAAAATGTACGGATTGTGGTCAATATGCACATCCACCAGGCCCAGCATGTAGCCATTGTGGTAGTCAAAACGTCATTTGGGAAGATCAAGGGACGGAAATCTTCGGTGAAATTTACTCATATGTTATTTCATATCGTCCATTCTTACCGGGTTACACAATGGAAGATTGTCCACTTGTTATTGCCGTTGTGAAGTTAAAAGAACAAGACATTACCATTATCGGTAATGTACTAAATTGTGAACCAACGGATATCGCAATTGGTAAGCCAGTACAAATGATTTGGGAAACCATTAACGAAGAACGTGCCATTCCACAATGGCAGCTCGTATAAGGAGGGAATTACATGGATTTTTCATTCACACCACAAGAAGAAGCTTTTCGCCAAGAGTTGAGAAGTTGGTTAGAAGCGAATTTACCAGAAGGGTGGCTTGACGGTACATTTGCGATTAATAAAGAAACAAAAGAATATGAACTATTTTTACGCGATTGGCAGCGCAAATTATATGAAGGTGGTTGGGCTGCCATTGCATGGCCTGAAAAGTACGGTGGTCGTAATGCGACGTTAATGGAAGAAATCGTCTACCATCAAGAGATGGTACGCGTCGATGCACCACCACTTGTCAACTATGTAGGAATTCATATGGTTGGACCGACATTAATGCATATTGGTACAGAGGAACAGCGTGAGCGCTATATGAAGAAGATGCTAACAGGTGAGGAAGTATGGTGTCAAGGCTACTCAGAACCGAATGCAGGATCGGACGTTGCCGCAATTCAAACAACGGCTGTCAAAGAAGGCGACAAATGGATTATTAACGGTCAAAAAGTATGGACGAGTTTCGGACATATGGCAGACCAATGTTTCCTTGTAGCACGTACCAATAAATTCGATAAAAAGCATAAGGGGATTACATGTTTCCTACTTGATATGCATCAACCAGGTGTCGAAACGGTACCGATTATTCAAATGGACGGTCAACATGACTTTAATGAAGTGTATTTAAACAATGCAGTCGCAACAGACGCTCAAATTATCGGTGAAGTAGATGAAGGATGGCGCGTGATTATCGCCCTTCTGATGCACGAACGTACAGGTATTGGCGCACAAGTTTTCACTGTAGAAAAACAATACAATGAATTAGTGGAAGTCGCAAAATCATTACGAGAAGACGGAGAATTCGTCATTGAACAACCGCTCGTACAAAAGAACCTGGTCGATTTATATATGAAAACTAAAGGTTCTCTATTAAATTACTACCGCAACTTAACAAAATCATTAAAAACAGGTCAACCAGGTGCAGAAGGCTCAATGGATAAACTACAAGTGAGTGAATTAACAAAAGAACTACTCGCACAAGCTGTATCATTACAAGGTCATCCAGGCGTGTTATGGAAAGAAGATGCAGTAGCGGGCAATTCATATTGGCAAGATAATTACTTGTACTCATTCGGTCAAACAATTGGCGGTGGAACGAGTGAAATTCAGAAAAATACCATTGCTGAACGTATTTTAGGCTTACCAAAAGATATGGGACGATAGGAGGGCGACAACATGGACTTTTCATTAAGTGAAGAACAAGAAATGTTTCGAAATTACGCAAAAAAATCATTAGCTGATTTAGAAGGTACACAAATTGCAAGACGCTATGCAGCAGGTGATCGTATCGCTATCCAACAAAGCCATGATTCTTTAGTAGAACTTGGCTGTACAGGATTAAATATCGAAGAAGCGTATGATGGAATGGGACTAGGCGCACTTGATTTAGTACCCATTTTTGAAGAAGCTGGTGCAGTCTTATTACCTGGACTATTACTTGAAACACAGTCATTCGTTGTGCCGCTCTTACAAAAATTCGGTTCGCAACATCAAAAAGAAACCTATTTACCACGTATTGCTTCTGGTGAAGTGAAGGTATCGATTGCTTGGTTAGAGCCTGAAAGCTCGTACCGTCCAGCAGGTATTCAACTGAGCGCACAACATGGTCAATTAAACGGTACCAAAATAATGGTACCAGATGCAGAATTAGCAGATTATCTAGTTGTCATTGCACGCGTTCAAGAAGGACGCGATGAAGCAGGCGTTCGTGCAATGATCGTTCCAACAGCGGATGTTGCGATTCAACCACAAGCAAGTATGGATGAAACGCGTCACGTGGCAAATGTTTTCTTCCAAAATGTCGCTTACACAGAAGAACAAGTGATAGGCGATTGGCATGCGATTCAAGAGAGCTTACTATCATTCAATGCCGCACTTTCAGCAATGATTGTAGGAAGTCTTGATAGAATCGTTCATACCGTAACAGAGTATGCAAATATTCGCGAACAATTCGGTCAACCGATTGGACGATTCCAAGCGATTAAACACCGTATTGTCGATATGAAGATGGATTTAGAAACAGCTCGTTCACTTGCACATTATGCAAACTGGGCATACGAAACGAATGCTGAAGATCGTGTACAAGCAGTAGCAGCGGCACGTATTTTCGCGACAGAGGCATTCAATCGTGTAGCTGGGCATAGCGTACAGATTCATGGTGGTATTGGTTTTACAGAAGAATTAGATTGTCATTTATATGTGAAGCGCGCTCGCTTTTATGAACATTATTTAGGTAGTACAGCAGACTATTACGTACAAGCTGCTAAAGCACTTGGTTTAACAGCAGTAGAACAACAAGTAATTGTGTAAATAAAGACCATTCATTGTTTGGATAGAAGCAATGAACGGACGACATATTCGTTTACAAATTTGACAGGTTTGTATTCCTTTCCGAATATGTTAAATACACACGAAAACAGGCTGTAATATGAGCATAAGAAAAACTGGAATCACGCTGTGGCGCGGTTCCAGTTTTTCGTTGCGAACGCTAAAAAAGAAGTGACATGTTTTGTCTCAATCTATATTTTTAGTTCGTTTTGAATTTGTACTTGTGGCGCACGTTTTTCAAGTTCTTGTAAAAAGATAGTTTGCTGTTCAGGTGAAATTGATTCCATTGCAACTGCAGAGATTGTGGAACAAACAACTACACCAGTGATCGTATAAAACAAAAAGGGGCTGTGTCTTTTGGACATGGCTCTTTTTTTATAGAAAGAGGTGAAAAATATGCAAGAATGGATGACATTTATACAGAGTATCGGTTTTCCAGCAGTTGTTGCTTTTTATCTCTTACACCGAGTAGAAGCACGTCTACAAGCGATTCATGATGCTCTTGTTGAATTAATCAAACATTCCTCCTAAGATGATTGCCAGTTGTTGTATGAAATTGTAAGATAGTGAGGGATAAGGGAGTGACATGATGCAAAAATGGAAGATATTAATCGGAATTAGTTGTTTGTGTATATTGCTTGCAGCTTGTGGTAAAACAACAAACTTTAAAGCAGAAAAAGATATTGAAATACAGAATTTCCAGTACACAAATCATGAAAATAAGACGGTTACATTAGATGATTTACAAGGGAAACCATGGCTGGCACTATTCATTTTTACAAGCTGTACAACAGTTTGTCAGCCGATGATGGCGAATATGGCAGATATTCAAGACTCCTTAAAAGAAAAAGGGATTGAAGATTATCGTATCGTCGGATTTAGTGTTGATCCAGAAGTTGATACACCGAAAAAACTAGCAAATTATTTAAAAAATTATGAAGTAGCAGATGAATCGAAGTGGGATTTACTGACAGGCTATACACAGCAAGATATCGAAAAGTTAGCAGTGAAGTCATTTCAAACACTTGTGAAAAAAACAGAGGGTGAAGATCAAGTGACACATGGTACAAGTTTTGCCCTTGTGAATCAACAAGGGCATGTCGTTAAAACATATAGCGGCTTTACAGACGTACCAAAAGATGAAATTGTAGTGGATGTCGAAAGTATCATTCAAGATAGTAAATAGTATCTAAAAAAAGAATAAATAAAGTCAAAAATACCATTTTGTTTTTATTAAATGGTATTTTTTGTCTTTTAAAACATTATTTTTGATTCTATATAGACAGTAGAACCGTATTTCTATATAATGACAAATTAATTAAAGGAGGGAGTTTTTATGATTAATTTAAAGCCACATCACGTGAATTACGCTGTTAGAATTCATGAACTTGCATCCGATCCACTTGTAGCAGATGCGCTTGGTTTAGTAAATCAAACATTAGAAAATCGTTTAGAATTTATCCAAAAGATGCAACAAGGTGAAAAAGAAGGTACGACCTGTTCACGACTTGTATTTCATAATCATCAAATGATTGGGGTTACAACGTTAATGTACATCGACCAACAGAAAAAATCATGTCATTTAGGAAGTTGGTTAGGTGTACCTTATTGGGGAAGGGGCTATAATGAACGTGCCAAATGTGAGATTTTAAAAATTGCTTTTGATACATATGGTTTAGAACGTGTATTTTTAGGGGCACGTACACAAAATCTTCGTTCACAAGCAGCACAGCAAAAACTCCCGTACCTTCGTCAACACATTATGCATGACTATCCAGAAGAACACCAATTTTTAGAAGAAAAAGAACAACAACCATGTATTCTAAATGTTGTAGAAAAAGATGACTTTTATGCATTTTTAAATATAGCTCGCTAGTCTATAAGAATAAAAACATATATAAAGCATATCTAAATAGAAAAAATCCGAAATCGTTTAACCTTACGATTTCGGATTTTTATTGTGAATGTTAAAAAAGATAGATTGAATATTTTACAATTTACATCCTCACTTATTTAAATGAGAACCAAGATCGAACATTAATCGAAATAATTGTTAAGACAATTCCCTGAATTAAGAAATAAGCTCCTGTTAAAATTGTAAAGCTCATTGCCGAGTAGAACGGACGGATAAACATTAATACACTTAAAGCAAGCGCAATAATTGTAAAGGCTAAAATGATATAAAAAGCTGGGCTGCTTTTTACGCGGAAATATTTTAACGTAATTAATGTCATAATTGATTCAATTGCAAACCAAAGTGCAAATAAGAAACCAGTAAATAGAATACCAAAATCGGCATTAAAGAATAGCAAGATACCTAAAGCTAAAATAAATAAACCAGAAATTAGACTAGATGTTTCAGGTTTATTTGATTTTTTACGTGAGAATAGATAATTGAAAATATCAAAAATCCCTTTGATAACTGCAAGTGCAGCAGCGATTAGGACCATAGACTTCAATGCGATTTCAGGTTTTACTAAAAAGAAAACCCCAAATGCAATAAAAATAATTCCTGTAATTAAAGTAAATGTTGTGATTTTTTTCATTTCATAAACCTCCCTTAAAATAGATTACTAATAATAGCGAATAATAGAAGAAACGACACAATTAAGATATTCGTTCTTTTCTTCAATACTATATACCCTATAAACTCACGAATAAAAGCAGTAGGAATATAGTAAAGTTTTGTTTTACCGCCAATACCAAAAGCTCGAATTCCGAGTTGTTGTGCTAATTTTCCAGCACGTAAAAGGTGGTACGTACTTGTGGCAATAGCAACATTTGCCTTTTTTAAATCTCGCTGATCTTGTTCTTGTACGACTTTTTCAGCGAATTGAATATTTTCTTCAGTCGTTGTAGACTGATTTTCTAAATAAATAGGTAGATATGATTCATAATTCTCCACAATGTATTTTTTCATCGCTTCGGCTTCCGAGATGTTTTCGTCTGCACCTTTTCCCCCACAAACAATAATCGTAGGTTTTACTTTTTGCTTTTTAAAAAATTGCATGCCTGCATCAATACGTCCTGCAAGTAGAGGCGTTACCTGATCTTTAATTAAACCTGAACCTAATATGAGAATATAGTCGATTTTTTTAAAAGTAGGCATCCATTTATAATAAACAGCTGTAAATGTATAAAGAGAAAAAAGCAAAATAATATAACCAATCGTTGAATGAATAAAAACAAGCATCATTTTTACAACTCGAACATCACCGTAATAATGTTGTAACAAGAATAAAATAAGTTCTAATACAACAAAGCCAATGAGTGAAAATAAAGGAAGTAGATTGCCGATTGAAAAACGTTCTCTTTTTAAAACAGCACGTGTATTCACAAATACCATAATAACTAAAATAAAAAGCCAAAATACAGCTATTATAAGAAAGAAAATAGCGATAGGAACAATTAGCCAAAAAGTAAAACGTTCAAAATGGTTTAATAGAGTAGCGAAGAAAATTAGTCCAACTGATAAAATGAATAGTAAAATAGCTAAACCTGTAAAAAGGCTCGTTGGATTTACGTGGTGAAGAACAAAGCTACAAAAAAATAGCACAAGGGATATGGCTATTAAAAACAGATAAACATCCATAAACAAACATCCTTTCCAAAACAACTTATCCTATATTATGTATAGAGATATTATTCACGCAAAATGAATTTACTAAACAATGAAGGGATAGGTTAGAGTAAATTATAGAATAAAAAGGGGAAGTTGTATATTTATGTTTAATGATAAATATTTCTCGGGACGAAGATATACTAAAAAAGCACCTTCAAGAAGAAGTGTGCTTTTGATAACGCGGGTTGTGTAAAGCGAACACGAGCCAAATAAGAAAGAGGACTAAAATAAGTGAATCACTTTTTTCGAACCGATGATGGAATAGCAGTGTTGCTAAGTCATGACTAACTAACGCGAGGAAGTTCATGAGAACAAGTACAAGAAATGAGTGAATCAAAAGTTTGGGGAAACGAATGGTTGTATATAACATCGTGAATTACTCCTTTTTTTATTTTTCTAAAATAACTTTAGAATGCTTTGTATCTGCCCATGTAAAGACTTTCACTTCATCTGGTGCATCTGTTGTTTCAACATAGACGATATAGTCGTATGGTTCGGGTGCTTTCCCTTTTAGTAAAAAATCATCATGTTCAGTTGTAATGGACTGAATTTCTTTTTCATCGTAACCTAGTCGCTGCAATTCAAAGACTGTGGCAGTGAGGATTTCTTCGCGGGCTGCAAGGTCGCCTAAACGCTTTTGATCATACAGTAATGTCGCATTTAATCCAATTGAGAGGATGAATAGAATGAGTCCAATCCATAAAAATGTTTTTTTCAAAGTGAGAACACCTCCAAGTATGTAGTATACCATTTTATCCATTTACTAGAATAGAAAGGAAAAAGTCCTGTTTCTTTTAAAATGAAGTGTATTTTACGCCCAAAAAGAAGAAATAAAACATTCTATAAACAGACGACAATCGACTTAATGGTATAATGAATGCATACATAGTAGATTAAAGGAGTTGAGCCTTGAACGTGGGACAAGTTGTTATTTTTGCTGAAAAACCATCGCAAGCGAAAGCGTATGCGGAGGCTTTTCCGGTGGCAAGAAAGACGAAACATTTTATTGAATTACAACCATGTGAGACGTTTCCAAATGGTGCGACGATTACATGGGGTGTTGGGCATCTTGTCGAACTGAAGCAGCCTGCTGAATACCATGCAGAATGGAAGCGTTGGAGTTTAAAAGTATTACCGATGATTCCTGAAAACTACGAGTTCAAAGTAGCGAAGGGGAAGTGGGATCAATTCCAAGCAGTGAAGGCGTTATTTAAAGAGGCAAGTATGTTAATTAATGCTTGTGATGTGGACAGAGAAGGATCGAATATTTTCTATTCAATTTTAAAACAAACCAAAGTGAAGTCAAAACCAATTCAAAGACTTTGGATTAATTCACTTGAAGTCGAAGAAATTCGAAAAGGGTTTCAAACATTGCGTGATAATCAACAAGATTATCAAATGTATATCGAAGCACAGACGCGTCAAATTAGTGACTGGCTTGTCGGGATGAATGCAAGTCGTCTATATACAATGCTGTTAAAAGAAAAAGGTTTGAATGAGACGATTTCAGTTGGTCGTGTACAATCCCCAACAGTCTACATGATTTACGAACGTCATGTTGAAATTGAGCAGTTTCAACCAGAAAATTTTTATGAATTAAAAGGTGAATTTCATTCGCGCATGGGTTCTTATACGGGGAAGGCAGATTTTAAGTCGAAGAAATATGAAGAAGCTTTAGCTGCATTAGAAAAAGCGCATATTCAAGAGAAAAAACGTCTCCCTGCGACAATTCAAAGTGTTGAAAAAAAGCCGAAAAAGGTATTACCTCCAAAGCTACATTCACTCTCAACATTGCAGCAAAAAGCGAATCGTATATGGAAGTATAGCCCTGCAAAAGTATTGGAAGTAGCACAATCTCTATATGAGAAAAAGCTCATTTCATACCCAAGAAGTGATTGTCAGTTTATTACGGACGCTGAATTTGCTTACTTAAAAAAGAAACTACCACAGTACCAAGAAATGATGAAAAAACCATTTGAACCAGCGCGCCTATCTGCTTCAAAAAGATATGTAGACGGCTCAAAAGTGGAAGAACACTATGCGATTATCCCAACAAAATCGATTCCATCTGCCGATAAACTAGCAGGTCTTTCGCTCATGGAAAAAAATATTTATGCGGAAATCGTACGTTCAGCGCTAGCAATGTTCCACCGAGACTATATGTACGAAGAAACAAAAATTGTGACAGATGTTCAAGGACTGTTATTCAAAACAGTTGGAAAAGTGGAATTAAATCGCGGTTTCCAAGAGTTATGGCCTGCACCAAAAGAACAAAAAAAAGAAGCACCTCCACTACCGCTTGTTGAAAAGGGAGAAGATGTAGATGCGATGGTGCAAATTCATCAAGGTACGACGCAACCGCCTAAACCTTTTACAGAAGGGCAACTTGTACAGATGATGAAAACATGTGGAAAGCTCATTGAAGACGATGCAGAGAGCGATATTTTGAAGGAAGTTGAAGGGATTGGTACAGAAGCGACGCGCGCAAGTATTATCGAAACAATTAAGCGTCATGGATATATTGATGTGCAAAAAAATATCGTTTCCATTACTGAAAAAGGAAAGGTATTGTGCCAAGCGATTGCAGGATCACTATTGGCTAGTCCAATTATGACAGCGAAGTGGGAAAGTTATTTAAGAAAAATATCTGCAGGCACAGGCACACAACAAGCTTTCCTTCAAAATATTGAAAAGTTTTTGCGTCACTTAATTGAGACAGCACCGCAAATCATTCAAACAACAGATATTACAGCTGCCGCAGAACTAGCAGAACCAGCAGTGAAAGGGCCGATTGCGAAGTGTCCGTCTTGTCATCAAGGAGAGTTATTAGAGAAAAAAAGTTTTTATGGCTGTTCTCGCTATCAAGAAGGTTGTAAATTTACAATTTCAAAACGTATTGCGAGTAAAAAGATTACAGCAAGCCAAGTACGTGATTTGTGTGAAAAAGGATTAACGAAACCAATTAAAGGTTTTAAATCAAAAAAAGGTTCGAGTTTTTCAGCACGACTAAAATTAACACAAGAAAAAATTGAATTTGATTTTTCAATTTAGAGATTGGCATGATTGCCAGTCTCTTTTTTTATTGAATTAAATTACTCTGTTTGTAGTAAAAAAACGACATATAAGATCGAAAAAAGAAGTGAAATTATATTCTGAATTTTAGAACTTTTTAAATATTCGATGAAAAATGCGCTGTTTTTTAATGTGAAAGACATAAGAAAACGAGTAAAAAAGATACAAAAAAAGTGAAAAAAATACAGTGTTTTTTCTAATATAAATATAAAAAAGATAGAGTTGTATAAAAAATGTTTAAAATGAATATTTATACATATAATGGACGAAAGGAATGCATACATGCGAAAAAGCATATCAAAAAACTTTTTGGATTTTTTATTGACTTGTAAAAATAATTCTTTTAGTATTGAACTCAGCATAAAGAATATAGCTCTTATTAATAACCGTTGAGACGAGGGGTCAAAGATACGGTGGCCAAACAATTTTATTCATGCAGGGTAAAATCCTGTGGGCCGAACCTGAGCACAAATGGACATTTGTGAACAATAAGAGGAACAGCAGATGATACTTTTCGAAGCTTTCCTTAACATTGGGTGAGCTTTTTTTGTGCCTAAATTTGCAAAAGTTAGGAGAATTAACAAGAAATTGGAAAAAGTATTATTTACATCAGAGTCCGTTTCAGAGGGACATCCAGACAAGATTGCCGATCAAATTTCAGACGCTGTACTTGATGCAGCACTAAGAGAGGATCCGTTTGCACGTGTAGCATGTGAAGTTTTCACTACGACGAATACGGTCATTGTTGGCGGAGAAATTACGACAACAGCTGTACTTGATTATGAAAAAATTGCGCGTGATACATTGGTGAACATTGGTTACACAGATGATGCATGGGGCATTGATGGACATACATGTGATGTTCAAGTGCTAGTGCACACACAATCACCTGATATTGCGATGGGCGTAGATGCCTCAAGCGATACACAAGATGTTGGCGCAGGAGACCAAGGTATTATGTTTGGTTATGCGACTTCTGAAACAGAGAACTATATGCCACTTGCCATTGAAATGGCACATGAATTAGTAAAACGTGCTTCGATGTTACGTAAAAATGGCGACTTCAAATGGGCTCGTCCTGATATGAAGTCACAAGTAACAATTGATTATTCAAACCGCGAGCATCCTCAAGTGGATACCGTATTAATGTCAATTCAACACGACGAAGAATATGATGAACAAGCGTTTAAAAACTATGTTAAAGAGCAAATCATTGGTTGTGTAGCAGCAAAATTCAATATGAACATGAACTTCCGTATTTTAATTAATCCAACAGGTCGCTTTGTTGTAGGTGGTCCACATGGAGATGCTGGACTGACAGGTCGTAAAATTATCGTCGATACATATGGCGGTGCAGCGCGTCACGGTGGCGGTGCTTTTTCAGGAAAAGACTGTACAAAAGTAGACCGCTCAGCAGCATATGCAGCACGTTATGTCGCTAAAAATATCGTAGCAGCTGAATTAGCAGAACGCTGTGAAATTCAGTTATCGTATGCAATTGGTGTAAGTGAACCGATCAGTATTGCAGTCGAGACATTTGGAACAGAACGTGTAGCACAACAAGAGATCATTCACGCGATTCGTCAAACATTCGACTTAACACCGAATGGCATTATCGACATGCTTGATTTACGCAAACCACAATACAATCAAGTTGCAGCTTATGGACATTTTGGTCGTCAAGAACTTGATTTACCATGGGAGCGATTAAATAAAGTTGATGCCTTACAGCAACTTTTAGCAGTTGCTGCGGAGCAATAATGGTTGTTGTAGCAAGTGCGGAACAAACACGTTTCGCACAGGCTCAAGCCCAAACACCACTGTATGATGCGCTTGTCAATTATGCGAAAAGTGATGTCACGCCATTTGATGTGCCAGGTCATAAACGAGGTGTATTACACCCGATGACAGCGACATTAGGTGAGATGACACTAAAGATGGATGCAAACTCGATGCAAGAACTCGATTTATTAAGCCATCCTGTATCAGTGATTAAAGAGGCGCAACAACTAGCAGCTGAAGCTTTTCATGCAGATACAGCATACTTTTTAGTAAATGGTACAACTGTCGGGATTTTAGCGATGATTTTAGCAACTTGTAAACCGGATGATGCAATACTCGTACCACGTAATTGCCATAAATCTGTGATGAATGGCATTATGCTAAGCGGGGCAATGCCCGTCTTTATACAGCCAACTGTCGATCAACATTTTGGTATCGCACATAATATTACATTGGAACAAGTAAAAAAAGCGCTGGATGAACATCCAGAAGCAAAAGTCTTACTGATTACGTATCCAACATACTTCGGTGCGATGAATGAACTCGAAGCAATTTGCACATGGGCGCATGAAAGAGGCATGCTCGTTCTTGTTGACAGTGCACACGGGGCGCATCTTTCAGCAATTCAACAAGTTGATGCGATGCAAGCTGGTGCAGATTTAGCCACAATTAGCATGCATAAAACAGGTGGGAGTTTGACACAAAGTTCAATTTTATTACAAAATACAACACGCCTTTCACAGGGAAAGGTGCAAAAAGTATTGAATATGCTACAAACAACAAGTGCAAGTTATTTATTAATGAGCTCACTTGATGTAGCAAGACGTGATTTTGCGCTTTACGGAGCGGAGCAGCTTGAAAAATTGAAGCCACTCTTCATGACAGCAATCCAACGAATTGATGCTATGACTCATTATGAAGTTTTAAAGGAGTCTTATATGCACAAGCAGTTTGGACAAGCATATGATTGGACGAAATTAGTTGTTCGTGTAAATGATTTAGGATTAACAGGTTTTGAAGTGTATAGCCTACTGAAAAAAGAATATGGTATTCAAGCGGAATTAGCAGAAGGATATGTCGTGATGTTCGTCATCACGTACGCTGATACGGCGGAGTCGCTTAATCGCCTAGTTTATGCCTTACAAGATTTGGAGATGCGCTATGCAAAAACGCAGTCGCTTCAACTCGAAATGGTTGTGAATGATGAGATTAATCCCATCATTATGACACCGCAACAGGCAAATTATGCAGCACAGGAGATTATACCGATTGAGCAATCAATTGGTCGCACGAGTGCAGAGACGATTATGATTTATCCACCAGGTATCCCTTTAATTATTCCAGGAGAAAAAATTACACAAAAAGTCGTGACATTATATAACTATTATAATCGGAAAATTGGCAATATTCTGTCAGAAAATGAATTTCCGGAAAAAATAACGGTCGTAAAGGATGAGGATCAATGAGTATTGAATTATCAACATTAGGTAGACATGTATTAATCGAATTTTATGGTTGTCCAGCAGAAATTATCGAGCAAAATAAATTAATTGAGCAATTTATGAATGAAGCAGCCGACTACTCAGGCGCTACAATCGTAGAATCTTGTTTCCACCACTTTAATCCATATGGTGTATCAGGTGCTGTGATCATTGCAGAATCGCACTTAACAATCCATACGTGGCCAGAATATGGTTTTGCATCAGTGGATGTTTACACATGTGGTGACTCTGTTAGCCCTTGGAAAGCAGCAGAATATTTAGAGCAAAAGCTGCAAGCGAAAAAGACAGAATCATTCGAAGTACCGCGTGGTATGGCGGATAAAATTCGTCAGTTCGCCCAACAAGAGATTGCAGAGATTACAGTGAAACAAGAGCAGTATGTGGAGGCGACAGTATAATGAAGAAGTACTATACAGAACAATGGAGCGAAGATTGCCAATTTTCAATCGCTTACGAAGAAAAGCTGCATAGTGAAGCCTCTCCATTCCAACAAATTGATTTTTATAAAGGCGAAGAATTTGGTACATTCTTTACACTTGATGGCTTAATGATGGTCAACGAAAAAGACGAATTTGTCTATCATGATATGATTACACATCCCGCTTTTGCGACAAATCCGAATATCAAAAAAGTATTAATTATTGGTGGAGGCGATGGCGGTACAGCACGTGAAGTACTACGCTATAAATCCGTTGAAAAAGTCGTAATGGTAGAAATTGATGAGCTTGTTTTCCGACTAAGCCAAAAATATTTACCGATTACAGCAGCTGGTGTAGAAGAAGATTCACGTATGGAAATGATTTTTGACGATGGTTTAGCATATGTTCAAAACGCACCTGACGCATCTTTTGATTTAATTTTAGTGGACTCAACAGACCCGATTTCAGTAGGGGAAGGGCTATTCACAACTGCTTTCTACCAAGAATGTCACCGCGTTCTTTCAGCAGAAGGTATTCTAATTAATCAACATGAGTCACCATATTTTGCGGAATACGCAGAGAATATGCGCAAAGCACATACGAAAATTAAGAAGATTTTTGACATTGCAAAAGTATATCAATTCCATATGCCGACGTATCCATCAGGACATTGGTTATTCGGATTCGCTTCGAAAAAATTTGATCCAATTCAAGATGTACAAGTAGAAGCATGGTCAAATTTCGGTTTACACACAAAATATTACAATACAGATTTACATGTAGGAGCATTCATGCTGCCAACATTTGTGAAGGAGAAGTTAGCACGTGAAGAATAAAAATATTAGTACTTTTATTGCATGTGAAGCTGCATACGATGAAGCTGATATCGTGTTATTCGGTATTCCTTTTGATGGTACAACAAGCTTCCGTCCGGGTACACGATTTGCGATGCAAGCGATTCGTCCCGATTCATATGGTTTAGAAACATATTCTCCTTATTTACAGCGTGATTTAGAAGATACGCGTGTATTTGATGGTGGTGAAGTAGAACTTCCATTTGGTAATACAGAAAAAGCGATGCAAGAGATTTTAGACTATACGCGTCAAGTAGTAGCAGATGGTAAAAAGTTTATGATGGTTGGTGGCGAACATTTAGTTAGTTTACCAACGATTCAAGCAGCCTATGAAAAATATCCGAATTTACATGTGATTCATTTGGATGCACATACAGATTTACGCCAAGAATTTTTGGGTGAAGAATTATCACATGCGACAGTGATTCGTCGCTGTCATGATTTTTTAGGTGATGGACGAATCTTCCAATTTGGCATTCGTTCTGGTACAAAAGAGGAGTTTGACTGGGCGAAAGAACATACACATTTAGAACCTTTCACAGCTACAACACTACAAAAAACAATTGAAAAGTTATGTGATGTACCTGTTTATATTACAATTGATTTAGATGTATTAGATCCAAGTATCTTTCCTGGAACAGGTACACCAGAACCGGGTGGCTGGACATATCGTGAATTAATGGAAGCGATTCAATCATTCCAATCACTCAATCACATTGTGGCAGCAGATGTCGTGGAGTTATCACCACAATATGACGTTTCGGGTGGTTCAACAGCAGTCGCATGTAAAACAATTCGAGAAATGCTTTTAACATTAGCGAAATAGTTCCAATATATAATAGAAGAAAAAAACAGGCTAGGGTTTACGTATAAAAAACGTCAAACTCTAGCCTGTTTATTTTATTCAGTCTTATCTTTTTCAGCTTGTGCGCGTAGTAAGTCGCGAATTTCCTTTAATACATCATCTGTTGTTTCTTTTGGAGCTTCTTCGACTTCTTCTTCCTTCTTTTTAGCAAATTGTAGTTTATTTAACGTACGCACAAAGAAGAAGATTGCAGCAGCGATAATAAAGAAGTCAAATACACTTTGTATAAATGCACCGTATTGAATGCCAAAAGCAGTTAAGTCTTCAAATTGTTTTTCTGAACCCAAAATCTTAGCGAGTAAGGGCATAATAATATTGTTTACAAGCGAACTAACAATTTTACCGAAAGCACCCCCAATGACAACCCCGATTGCTAAATCGATTACGTTACCTTTGAAGGCAAACTGTTTAAATTCGTTCCACATAGGATAAAACCACCTTTTATAAAATAATCTTCTTAACGATACCGTAACTGTACGATTGTATTCAAGAAAAAATTAAAAATAAAATAGATAACCTAACAAAAATAGGGATTTTTGAACGGAATTTGTATTAAAAATAGAAAATATCGTGCTATAATATATATTTGTATATAAGCTGGAACATGAAAGGATTTAAAAAATGAATAAAGTATTTTTAGCAGTATTACTCGCTACAGCACTCGCAGCGATTGAAGGAACGATTGTTGCAACTGCAATCCCGAGTATCACAGCAGATTTATCAGGTGTTGAGCTGATTAGTTGGATTTATTCAGCTTACTTATTAGCATCTGCCATTGCCACGATTCTATTCGGTAAATTAGCCGATATTTTTGGACGTAAAAAGATGATTATTATCGGGATTGGTATCTTCGTTACAGGTTCCTTACTAGCAGGAGTATCACAATCGATGGTACAACTCATTATTTTCCGAGCAATTCAAGGGATTGGTGCAGGTTCAATTCTTCCGATTACATTAACAATTGTTGGTGAACTATTCCCAACAGAAAAAGCACGAGCAAAAGGTCAAGGATATATTTCGATGATTTGGGGTGTCGCAGGTGTTATAGGTCCATTATTAGGTGGCTATTTAGTTGATCAACTATCTTGGCACTATATCTTCCTATTAAATGTCCCATTCGGTTTAAGTGCATTATTCTTAATTGCACGTTACTATGATGAAAAAGTGCATAAAAAGAAACACCATATTGACTACTTAGGAGCAGTTATCTTTTCAATTACTGTTGTCACCTTCTTACTATCCATTATTAAAGGAAGTAACACAGGTATTTGGGGTTCAAACGAACAAATTGCGTATTATTCTATTTCACTGATTGGACTATTCCTATTCATTCGTGTCGAGTTACGCGCAAAAGAACCGATTATTCCATTAACACTTTTTAAAAACCGTCGTTTAATGACTGTAAATGGGCTAACATTTATGATGATGTCGATTGTCATTAGTGTTTCTGTCTACATTCCAATCTATGGTCAATCCATTTTAGGCAATAGCGCTACACAAGCAGGTTTACTTATTGCGCCGCTTACCGTCATGTGGACAGTTAGCTCTGTATTAGTTGGTACATTAGTCGGACGTTTCCCAAATAAAGTGATTATTCAAGCCGGTACACTGTTACTTGTCATAGGTACAACAATGTTAGCCTTTTTAACAACTGATTCATCGTACGTATATGTGGGTATAAGTACAGCAGTACTCGGTGCAGGAATGGGGTTAATTGCGCCACTCATTATTTTAACGGTTCAAGCAGCAGCAAAACCAGATGAAGTAGGCATTTCAATTGGTTTAAATTCATTTACGAATACCTTTAGTCAATCGCTTGGCGCAGCCTTTTTCGGTGTGTTATTTAACATCATGACAAGCCAACCTTTACGCGATTTAGATAAAGGTGAGATTCAATTGAATGGCTCGTTCGATCATCAATTATTTACAAAAGCTGAAATGAATGACTTACTTCATATTATTACGAGCGGTGTACAAGTGGTTTATATCGGTGCAGCTGTCTTTGCGGTAATCGCTTTTCTACTAGCGACAATGTTACAAAAAAATAAAGTTCGCCATTAATGGTTTTTATTTAGTAGAACGGTGTTTTTTGGTATAATAAGATTAATCACAGGCGGAAGGGTGAAGGTTCTTGAGAATAGTAGAATTTCACGACTTTGATATATTCAATATTAAATTCGATTTATTAGAAGAAAAAGAATTACTTGAGTTATTAGAAGCAAAACAAGTGGATGTTGACGATGATGATGAGTATCATCTTGTAAAAGACGTTAAAGTGGGTTTCTCAGAAGACTTAGAAGGCGCACAAATTATTGGTCAAATTGATTTAATCGATTTACAATTCCGTCGTCATATCGAAGCAACGATTAGTGGTTATTTCACAATTGACATGGAAGGTCAAATTGATATGGAAGCTGCTTCACAAAAGATGTATGAAGACGGTTGGTATGTATTAAAACAACAATTACGCCCAATCGTAAACTTTTTAACAACGATGGATTCGCGTAAAGCGGTTCATCTACCGTTAGACTTCTAAGAATCAACAAGTATAGAATCAAAAAAAGGAGCTACATTTCGTTGTTCCTTTTTTTGTTGCGACAAAGTAGATATGGAGAGAGATGGAAAGTATGAGCTTCAAACATAGCGTGCATCGAATTTCATGGGTACCGATTATAGCCTGTATAGCTGCTGGTTTATTCATGATAGCACTCTTTTTTATTGTTGGATTTCATGTGTTTTTTGAAAAGATGCCCCTTTTCTTAATTGAATGTGGGTTAGCTGGGTTGTTTATTTATTTTGGATTGTTTTTATGGTATCAGCGATTGAAAAAGCAACCAATTCATTATAATGATGAATGGATTACAGTGGATGGTGATGGTCATCGTATTTACTGGAACGAAATTGAATCCGTTCAATTTTCAAATGTCGGCGGTATGAAAACAACAACCATTGTCCCTAAAAAGCAATGTTATAAAATATTGAAACAACGAATGGGACGACATAATCTTCAAAAAGTATATGCATTTTATTGGTTTTATTTAGAGAGACCAAAACAACTGCACGACCAAATTATTCAACAGTGGTATCATGCACACAACAATAATACAAATCATCAATTAAAATAAATACAGGAGACGACATAAGTTTTCATGTCATCTTCTGTATTTTTTATTTTAAAATTAATCGTTTTTAATCGTAAAACCAAGACTCGATTTAAAATGTTGCAATGCCCATTCATGTCCTGTCTTATTAAAACTTGCGACACCATCTGTATAAATAGTGCAATCGTAGCCGAGATTATAAGCATCGACTGCCGTATGCAAAATGCAAATATCCGTGCAAACTCCAACAAGCGTTAGTTCGCGAATACCTCTTTCATTTAATAAAAGAGCAAGTGGAGTACCTGCAAAAGCACTATAACGCGTTTTATCAATCGAAAAAACATTCGGTTGACTTTTTATTTTTTCGTAAATTGTTTGAATGGAGCCATACAAGAGTTGTCCATCTGTTCCTTCTATATTATGTGGTGGGAATAGAGAAGATTCTGGATGATGTGGATCCTGTTTTTGATGTAAATCATTCAAGAAAAAAATACATTCTCCTTGCGTATGAAAAGTTTGAATCAGGCTCGAAATACGATGTTCAATCAATTGACCAGGAATACCACACGTTAAGGCGCCATCTGTCGCGACAAAGTCACGTGTGTAATCAATAACAAGTAATGCTTTTTTCATAAAATTAATCCACTCCTTTTCAACCATTATAAGGGAGCAGACGAACGAAGACAAAAGGTTGAAAAAAAGTTGTCACAAAATAGACAAAATGTTTTACTTTTTATTTTTCAGCATTTATAATAAAAACAATTCAAAAACAAGGGAGGTTTTTACAATGGAATTTTTAGAAACAAAAAAATTAAATCGTCAGGCTTTACTTTTCTTAGCAATCAATACATTAGTGATTCTCAACTTTGCGATTGATTTCTATGAATTTCATTGATGTATAATATGAACATACACATAACTTACTCCTTTATTTGAAATCTGAACGAATTCGTTTGATTCTCAAATAAAGGAGTATTTTTTTGTCTTAAATGGGTATTTAATGAAATGGAGGTGTTTTTTACATTGAAGAAATATAAAAGAGCTTTTGAAACACTTGAGCGCCCATTTGCGTGGCTTGATTTAGACGCACTTGATGCAAATATTACAACCCTCTCTCTCCAAACAAAAGACAAGCGCGTCCGTATTGCGACTAAAAGTGTACGGTCAGTGGAAGTACTTCGTTATTTAGAAGAACATGTACCGTATATGTGTGGTTATATGACATATTCAGCAGCAGAAACAGACTATTTAGCACAACAGGGACTCAATCATTTTTTAATTGGCTATCCTGTTTATGAAACAGAATCTGTTCGAAATTTATGTAAATGGATTAAAAAAGGGAAGGATATCACCTTTATGATTGACGCACTTGCGCAAGCAGGCTGGCTCCACCAAATTGCAAAAGAGCAAGAAGTCAAAGTGAATGTGTGTATTGATTTAAATCTATCGATTAAAACACCTATTGTTTATTTTGGCACGCGTCGTTCATCGATTACGACAATTGATGATGCTTCGTTATTAATCGATCAACTTCAAGCGATGTCCTCACTTGAAATTGTTGGGGTTATGGGGTACGAAGCGCAATTAGCTGGTGTTCAAAATCAGCCGAAAAATAAAGCGAAAGGCTTAATAATCCAACAATTACAGCAACAAACAAAAGAGAAGGTAACGAAGTTAAGGAAACAAATGGTAGCGCTCGTAAAGCAAAAAGTAGGAGATTTACAATTTGTGAATGGTGGTGGCACAGGCAGTTTGGCGTTCACAGCGAATAGTAAAGAAGTAACGGAAGTAACAATTGGTTCTGGATTCTATGCACCGTCTATTTTTGATTTTCATAAATCAGTAAAGCTGGAATCAGCTGCTGGTTTCGCATTACGTGTTACGCGAAAGCCAACATCAGATACGATTGTTTGTCATGGTGGGGGGTATATCGCTTCAGGTATTTCAGAACAAAGAGAGCCGACAATTTTAAGTGCAGGTCTCACTTATTATCCAACTGAAGGGGCTGGGGAAGTACAAACACCTTTAAAAGTGAGTACGAAAGAGCATTATGAAATTGGAGATACAGTTTATTTTCGACATGTAAAGGCTGGTGAACTATGCGAACATTTTAAAGCACTTCACCTCGTACGCAGTGAAAAATATAAAGGAGCGTTTAACACATACAGGGGGGATGGACAATGCTTTCTATAAAAAAGATGCGACAAGGACGTTTTGAAAACTGGGCAGGGAATGTAAAAAAAGAAGGCTGCACACCACATGAACCACAGACGATTGAAGAAATATGTACATTCGTTTCACAGGTGTATGAAAAAGGGGGGATGATTCGCTCGGTTGGCGCGGCACATTCATTCAGTCCGGTAGCAAAACCAGAGCAGCATCTAATATCACTTCATCATATGCGTGGTTTATTAGATGTAGATGCGGTAACACAACAAGCGACTTTTTGGGGTGGTACTTACTTACATGAAGTAGGGCCGATTTTAGCACGTTATAATTTGGCACTTGAGAATATGGGCGACATTGCAGAGCAAACGATTGCCGGAGCCATCTCAACAGGTACACATGGTACAGGTTTAAAGCTCACCTCGCTTTCTAATCAAGTAGTGAAATGGGGATTTATAGATGGACAGGGGAAGCTACAGGAAGTGACGCGCAGTTCAGATGCACTCTCACAATCCCTCCATCTTTCGCTCGGTCTACTTGGCGTGATTGTCTACGTGACATTCCAAGCTGTTCCACTCTATGCACTGCAATATGTTTCACGCCATGTCGATGTAGCCGATACTTTAAAAAACGCCCATTTAATTACGCAAGCACATCGTCATGCGGAATGGTTCTACTTTCCTGGACAAAAGAAAATGCAGTTGAAGACGATGCGACAAGTCGAGCCATCCAATCAAAGCGAACCCTATATTCAGCACCAAATCGATCAATTTATCGAAAATACATTATTTCAAGCGCTCTCTACGACTTGTAAGTGGTATCCGAAAGCGACAAAATGGGTTAGTGAACTGGCAGCGAATGCTGTTCCAAATGGTCGGAAAAGAGGACTTAGTTATGAAATTTTTCCGTCTAAACGTCAAGTACGATTCGTCGAGATGGAATATGCAGTTACTATTGAACAAATGACAGCTGTTTTAGAAGAAATACATTTTGTACTCAAATCGCATCCGTTTGCTGTTCATTTTCCGATTGAGATTCGTGTTGCCAAAGGGGAAAGTGGCTTTCTTAGTCCAACGCAAGAACAAGATACAGCCTATTTTGCATTTCATATGTATCAAGGTATGGACGAAGAACCTTACTTTAAGTGGGTGCATACACTTATGAAAAAATATAAAGGGCGCCCGCATTTTGGTAAGATGAATGAACTGGATTATGAGCAGTTACAACAAGCCTATCCACAACTTCCACTCTTTTTAGAAGAACGACAAAAAGTAGATCCACAAGGTGTTTTTTTAACGCCATATTTCAAAGAATTATTCCAGCTTACGTAGTAGATGCGTCTTATTTGTCTTTTGATTTAGAATTATTAAAGTTTTCTAAAAATATTGTTTTTTAAGGAATAATGACAATTTCGAGAAGATATAAGGATGAAAGCGTATTCAATAAAGATTCATTTTTTAGAATTGTTTAACAATTTAAAAAATAGCATTGACGTAACTGGAAAAACGCACTATGATAATAACAATTTAAAAAACGTATTTGAAACGACCAAATAAAATTTTCAAAGGGAAAGCGATGTGAACGAAATGACAGAACAAAAGATATTTTTAGATGGAGAGTTTGTTGCAAAAGAAGATGCAAAAATTTCAGTCTATGATCATGGTCTTCTATATGGAGATGGTATTTTTGAAGGCATTCGCGTTTACAACGGAAATATCTTTCGTTTAAAACAGCATTTAGTTCGTTTATATGAATCAGCAAAGTCGATTCTGCTCACAATCCCTTACACAATTGAAGAAATGACAGAGATTGTTGTTGAATCTGTTCGCGTAAATGAATTGAAAAGTGCGTATATCCGTTTAGTTGTTACGAGAGGCGTTGGCAACTTAGGGATTGATCCATCAAATTGTAAAAAAGCGAGTGTCATTGTTATTGTAGAACCACTCGCTCTATTTAAAGAAGAATTATATGAGACGGGCATTAAAATCGTGTCGGCATCAAGTCGTCGCAATCGTTCAGATGTATTGAGTCCAAAAACAAAGTCACTCAACTACTTAAATAATGTACTCGTCAAGATTGAAGCGAATTTAGCAGGCGTTCCAGAAGCGCTCATGATGAATTCAGAAGGATATGTAGCAGAAGGCTCAGCAGATAATATTTTCATTGTGCGAGGCAAAGAGCTGATTACGCCTCCTGGCTATGTTGGTGCCTTAGAGGGAATTACACGTAATGCGATTCTCGAAATTGCACATGAACAAGGCTATGAGGCGAAGGAAGAAGTCTTTACTCGACATGATGTATACGTGGCTGACGAAGTATTTTTAACAGGAACAGCAGCAGAAGTTATCGCTGTTATTGAAGTGGACGGACGTGTCATTGGTACAGGGAAGCCTGGAAAAGTCACAAACGACCTACTCAAGACGTTCCGAAAAATCGTCGAGCAAGACGGTACAAAAGTATAAACTAACAACTTAAGAAAAATAGGCGGTGTCAGCATGCGTAGTGATATGATTAAATTAGGTGTGGACAGAGCGCCACACCGTAGCTTACTTTATGCTACAGGTATTAAGACAAAAGATTTAGAAAAGCCATTTATCGGTGTATGTAACTCATATATCGACATCATTCCAGGGCACAAGCACTTACAAGAGTTCGGTGCGATGGTGAAAAAGGCGATTATTGAAGCTGGTGGTGTACCATTCGAATTCAATACAATCGGTGTAGATGATGGAATTGCGATGGGACATATCGGAATGCGTTATTCATTACCAAGTCGTGAGTTAATTGCAGATTCAGCAGAAACCGTAATTAATGCACACTGGTTTGACGGTGTATTCTACATTCCAAACTGCGATAAAATCACGCCAGGTATGCTTATGGCAGCTGTTCGTACGAATGTACCGTCGATTTTTGTTACAGGCGGTCCAATGGAAGCGGGCGTATCAGCTGATGGTGAAGCACTGTCACTTACATCTGTATTTGAGGGTGTTGGCGCATACAAATCAGGAAAAATGTCAGCAGAACAATTACTAGATATTGAGGAAAATGCTTGTCCAACATGTGGTTCGTGTTCGGGTATGTTTACTGCAAACTCGATGAACTCATTAATGGAGATGCTAGGCATGACGGTTCCAGGAAATGCAACGATTGTCGCAACTTCTGAAGAACGTTATGAGCTAATTAAGCAAGCCGCAATTCATTTAGTCGAGATGGTTAAAAAAGACATTAAACCACGCGACATTGTGACAAAAGAAGCGATTGATGATGCGTTTGCATTAGATATGGCAATGGGCGGTTCAACGAATACCGTTTTACATACGCTTGCGATTGCGCATGAAGCAGGAATTGACTACAACATTGAAGATATTAATGAAGTAGCGAAGCGAATTCCTTATTTAGCTAAAATTATGCCAGCTTCAGACGTATCCATGCACGATGTCCATTTAGCAGGTGGTATTTCTGCTATTATTAACGAATTAGTATCGATTCCAGGAGCGATTACAGCCGACCGTATAACGGTTACAGGAAAAACATTGCGCGACAATGTAAAAGATGCTAACATTACAAACACTCAAGTGATTCGCACAAAAGACGATCCGTACAGTAAAGTTGGTGGCTTATCGATTTTATTCGGTAACATTGCACCGAATGGAGCTGTAATCAAAGTAGGAGCTGTTGATCCATCGATTACAACATTCCGCGGAGAAGCGATTGTGTTCAACTCACAAGAAGAAGCACAAGAAAAAATTGATGATGGTACAGTTCAAAAAGGACATGTTGTCGTCATTCGATATGAAGGTCCAAAAGGCGGTCCAGGTATGCCGGAAATGCTAGCTCCAACATCTGCGATTCAAGGTCGTGGACTTGGAAAAGACGTCGCACTTATTACAGACGGACGTTTTTCAGGCGCATCACGCGGTATCTCAATCGGACATATTTCGCCAGAAGCTGCTGAAGGTGGTCCACTAGCACTTGTACAAAACGGTGATATCATCTCAATTGATTTACCAAACCGTACGATGAATGTGGAATTATCAGAAGAAGAAATGGAAGAGCGTCGTCAAAACTTACCTACATTTGAACCAAAGATTAAAAAAGGTTGGTTAGCACGTTATTCACATCTTGTCACATCTGCTTCTACAGGTGGAGTTATGAAATTCTAAAAATTCAAAATAATTAAATAATATAAATCGTTGATGAGGTTAAAGGTTTTGACCATCTATATTTTCAGAGAGCCGGGTTGCTGTGAGCCGGTAGTATAGCCAAAACTGACATCCCCTCGGAGTGGGTTATTAAACGCTACATTAGTTATTAGATAACCTCGGGCGCATACTTTTGTGCTTGTTAAATAAAGAAACTACTCTATTCGCTAGGTGAATAGGGAGCATAGTTTCATGAGGTAGTATTTTACTACGAATAAAGGGTGGTACCATGAAAAGCTTTTTTCATCCCTACGTGAAGGTTTTCTTTTGCGTGGATGAAAAAGCTTTTTTCTTTATACATGTGATAATAACAAGGGAGGATCTATAAATGAATGCTCAAACTCAAGTTGAAACAACAAATCAAATCGATGCGGGTGTTTCGAAAGAAGTCACACCTCGAACCAAAATGACAGGTGCAGATGTATTTATTGATGCGCTGCATAAGCAACAAGTTGAAATTATCTTCGGTTATCCAGGTGGTGCAGTATTACCGCTTTACGACGCATTATATCGTAACCCATTAAAACATATTTTAGCACGACATGAACAAGGTGCGATTCACGCGGCTGAAGGTTATGCACGTGTAACAGGTAAACCGGGCGTTGTTATTGCGACATCTGGACCAGGTGCTACAAATCTCGTAACAGGTATTACAGATGCGATGATGGATTCACTACCTCTTGTCGTTTTTACCGGGCAAGTTGCTACGACAGTTGTCGGAACTGACGCTTTCCAAGAGGCAGATATTGTAGGGATTACACAACCGATTACAAAACATAATTATCAAGTGAAGGATGTTCAAGATTTACCGCGAATTATTAAAGAAGCATTCCATATCGCCAATACAGGACGTAAAGGACCGGTATTAGTGGATATTCCAAAAGATATCGCGAATACAGTATTCGATGCAGAACAATTTGATGACGATGCACCGATTCATTTACCAGGTTATCAGCCGACCACACAACCGAACTTCTTACAAATTAAAAAGGCGATTGCTCTATTGGAAGAAGCAGAACAGCCTTTAGTATTAGCAGGTGCAGGTGTTTTAGCAGCAAATGCATCAGCTGAATTGACTGAATTTATTGAAAAATATAATTTACCAATTGTGAATACATTGCTTGGATTAGGTTGTATTGATGGAGAGCATAATCAGTTCTTAGGAATGGCGGGTATGCATGGTACATTCGCAGCGAATATGGCGATTAGTGAATGTGATGTACTTCTAAACATTGGTGCACGTTTTGATGACCGTTTAACAGGTGACTTAACGAAATTCGCACCAAATGCCAAAATCATTCATATCGATATTGATCCAGCTGAGATTGGGAAAAATGTTGAGACATTAGTACCGATTGTGGCGGATGCAAAATTAGCGCTACACGCACTATTATCAAAAGATTTTACAACACCAAACTTATCAAAATGGCATGAATATTTAACCGAGTGCAAGACTGAATATCCATTATGGTATGACGAAGAAGCAGCACAAGGTGAAATTTTACCACAACAAGCGATGGAAATTGTGAATCGCATCACAAAAGGCTCAGCAATTGTGACAACAGACGTTGGTCAACATCAAATGTGGGCTGCACAATACTATAAGTTCAAACAAGAGCATCAATGGGTAACATCCGGTGGACTTGGTACGATGGGATTCGGTTTCCCAGCTGCCATCGGAGCACAATTCGCTTTCCCTAACAAGAAAGTTATTTCAATTGTAGGTGATGCAGGTTTCCAAATGACGCTTCAAGAGCTTGCATTATTAAAAGAATTCAATTTACCTGTCAAGGTCGTTATTTTAAATAACGCATGTCTTGGTATGGTACGTCAGTGGCAAGAAACATTCTATGACGAACGCTATTCATCTTCTATGATTCCAGTTCAACCGGATTTCGTGAAGCTAGCAGAAGCGTATGGTGTAAAAGGTTATCAAATCGATGACTTGAATCGCCTTGAAGAACAATTATCAGAAGCGATTCTTTCAGATGAAGCAGCTGTAATTGATGTACGCGTAAAGCAACTAGAACTTGTAACACCAATGGTTGCACCTGGTAAGGGCTTAGCTGAAATGATTGGAGTGAAAAAAGGATGAGACGAGTAATTACAGTAACTGTTATTAATCAAAGTGGCGTATTGAATCGTGTGACAGGTCTACTGATGAAGCGCCAATTCAACATCGAAAGCATTACAGTAGGTCACACGGAGCAAGAAGGTATTTCAAAAATGACGTTCATCGTACATGTGGAAGATGAACGCAAAATTGAACAACTTGTCAAACAAGTTTCAAAACAAATTGATGTATTAAAAGTGAATGACATTACAGATAAATCCATCGTAATGCGTGAGCTTGCATTAGTTAAAGTTGTTGCTCCACCGAATTTGCGTGCGGAGATTAATTCAATTGTAGATCCATTCAGAGGATCAATCATCGACATTGGTAAAAATGTAGTAACGTATCAAATTGTCGGTGATCCAGAAAAGATTGACGCATTTATTGAACTCATTAAACCATATGGTATTAAAGAGCTAACAAGAACGGGTGTTACAGCATTTGTTCGAGATGCTCAAATCAAACCAGCACCGCAAATTTCGATTTTAAAATAAACCAAACAATATTAGGGGGAATTTACAATGGTAAAAATGTATTATAACCAAGATATCAACGAGGCAATCTTAAAGGACAAAAAAATCGCAGTAATCGGATACGGTTCACAAGGCCATGCACATGCATTAAACCTTAAAGAATCAGGTTTCGACGTACGCGTAGGTATTCGCCCAGGTGGATCAGCAGAGCGCGCTAAAAATGATGGTTTAGTTGTAAAAACAGTTGCAGAAGCAGCGAAAGAAGCAGACGTAATCATGATCTTACTTCCAGATGAGCGTCAAAAAGAAGTATATGAAGCAGAAATCAAAGACGGTTTAGAAGCAGGTAACGCACTTGTATTCGCACATGGTTTCAACGTTCATTATCAACAAATCGTACCACCAGCAGACGTAGATGTATTCTTAATCGCACCAAAAGGTCCAGGACACTTAGTTCGTCGTACGTACCAAAACGGTGCAGGTGTACCAGCATTAATCGGTATTTACCAAGATGCAACAGGTACAGCGAAAGATTTAGCTCTAGCTTGGGCTAAAGGAATTGGTTCAGCTCGCGCAGGTGTTCTTGAAACAACATTCAAAGAAGAAACAGAAACAGACTTATTCGGTGAGCAAGCTGTACTTTGCGGTGGCGCAGTTGAATTAGTAAAAGCTGGTTTCGAAACATTAGTTGAAGCAGGTTACCAACCAGAAATCGCTTACTTCGAATGTTTCCACGAATTAAAATTAATCGTTGATTTAATGTACGAAGGTGGAATCGACAACATGAACTACTCAATCTCTGATACAGCAGAGTGGGGCGAGTATGTTTCAGGTCCACGCGTTGTAACAGCAGCTTCTAAAGCAGCAATGAAAGACGTATTAACAGATATCCAAACAGGTAAATTTGCGAAAGAATGGATTGCTGAAAACGAAAATGATCGTCCACAGTACTCAGTGAAAAAACAAGCAGTACGCGATCACCAAATCGAAGAAGTAGGCGCTAAATTACGTGAAATGATGCCATTCGTTGGACAAAAAGCAAACAAAGAAGTTGTAACAAAATAATAAAATATGGGGTGTGGGAAGTATATGCTTCCCGCATATCACTCCATACTTGTTATTTTCGCACGATTTGATTTAAGGGGGAAATTATAATGGAAAAGAAAATTACAGTGTTACCAGGAGACGGTATTGGCCCAGAAGTAGTAACTGCGGCTGTTGAAGTATTAGGTGCAATCGCACAAAAGTATGATCATCAATTTCATTTTGCATATGGTGCAATTGGCGGTGTAGCCATTGACCAATATCAAGATCCACTACCACAAAATACGATTTCACTATGTGAAGAAAGCGACGCTATTTTATTAGGCGCAGTTGGTGGACCGAAATGGGATCATAACCCAGCAGATTTACGCCCAGAAAAAGGACTACTCCGCATCCGTAAACACTTCGACTTATTTTCTAATTTACGACCTGTGCAAGCGATTCCGTCGATGCTCAAATCATCTCCTTTAAAAGAAGATATTGTGAAAGATGTTGATCTTCTAATCGTTCGAGAATTAACAGGCGGTTTATATTTTGGAGAACGTCATCGTACAGAGAACGAAGCACTTGATTCATTAACTTATACAAGAGAAGAAATCGAACGAATCGTCGATAATGCCTTCACACTAGCACGCTTACGTCGTAAAAAACTAACATCGGTTGATAAAGCCAATGTACTTGATACATCACGTTTATGGCGTGATATCGTAGATGAGAAAAAATCACAATATCCAGATGTAGAGGTAGAGCATAGTTTAGTTGATTCAACAGCAATGAAGCTAATTACAGCACCTGCAGAATATGATGTCATTGTGACAGAGAATATGTTTGGTGACATCCTAAGTGACGAAGCATCAGTTATTACAGGTTCATTAGGTGTATTACCTTCTGCAAGTATGCGTGCAGATAACTTCGGTTTATACGAGCCCGTACATGGTTCAGCACCTGAAATTGCTGGTAAAGGGATTGCAAACCCAGCAGCAACAATTCTTTCGGCAGCGATGATGTTACAATATTCATTTGGTTTATTAGAAGAAGCAAAAGCAATTGAAGACGCAGTGGCAGCTGTTTACGAAAAAGGATTCTTTACAGGTGATATGGCGCCAAAAGGTGTAGAAGCACTCTCTACAAATGACTGGACAGAAAAAGTATTACATGAAATCGAATCAGCTTATGTAAAAGAACAAACATTTATTTAATGATGATGAGGTGAAGAATATGGGGAAAAATATTATTGAAAAAGTATGGGATCAACATATTGTCTATCAAGAAGAAGGAAAACCAGATTTATTATATATTGATTTACATTTAGTACATGAAGTGACGTCACCACAAGCATTTGAAGGACTTCGTTTAAATAATCGTGTATTACGTCGTCCTGATTTAACATTTGCGACAATGGATCACAACGTACCAACGAAGAATTTACCAATAATCAATGACCCAATTGCAAAAAAGCAAATTACAACACTTGCGGATAACTGTAAAGAATTCGGTGTTGAATTGGCTGACATGGGGCATCCAGATCAAGGGATTGTCCACGTTATTGGACCACAACTTGGTTTAACACAACCAGGTAAAACAATCGTTTGTGGTGATTCACATACATCAACACATGGTGCATTCGGTGCGATTGCATTCGGAATTGGTACATCAGAAGTAGAACACGTCATGTCCACACAAACACTTTGGCAAGCAAAGCCAAAAACATTAGAAATTCGTGTAACAGGCGAGCTTGGTTTTGGCGTAACAGCAAAAGACGTCATTTTAGCGATTATTGCAAAATTCGGCATTGATGTTGGTACAGGGTACATTGCAGAATTCACAGGTGATGCGATTCATCAATTATCAATGGAAGAACGTATGACGATTTGTAATATGTCGATTGAAGCAGGTGCAAAAGCAGGTTTAATTAGTCCAGACGAAACAACGGTTGAATATTTACGCGGACGTAAATATGCACCACAAGGCGAAGCATTTGAACAAGCTGCGAAAGAATGGTTAGCACTTGCAACAGACGCAGATGCAACGTATGATCGTACAGTCGTTATTGATGGTTCTGAAATTGAACCATTCGTTACATGGGGAACAAATCCTTCAATGGGTACCGGGATTTCAAAAACAGTTCCATTTGCAAAAGATTTAGCAGATGAATCAGACCGTCAAGCGCTTGAAAAAGCACTAACATATATGGATTTAGAGCAAGGAACACCAATCGAAGACATCGCAATTCAACATGTATTCATCGGTTCTTGTACAAACTCTCGTCTACATGATTTACGTGCCGCTGCAGAAGTCATTCAAGGTAAAAAAGTAGCAGACGGTGTACGTGCTATTGTCGTACCAGGTTCTTATTCTGTGAAGCAATTAGCAGAAGCAGAAGGTTTAGACAAAATCTTCTTAGATGCAGGATTTGAATGGCGTGAATCAGGTTGTTCGATGTGTTTAGCAATGAATGAAGATGTTGTACCTGCAGGTGAGCGTTGTGCTTCTACATCGAATCGTAACTTTGAAGGTCGTCAAGGTGCAGGATCACGTACACACCTTGTAAGTCCGCCAATGGCAGCCGCAGCCGCAATCGCAGGCCATTTTGTTGATGTACGAAAAGTAATGAACGTACCTGTATAGGAGGGGAATTGTATGGAACCAATTAATATCGTAAAAAGTATTGTGACACCATTAAATCGTAAAAATGTCGATACAGACCAGATTATTTCAAAAGAGTTTTTAAAACGTATTGAACGTACAGGTTTTGGTCAATATGTATTCTATCATTGGCGTTTTGATGCAAATGATCAGCCAATCCAAGACTTCGTATTAAATCAGCCAAAATATGATGGTTCATCTATTTTAGTAGCACATGATAACTTCGGGTGTGGTTCATCGCGTGAACACGCACCATGGGCGATTTTAGACTACGGTTTCCGCGTTGTTATCGCACCAAGTTTTGCAGATATTTTCCATAATAACTGCTTCAAAAATGGAATTTTGCCGATTGAGTTACCTGTTGAACAAGTAGAGGCGATTTTAGCAAAAGCAGAGGCAGAAGATTTACAAGCCGTTGTAAATTTAGAGGAGCAAACCGTAACAGCTGGCGAAGATGTTTATCGTTTTGACATCGATCCTTACTATAAAAAAATGTTAATCAACGGTTGGGATGAAATTTCGTTGACGTTCCAATACGAAGAGTACATTTCAAAATTCGAACAACGTAAAGCACAAACTGTATAAATTAAGATAAGCTATCTATGGATGTTGGGGATTCCCAATCATTCAATAGATAGCTTTTTTATTTTTTTTTAATATTTTCAAAAAAATGAAACCTTTTATAAAAAGTATGCGACGATAGAGGTGAAGGGGTGAAAATATGACGATGGAAGAACTGATTGAGGCATATGCAGATTATTGTTATCGTGTCGCTTTTATTTATGTAAAAGACCACGGGGCAGCAGAAGAAATTGTACAAGATGTTCTACTCGCACATTATCGAAATGAACATGCTTTTGAACAACGTGCCTCTTTAAGAACGTATTTAGCCAAAATAACCGTACATAAAAGTCAAGATTATTTACGAAAGAAGAAAGGGAAGTGGCGCTTCTTTTTTACAAAAGAGAAGGAAGTCGACATAGGCGATTCGACGATTAACCCAGCGAATCTTTATGGAAGAAAAGAAAGAAATGGAGAAGTAGTAGATGCTGTTTTACAACTGGATGAAAAGTATCGTGCCATTATTTTATTTCATTATTTTGAGGAATATACGCTTGCAGAAATTAGTGAGATTTTATCGATTCCACTGAACACTGTAAAAACGCGTCACCAGCGTGCGAAACAACAACTCAAACAATCGTTAAAGGAGGTTTATTTTGATGAAGAATTTTAAACAATCATTTCAACGAGAGATGAATCAATATAAAATGTCAGAACAGGCAAAAGAGCGAATGATTCAAAAAGGAAAAAAAGAGAGAAGAAAAGTCATCTATAAACCCCTCCTATTAACTGCTTGTATGATGGTCGTATTCGCTGGCATTCTTCTTATGATTTTCCAACAACAAACGACACGCGTTGGACAAGCAGAAGATGGGATTCAGTCGATTCGAATTGATACAGAAGCGCGTTATGAAGAAGACGGAACAACATTAACGAATCAATGGTTTTCAAGCGAGCGAGAACTATCTTCTTCTAAATTTGAAGCATTTCAAAAAAAATTAAATGCGAGTCCTGTTATAAAAAAAGAAATAGAACCACCTTCTTTATACTATGTTGTCGAAGTAACGAAAGAGAACAACGAAGTCGAAACCTTTTTACTATTTTCGAATGACGAAGATACACAGTATTATGTAAAAGAACTTGATACAGATAAGATTTATAAATGGGTTGACAGTGTAGAGGAAACGGAACTCTTTTTCAAATTAAAACCAAGTGTTATGGAGATAGCACTCATCGCATTTATTTTATGTATACCCACTTTATTTTCAACATTATTCATTGAAAAAGAGAAGAAAGAACCCTATGAATATCAAAATAAAGTGAAAAATATTTTCGGGAAAATAGCATTCGTTACGACTATGCTTTTTGCATGGTACGTCATTTGGAAAACCAGAAATATTTTTTATGGTTTATTAATCTTTACATTTGCATCAATTATCGGTTCATTCAATAAAAACCATATTCGAATGAGCCGTCCAAATGCGATGAAGTTATTAGAAGGAACGAAGGATATACTGAGTTACACATATGCCTTTACAATATTTATTTTTATACTGTACCGTAATCAAAACGCTCTATACGTAGGAATTGCCTTTATTGTTTTAAGCTTTATTTTATGGTTTGTCATGAAAAATCGTGAAGAAGTAACGTGTCCACATTGCGACGAAGTGCTCGACTATCGGACGACGTGGAAACTTCAGTGGGGTATGAAGAAATATCAAGCATGTGGACATTGTGCACAACCGATTTATTTAAACAAAAGACGTATTGATCTACAAAGCTTCCTGCTAAGTCTTGTGTTAGGCGCATTATCAATCGGAGCGCATCTGTACGGAATTCATACAGCGTATATTATCGGTGTTATCATCGTTTATATGATTTACTTTATGTTATTTTCACCGCTCTTTATTCGTGTCGACAAAGAGGACAAACCACTTTGGTGATGAAAATAAAACCAACTATTGCATAAATTACTAGGGAGTGCTATACTCACCTTAACAAAATCATAGTGTGCTAGGAGTGCTGGTGTTGCCAGCTGAGATGGAGCCGTAAGCTCTGGATTCTTTCAACCTGATCTAGTTCATACTAGCGTAGGGAAGCCGTTTCGACCGAAAAAACAATTTCAGGTCCCTGTTTCGATACGTGTATGGAGACAGGGGCTTTTTCTAATTTCATAATGCTTCACCACTAGGGGTGCCGTTTTTACGTGCTGAGAGAGGTTTCGACACCTTAACCCTTATTACCTGATCTAGTTCGGACTAGCGTAGGGAAGTGGCATGCGATGATTCTGTCATTTGCAGCCATTTCGATTCTTTGTCGAGATGGCTTTTTTTATAGAGGAGGAAGATCATTGGAGAGTTTAGCTTTACAAGATGTCTGTTTTCGTTACGAAGAACAACCCATTTTAGACCATGTTCATTTTTCCATTCAAGAAGGTGAATTCGTTTCGTTAATTGGTCCGAGTGGTTGCGGAAAAAGTACGATTTTCCGTCTCATTACAGGTCTATCTCAGGCACAGTCGGGACAAGTGACCGTAGCGAAACAACCTGTAGGCTATATGCCACAGCAAGATTTACTGCTCCCTTGGCGAACTGTATTACAAAATACATTATTGCCATTAGAATGTCAGCGAATACCGAAAAAGAGAGCAGAAGAACAGAGTAAGGCGTTACTCGAGGAATTTGGTCTAGGAGCTTACATGCATAAAAAACCAAAAGACTTATCGGGTGGCATGCGCCAACGTGTTGCCTTCATTCGTGCATTGAATGCTTCACAAGATGTACTGTTACTCGATGAACCATTTAGTGCACTTGATGCACTGACGAAGATGGAGTTACAAGATTGGTTATACATACAAGCGAAGAAATGGCGTAAAACCATTTTATTTATTACGCATGATGTGGATGAAGCGCTCTATTTATCAGATCGTATTCTAACTGTACAGCAGACACCAATTCATACGCTACACGAAACGATTGTCCCAATGGAACATAAAAGACAGCGTTCAGATTTAGCAAGTAAGGAGGTGCAAGACGTGAAGCAACAACTGATTTACATGTTGCAACAAGGACGTCAGCAATTATGAGAAAAAATGCACCTGCGATTTACGTGAGTGTGGGACTGCTACTCATTTGGGAAGTATTTGCGCGCTGGCTAAATGAGATGTACATCTTACCGTCTCCAACAGCCATCTTACAAAAGATGTGGGATTTTAGAGAAGCTCTATTTACCGTCCATTTACCTGCAACACTACAAGTACTTTGGATTGGTTTACTAATTTCAATTATTTTAGGCATTGGCCTCGCGATTATGATGCACCTCAGTCATTGGTCGGAGCGCGCATTCTATCCGCTACTCGTCGCGTCACAGACGATTCCCATTACAGCACTCGCGCCCATTTTTGTTTTATGGTTCGGTTACACGATTTGGAGTAAAGTGCTTGTGACTGTCCTCATTGCGTTTTTCCCGATTGCGATGAGTATGTTTGATGGACTGCGTAGTACAAAGCGTGAACTAGAAGAACTCATGCGAACGTACGGGGCGACAAAATGGCAAATTTTTTGGAAGCTACAACTTCCGTCAGCGCTACCACAGCTATTCTCTGCTTTTAAAATCGCTGTACCGCTCAGTATTATCGGCGCAGCTGTTGGGGAGTGGCTCGGAGCACAGGCAGGTCTCGGTTACTTCAGTAAACGAATGATGACACAGTTAGACGGAGCAGGTGTATTTGCGCCTATCGTTCTATTATCTACGATGGCGATCATTGCTGTCTTCATCATTCGAATCATTGAAAAAAAATATATCGTTTGGAGGAAAGATTAATGCGTTTGATGAAATTTTTTGTACTATGTAGTTTGTTAGTTGTCGTATTAGCAGGTTGTTCAAGTAAAGCAAAAGATGGTAAAGAATTAAAAGAAGTGACAGTTATGCTCGATTGGTATCCGAATGCGATTCATAGCTTTCTCTATGTAGCGATGGAAAAAGGTTATTTTAAAGAAAAAGGACTTGATGTCAAACTACAATATCCATCGAATCCAACAGACCCACTGACTTTAACAGCTGCTGGAAAATCAACCATTGGTATTTACTATCAGCAAGATGTCATTATGGCACGTGCGAATGAAGGAGTTCCAATTCAGTCGATTGGTACGATTGTCCAATCACCACTTAGTCAATTGATGTCACTAAAAGAATCGAATATTCAACGACCACGCGATTTAGAAGGAAAAACAGTTGGTTATGGCGGTACACCATTAAGTGAAGCGACAATTAAAGCGATGGTAAAAGAAGATGGGGGCGACCCGAATCAAGTGAAGTTAGTCGACGTAGGCTTTGAATTAGTATCCGCACTCATTACGAAAAAAGTGGATGTTTTAGCAGGTGGTCTAATTAACCATGAGCTACCTGTCATGGAGGAAAAGGGCTATCCGATTTCAACAATGGACCCATCGGAATTCGGTGTACCAAAGAGTCATGAAATTGTCTTCGTAGCAAGTGACCGTACGATTGCGAAAGACGAAGCAACATTAAAAGCATTTTTAGAAGCAGCGAAACAAGGGTTTGATTATACGAAGAAGAATCCAGATGAATCGCTTGCTATTCTATTAGATCATCAAGAGAAAGACCAATTCCCACTGACGAAAAGTATCGAGGAAAAAAGCTTGAAGATTGTAACAGATAAGATGGAGACGAAGGAAGAGCCGTTCTTATCGGATAATCCAGCCAGCTGGGAAAAGCAAAATGAGTGGCTCGTTCAACAAAAAATTGCCGATAAAATGGTGCCAACAGACGAGCTATATAAAGAACTGGTGAAGTAGATGAAGATTCATGTTCTTTCAGATGGCAAGCAGACGAATGAACAGTTTGTAAAACGTGTTATGCATGCAGAAACCGAAATAGACGCACTACATTTTCGTGAATATGAACGCACAGCAAAGGAGTTATATCAGCTTATAGATCAGTGTCTACAAGCTGGTTTTCCTCTTCATAAAATGATCGTCCATGATCGGTTAGATGTTGCCCATGCACATCAAATTCAAACCGTTCAAGTTGGTTACAGAAGTCTACCTATTCCCGTAATTCGCGTGCGCTTTTCAGAATTTTCAATTATCGAATCAGTTCATTCTATTGAAGAATTACATAAGAGTGAGGCGGATCAATGTATGTTATCACCGATTTTTCATACAAGTTGTAAAAAAGATGCGATTCCTTTAGCAGCAGATATTCTCCAAACAGCGAAGCGTCCGTATATTGCATTAGGAGGGATTACGCCCCACAACGTACATCTTGTGAAAAGTGAAAGAATAGCGATTCGCTCGGGTTTTTGGGAGGCAGAAAATGGTTGTGACATATTAAAAATCTATCGTGAAATGAGGGAGAACTATGAAGAATTATGATGTCATCATCATTGGCGGCGGTGCAATCGGCAGTTCAATCGCCTATTCGCTTTCTAAACGAAAAAAGCGAGTAGCCATCATCGAAAAACAGATGATTGGCAGTGGTGCTTCATCTGCGGCTGCTGGTTTACTCGGTGTACAAGCAGAGTGGGATGCGGAAGATCCACTCTTTCACCTAGCACAGCAAAGTCGTCGATTATTTCCAAAACTTCAAGAGGAAATTCGTACACTCTCAGGCATTGATATTGGTTATGAACAAAAAGGAATCTTGCGCATCGCTCATACAGAACAAGAACTCGCACGTATTCATGACATTATGAACTGGCAAAGTGCGTGTGGTGAAGTGTGTGAAGCGATGACGATGGCACAAGTACAGCAGATAGAACCAGCAGTGTCATCTAAATTATATGGTGGTGTATTTTGCCGAGATGATGGGCATGTACTTGCAAAGGACTTAACAAAAGGCTATGCCGCGAGTGCCGCAGCACTTGGTTGTGCCATTTACGAACATACGGAAGTGACCCAGATTATAGAACAGCAAGGAGAAGTATGTGGTGTGCAAACAACAGCAGGCATGTTGGAAACGAAACAAATCATACTAGCAACGGGCGCATCAAATCAGACGCTGCAACAACATTTTGAAATTGAAGCGATTCCTGTGAAGGGGGAAGTCGTTTGCTTGCATAGTTATGAACCGATTTTACAAGTGCCACTATTTCGAGAACGATTTTATATTGCACCAAAACGAGGCGGTCATTACGTCATTGGGGCAACGATGAAGCGAGGTGACGTAACAAAGCACGTGGAAGCAGCAAGTGTGCAACATCTATTAAATCAAGCTTTTGAACTTGTACCAGCACTTCAACAGGCGACCTTTAAAACGAGCTGGGCAGGTTTGCGTCCAGACTGTTCTTTAGAACGACCACTTATGGCACAACATGCGACAACAAAAGGATTATGGTGTGCGGTTGGACATTACAGGAATGGTATTTTACTCAGTGCCATTACAGGTGAATATATGGCAAATCAATTAGAGGAGGTGACAAATACGTGCAATTACGTGTAAACGGTCATTTTATCGATGTACCAGAGGAAGTACAGACAGTCGCAGCACTTGTCGATTTTTTAGCACTTCAATCGAAAGTCATCATCGTGGAACAAAACGGTGCCATTTTACAGGCAGATGAGCATGAACGAGCAATTCAACCAAGCGATTCATTCGAAATCGTAACATTCGTAGGAGGCGGTTAATATGTTAACTATTGGAGAAAAACAATTCACATCACGTTTATTATTAGGAACAGGGAAATTTACAGATTTTGATGTACAACAACAGGCGATTGCAGCGTCGGAAACAGAAATCCTTACATTCGCAGTTCGTCGTATGAATATTTTTGAACCGACACAACCGAATTTATTAGAAAAAATTGATGTATCAAAATATACACTATTACCGAATACAGCAGGTGCAAAAACGGCAGAAGAAGCAGTTCGCATTGCACAACTCGCAAAAGCATCGGGGCTATGTGACATGATTAAAGTCGAAGTGATTGGTTGTGACCGTAGTTTATTACCAGATCCAATTGAAACATTGAAAGCAACCGAAAAATTATTAGAACTTGGCTTTATTGTATTACCTTATACGTCAGATGACGTGGTACTCGCACGCCATTTACAAGAGCTTGGTGCACATGCCATCATGCCAGGTGCTTCACCAATCGGTTCAGGACAAGGTGTTATTAATCCGCTGAACTTACAATTCATTATGGAACAATCAACAGTGCCTGTCATTGTCGATGCAGGGATTGGCACACCAGCAGATGCAGCTTATGCAATGCAGTTAGGTGCAGACGGTGTCTTATTAAATACAGCAGTAAGTGGCGCACAAAATCCAATTCAAATGGCACGCGCAATGAAGTATGCGATTGAAGCAGGGCGCATGGGGTATGAAGCAGGAGCCATTCCGAAAAAAGAATATGGTATTGCGAGTAGTCCGCAAAAAGGAATGAGTCCGATTGGATAGTGTACGTTATTCACGTCAAATTCTGTTTGAACCGATTGGCACAACAGGGCAGCAAGCATTACGAGATGCACATATCCTTGTGATTGGTCTTGGTGCATTAGGCAGTCAAATAACAGAACAATGTGTGCGAGCAGGTGTTGGACATCTGTCGATTGTTGACCGAGATTATGTCGACTACTCTAATTTACAACGTCAAACACTCTATCATGAACAAGATGCTGAACAAGGTTTGCCAAAGGCGGTTGCCGCACATCAACATCTACGCGCCATCAATCAATCCGTTCAAATTGATGCGTACATAGAAGATGTCAGTCCTGCTTTTTTAACACAATTTAAACAAGTCGACGTCATCATCGATGCGACAGATAATTTTGATATTCGTTTTATAGTCAACGACTTCGCCTATCAGCAACAGATTCCATGGATTTACGGTGCATGTGTCGGTTCATACGGTCTTTCCTATACTTTTTTACCGAATGAGACACCCTGCTTGCATTGTTTAATGCAAAAGATTCCACTTGGCGGTGCGACGTGTGACACAGCGGGAATTATCGCACCTGCTGTATCACAAGTTGTCGTCTGGCAAATGACGGAACTATTAAAAATTCTAACAAAACAATATGATGCACTACGCGGTACACTTATTTCAACAGATTTATGGAAGAATGAAATAGCCGAAGTGCGTGTACAAAGCTTAAAAGATCCAGCTTGTCCTTGTTGCTCATCTCATGCAACACATCCCTATTTACAAGCAGACAATCAATTGAAAACAGCGATATTGTGTGGGCGTGATACGGTTCAACTGCGTATGAATCAACGAGAAAATTGGTCTTTAGCTCAGTTTGCAGAAACATTACAAGGGCAAAATTATACACAAAATGACTATCTCATTCGCATTGAGGCAAAGCCCTATAAACTCGTCGTATTTCAAGACGGACGTGTGTTTGTTCATGGCACAAAAGATGTTCTTACTGCAAAAAAATTATATTATCAATATTTTTAACCAGAATACTTTAGCTTGGGTATAATAAGTATGAGGTGAAGAACATGGTTGAATATATAAAACCAACAGTAGAAGATGCGGCAGAGATTGTTGCATTTTATAATCGTGTCGGTGGTGAAACATCATATTTAAGTTTTGAACAAGATGAATATCCATTAACAGTGGAAGAACAGAGTGAAGCGATTGAACGTGACGCACAAGATGATAGTCAGTACATGTTGCTCGTGAAAGATGAAGGACGTATTATTGCGATTGGTACGATGACTACATCCCACAAAATAAAAGCACGTCATGTAACAGAGCTTGGTATTGTCGTTGAAAAAGCACAACACAGTAAGGGAATTGGTACAATTCTTATGAAAAAGTTGATTCAATGGGCGAGAGAGCAGCCATTCATTACGAAGATTCGTTTAGATACGCGTGCAGATAATTTAAAGGCTGTAGCACTTTACATTAAGCTTGGCTTTGTTATTGAAGGTACATTGAAGAATGAAACGTATTGGAATGACCAATACTTTGATCTGTATGTGATGGGAAAAGACGTCTAGTCCAAAAGAATTATTTTTTCTGTAACAGGAAAAGATGAAAATGAAAAGAGTTTTTCCTTAGGGAAATAATAAGTAAGCTAAACGCTTTTATACGAAGTGTTTAGCTTACTTTTTTTATAAAAGCTTATTTTTTTCTTATAAGAAACTTTTTTTCTTTATTTAAAAAACACGTAATAACGGAAAAAATCTTTGCATAGACTAAGAGCGATTTTGTTTGATATGATACGAAAGCACTTTCGACATCAGATGTCATTATTTGGAGGGTTTCTTTTGGACAAACAACAATCATTATTCGCCGCTTGGGTGAGTGTCATTAGCAATATTTGTTTAACGATTTTAAAAATCATTTCAGGCGTCGTATTCAAAAGCCAAGTTCTCCTCGCTGATGGAATACATAACGCAGCAGACGTTGTTGCTTCTGCGGTATCATTAGGCTCCATGAAAATCTCGAATCAACCAGCAGATGAAGACCATCCTTATGGACATGGGAAAGCAGAAGTTGTATCTTCCGCCTTTGTGTCCATTATTTTAATGTTGGCAGCAGTTTATATTGGGTATGAATCGATTCTTGCTTTATTTGAACCAGCGACAGAAGCACATATTTTAGCCTTTGTTGCAGCCGTTATTTCGCTTTTATGGAAAGCATGGCTCTATGTCTATACGATTCGCATTGGACGAAAAGAACGTAGCAAGGGATTAATTGCGACAGCTTATGACCATTTAGCCGATGTCTATGCCTCATTAGCAGCTGTTGTCGGTATCGGCATCGCGCTTATTAATCAATACATTATCGCAATTCCCTACGCTGCATATGGTGATCCTGTTGCAGGCATCATTGTCGCATTACTGATTTTAAAATTAGCGATTGGTATGATGAAAGAATCGATTGATATTTTAATGGAAGCAAGTATTCCATTGGAGCGAAGTCATCAATATTTTGAAACAATAAAGCAAATTACGTATGTCAAACGAATTGACAGTATTCGTGCGCGTAATCACGGACATTATGTATTAGTCGATGTACGTGTGGGTATTCAAGCAGACTTAACGATTCAACAAGGACATGATGTCTGTCGTGAAATTAAAAAACAAATTATGGAGCGCGATGAAGAAGTAACAGAAGTGTTAGTCCACCTTAATCCGTGGTACGCTGAAACAGAAGTAGCACGCACACCAGCGGAATTATAATGAAAAACCAGAATCGTATTACAATGCGATTTTGGTTTTTTGTTTTATTTTATTAAGTATGTATTATTCGCTTAATTAAAATCTGCAGTGAAGATTTAATTTTAAGTGGTATAATAAGGTTTAAATGTATTTTTTTAAAGTTAAAGTGATAAAACAAAAATATTAGGTGAGCTAACAACAGGTAGTAAGATAACTTATTTATTCAAAAAGAACAAATGGAGAGATTACTACACGGAAACAGGCGATAAAACATTAAGTACTAAGTGGAAAAGAATTAACGATACAGTGATTTTTGAAATGGATAAGTCTAATTCTACTAAACCATTTATTACTTTAATTGAAGATATTATGAAACCATTTGAATTTAGAAATAAGGTTGATTTGTGGAATGACTCTTTAAAAAATATTAATGAGATAATCGTTTTTTGTGGATTAGAGTTACTCTCAAATGGAAAAGTTATTACAGTGAAACCTGTGAACACTTTAGAAGAGGCCGCTAATAGAACTAATAACTTATATGAAAAATTAAATGAATATAATGTTCATTTAGAAGTAATAAAATATTGTAAACAGGAGTTGCTGCAAGAAAATTATTTCCATGCGATATTAGAAGCAAGTAAAGGTATATTACAGCGTATTAGAGATTTAAATTTATCTAGTAAGGATGGAAATACATTAATTAACGATTCATTTAATTTGAAAAACCCTTCAATTCTTATTAAAGGCAATTTAATATCTAATGATACAGAAAAGAGTCAATATCAAGGTCTAAAATCTTTATTAAACACTATTTGTTATTTATATAGAAATCCAACTGCTCATTCACCAAAGATGTACGATGATAGAAGTGAAGGAGATGCTATTCAAGCTTTATTATTAATTTCAATGGCTCATTCCCATTTAGATAACTGTGAATGTATTAGATTTTTAGAAGTTTAAAATAATTATTTTAAGTATTATAAAAAATTATATGTATTTTTCAAGAGCAAGATACATAAGTTTACTAGTTTTTAATCTATTTGTTCTACACTATATCTTAAATATAAATAATCTAATCAATTAAACGCGTAGAAAACGACTCCTGCGGGAATAGCATGAGCTGAAAACCCCACAGGAACGGAGTGACGAGGGGTTTGAAGCCATGCCCGCGGAAAGCGTTTTTCGAAGCGGAATTTGATTGAGTTAAAGAACCTGTATGATTTTTCGAAATCATACAGGTTCTTTTCTGTTGAAAATATTTTTATTTCAGACACTTTTCTAATCATCCGAAAGTTCAGGTGTTTTTGTACCGAGTGCCAGCAGTAAAATCATGAATAGAATACAAGCTGTTCCAATCCATTGCCAAAAACCGAAATGTTCTTGTAGCCAGAAGACCGTTGTTAAAACAGCAGCAAGCGGTTCTAAGCTACTTAATAAACTCGTCTCTTTCGGTGATAAACTTTGTAAGCTCTCGATATAAAACCAAAATGCTAACATTGTACCGAAAATGATGACGAAAATAAGATAGATATAACCATCTACATCGAATTGGGATAAATCGACTGCCCATGGTGGATGGATGAAACTAAGCATGAAGCCACCGATAACCATTGCCCAACCAACAACGACGAGTGAATCGAAATGAGCGAGTAGACGAACAGCATACAATGTATAAAAAGCGAGTGCGACGCCCGATAAAATCCCCCAAATAATAGCAGGTGTTGGGACGGATAAATTCGAAATGGAACCGTTCGTTAAGAGGAAGAAGCAACCGAGCAGAGCAAGCGTTACGGTAATCACGTCTTTTTTTGTTAAGACGGATTGTCGACGTAAGACAAGATAGAGAATAATCATGACAGGCGCTAAATATTGTAATAATGTCGCAACTGCCGCATTCCCATAATTGATGGACATCATATACGTGTACTGTACAGCAAGCATACCAATGATGCCGAAAATAATGAGTTGTAATGCTGTATGTTTATGTTGCCATATTTGAAAGATTTGTTTTCGGTCTTTTAAGAAAAATTGTACAGTTAACAATAAAATACCAGCGATGAGCAATCTTGTTGTAACAAGCCAGTTGACGTCAACCGCATAGTTTTGAAATAGTTTTTGTGCAACTGTTCCTCCGACACCCCAAAAGAGAGCGCCCACTGTTACGAGGATAAGACCGATTTTTCGAGCAGGTCGTTTCATCTTTATTCTCCTTTTTTTCTATGTTCTCCATGTTATAATAAAGGATAATCTACTTAGAAAATACTGAATTTAATGAAAAAAGTATAACAAGATTGAGGTGAGACCATGCAAATTACCGATTTTCAACTCAATGCACAACTACAAGAACTAACCAAGCATCATACGGTAACATTACCTGTTGCTTGTTATGAAACAACGATTCAAGCAAATGTACATGGTTATATACCACTTCACTGGCATGAAGAATTACAATGGATTGTCGTGCTACAAGGATCTGCACAATTTCAAGTGAATGAAGAATATATGACGGTTTCAAAAGGAGAAGGACTTTTTATTAATCAAGCGCAACTACATGGTGCAAAAGATGATGCAAAAAATCCATGTATTTACCGCTGTTTGAATGTTTCGCCGCTATTTATAATGTCGAATGAATTGTATGCAGCATATGTTCAACCTTATTTGCAAGCCAATAGTTACATGAGATTAACGAAGTCAACAAGTTGGTCGAATCAAGTGTTGGCGCATTTACAAGCAATCTATACATTACTTGAAACGAAACATCCGTTATTTGAATTTGATTTAACCATTCATCTAACACAGCTTTGGAAAGAGATGATTATAGGGTTTCAACAAGGTATTGCACTTAGACAGCCTATTCAAAATGAGCGTATGAAGCAGATGCTCCAATGGATTCACACACATTATGCTGAAACGATTATTTTAGAAAATATTGCACAAGCAGGGCAGCTAAGCCGCTCGGAATGTTGTCGTTATTTCAAACGAATTTTACATACAACACCATTACAATATGTGACGGACTATAGAATTCGAAAAAGCCTTACTTATTTGCAACATTATAATGTTACAGAAGTAGCTTATGAAGTGGGATTTAATAGTACAAGCTATTATATTGAGAAGTTTAAAGAACGTATGGGACAAACCCCACTTGCTTATAAAAAGAGTATAGCGAGTAAAAATGAGATGGAAGCTTGACTTTGCTTCCATTTACTTATAATATGTATATATGATTATATGTTCATATAAAGGGGTGTTAAAAATGGAAGAACAAAATAATAATCGGAAAATACTTTGGTATTCACTCATTATTATTACAGTGTACATGATTATTGAGATGGTTGGTGGTTTTTTAACCAATAGTTTAGCATTACTATCCGACGCAGGGCATATGTTAAGTGATTCGATATCATTAGCCATAGCGCTTATCGCTTTTACACTTGCACAAAAAGCTTCGAATAACGGTAAAACATATGGCTATAAACGTTTTGAAATTTTAGCGGCTGTTGTGAATGGTGTTACACTTATGTTAGTGGCTTTATACATTTTTTATGAAGCATTCGATCGCTTTAAAAATCCGCCTGAAGTTTCAACAACAGGTATGTTAATTATCAGTACGATTGGATTACTTGTAAACATCTTAGTTGCATATATTATGATGCGCGGCGCCGATACGAAAGAGAACTTAAATATGCGTGGTGCGTATTTACATGTTATTTCAGATATGCTTGGTTCAATTGGTGCAATTGTTGCAGGTCTTTGTATTTTATTCTTTGACTGGCGAATAGCTGATCCAATCGCAAGTATTATTGTCGCAATATTAATTTTACGAAGTGGCTTTAAAGTGACGATGGATTCAGTTCATGTGTTAATGGAAGGAACACCAAAAGATATCGAGATTGACCACTTAGTAGATATTCTAAAGTCTAAAAAAGAAGTACAAGGTGTTCACGATTTACATGTATGGACAATTACATCTCGTTTAAATGCGTTAACATGTCACTTAGTAGTTCCAGATAATTTAACCGTAATTGAAAGTTCACAATTACTCGCAGATTTAGAACATCAACTAGCCCATGAGAATATTCAACATGTAACAATTCAATTAGAAGCAGCTTCACTTGCACATCAACCTGATTTATTCTGTACGATGAAAGTAGAGCTAGATCCACATGCAGGGCATAATCATTAGGAGTGATATGTATGAAACATATATGTGAACGACAATTAGATGAAGAAACATTATTCGTTGTATCGCAAACATTTAAAGCGTTGAGTGATCCAACTCGTATTCGTATTTTAAATTATTTATGTGGTACAGAACGTTCAGTGAATGATATCGCAGAAGCACTCAATCTTGGACAATCTACGGTATCACACCAACTTCGTTTTTTAAAAAATTTACGTCTCGTGAAATTTAGAAGAGAAGGTACAACAATGTATTATGCACATGACGACGAACATGTCATTGATTTACTACACCAAGCGATTGATCATGCAATGCATGAGTAAGAGGAGAAATGACGTGAAATATCCGTCGTTCCTCCTTTTCTTTCTTACTTTGAAAAAAGTAAGGTTAGACTGGATGGAAATGAGGAAAAAACATGGATAATAGGCATTATACGATTGGACAAATGGCAAAGCTAACGAATTTACCAAGCCAAACATTACGATATTACGATCAAATTGATTTATTTAAGCCGATTTATACAGATCCAGCCACAAATTACCGCTACTATGCGGAATCACAACTATATTTAATCGATTTGATTAAAAGCTTGCGATTTGTCGGTACACCTCTTGAGAAAATTAAAGAAATTCAGCATTTCTCAATTGAAGAAATGATTAATTACTTAAATAAACAAGAAGAAACATTGGCTAATAAATTAGCACAGCTACAAGAAACACAATATACACTTCGAAAAACACGTAAACAAATGGAAGAACAACTTGCGATTCCCGTTTTAAATGAAGTGTTTACAAAGCACGAAGAATCCGCTCGCCTTCTTTGTTTAACAGCACCAAATGCAACTCCCGAACATGTCTCAAATGATGAAATGCGTAAGTTAACAGAGACAATTGAAAATGAGGGAAGCGTACAGACCATTCGTTATGGTAGTTATTATCCACTCAAACGATACAAACAAATAGAAGATATTCAATACACCCAAATTTTCATTCCGATTTTGACATCAAAATTATTCCATGTGCAAAATGAGGCGATGAATATTGTGACGATGCCAGAAGGCAAATATATTGAAATGGCCTTTATTTATACGTCGGCACAATACATTCAAATGTATGAAAAACTATGGCAATATATTCAAATAAATGACTTGCACGTAGAAGAGGTCGTTTGGGAATCTATTATGCCGATGAGTTTTTCAACAAATGTAGAAGAAAAAATTTTAGTAGAGTTAAAAGTACGTTTGCTAGATTAATCGCTTGACATTATAGTTACTGTAAGGTTTAAGTTTAGTAATAGAAATTGAACAGAATCGAGGTTATTCAACATGAAAAATAAGTTAACATTATTTATTTTACTTGGAAATCTGTTCATTGCTTTCTTAGGCATCGGTTTAGTTATTCCGATTTTGCCAACGATTATGAATGAGTTTGGTATTAGTGGAACAACGGTCGGTTATTTAACCGCCGCGTTTGCTTTATCGCAGTTAATCGTGTCACCTTTTGCGGGGAAAGCAGCGGACCGATTTGGTAGAAAAATTATGATTGTCCTTGGACTTTTCATTTTTGCCTTTTCTGAATTATTATTTGGACTAGGGAAAAGTGTGGAAGTTCTATTTATTTCGCGTATTTTAGGCGGTGTCAGTGGTGCATTCATCATGCCTGCTGTAACAGCTTTTATTGCCGACATCACATCAAATGAAGAACGACCTAAAGCACTTGGTTTTATGTCGGCAGCTATTAATTTAGGATTTATTATTGGACCTGGGGTAGGAGGGTTCTTAGCAGAAGTTGGTACACGCGTGCCTTTCTTTGCGGCAGCCATACTCGGCACAGTCGCGGCGATTTTATCACAAATTTTATTAAAAGAGCCTGAAAAGAAAGCAGCCATCGCAGATGCTGGAGAGCATGCGACACCGAAGAAGAAGGCAGGACTTGGTCGTCTATTGACACCACTCTACTTGTTACCATTCGTCTTGATTTTTACATCGTCATTTGGTTTAGCAGCCGTCGAATCATTCTTCAGCCTGTTCGTTGACCATAAATTTAATTTCACACCAAAAGATGTCGCGATTGCGATTATGGGTGGTGGAATTTTAGGAGCAATCTTCCAGTTACTGATTTTTGATCGTATGGTGAAGCAACTAGGGGAAATTAATGTCATTCGTCTTAGTTTAATCTATTCGGTCGTGTTCGTTTTAGCGATTGCACTAGCACCGAATTATTGGACAGTTATGATTGTCTGCTTCCTTGTATTTGTTGGTTTTGATTTAATTCGTCCAGCATTAACGACGTATTTATCAAAGATTGCAGGAGATGAACAAGGATTTGTTGGTGGTATGAACTCGATGTTCACATCATTAGCGAATGTGATGGGTCCGATTATTGGTGGTATGCTATTCGATCAAAATATGAACTATCCATATTATTTTGCAGCGATTCTACTATTAATTAGTTTTATCCTTGCACTATTTTGGAAACAGAAAAAAGCATTGTCATAAGTAGGAGGTGTCACTTTATAAAGTGATGCCTTTTTCTTTATTCTTTAAAAGGTTGAAACATATAATCTTTATTCCATTTAGTTATAGTGATTATTCCGTCTAGAAGGGTAGTATAATAAATAAAATAAGTTTTTAAATTTTCTAATTTCTTTGGATTCAATTGAGGGGGATGACCAATGAAAGTATCATTGTTCGCGACATGTCTTGTCGATACATTTCAAACCAATGTAGGGAAGGCAACTGTCGAATTATTAGAAAGACTCGGGTGTGAGATTGAGTTTCCGCGTTCGCAAGTGTGTTGCGGTCAACCAGCTTATAACTCAGGTTATGTTGAAAAAGCAAAAGAACCGATGCGTAAAATGATTGATACATTTTTAGATGCAGAAGTGATTGTTACACCATCTGGTTCATGTGCCACGATGTTTAAAGAATATCCACATGTTTTTAAAGACGATTCAGCTTATGCTGAAAAAGCACAAATCGTAGCGGATAAAACATATGAATTAACCGATTTTATTGTGAATGTTTTAAAAGTAGAAGATGTTGGCGCAACATTCAACCACAAAATCACATACCATCCATCATGTCATATGACACGTCTACTCGGTGTGAAAGACGCACCGTTTACATTATTAAATAATGTGAAGGGCTTAGAATTCATTCCATTACCATATAGCTATAATTGCTGTGGATTTGGCGGAACATTCTCAGTGAAAATGGGTAATATTTCAGAGCAAATGGTAGATGAAAAAGTCGATTCAGCGATTGAAACAGAGGCTGAATATTTAGTTGGTGCAGATGGCGGTTGTTTAATGAATATTGGCGGACGTATGCATCGTCGCGGCGAAAAAATTAAGACGATTCACATTGCTGAAATCTTAAATCAACAAGCATAAGGGGGGATTTTCATGGCGATTAAATATAATGACAATGCATTCAAAGATAATGTGAATACAAATTTAGAACGTGACTTCATGCGCGGTGCAGTTACATCAGCACAAAACCGTCTACATGGTGGACGTTTAAAAGCAGTAGACGAGCTAGGCGATTGGGAAGAGTGGCGTAAACATGGCGAAGAAATACGTCAACACGTTCTCGATAATCTCGACTACTACTTATATGAACTCTCTGAAAATGTTGAAAAAGCAGGAGGTCATGTCTTCTTTGCGCAAACACCAGAAGAAGCGAATGCTTACATCCAATCGGTTGTTCAAAAACAACAAGCAACACGCGTTTTAAAATCAAAGTCGATGGTAACAGAAGAGATTAGCCTGAATGAAGCATTAGAAGAAATAGGCTGTACCGTACTTGAAACAGATTTAGGGGAGTATATTTTACAATTAGATGATCACGATAAGCCATCTCATATTGTCGCACCATCTGTTCATAAAAATCGTTTCCAAATCAAAGAAGTATTCGTTAAAAAGCTCGGTTATCCAGAAGACGGTTCAGCTGATGCCAAAGATTTAGCACGATTCGTTCGTACAATTTTACGTGATGATTATATGCAAGCAGAAGTCGGCATTACAGGCTGTAATTTTGCGATTGCTGATTCAGGTTCCATCTCACTCGTTACAAATGAAGGGAACGCGGGACTTGTGACAACCATTCCAAAAACGCAAATTGCTGTTATGGGTATGGAGCGTATTGTACCGAGTTTAGAGGAGATGGAAGTACTCGTTAATATGCTGACACGTAGCGCAGTAGGGCAAAAATTAACATCATATGTGAATGTTATTACAGGTCCAAAACGTGCAGAAGATGTTGATGGTCCAGAAGAATTCCATTTAGTCATTTTAGATAATGGGCGTTCAGATATTTTAGCTGGCGAATTCAAGTCGGTTTTACAATGTATTCGCTGTGCAGCATGTGTTAATGTTTGTCCTGTGTATCGCCATATTGGAGGGCACTCGTATAACTCGATTTATTCGGGCCCAATTGGAGCTGTTTTAACACCACTTCTTGCGGGATATGATGATTTTAAAGAACTACCATATGCCTCATCTCTATGCGGTGCATGTACAGATGCTTGTCCTGTTAAAATTCCACTACATGAATTGCTACTTAAACATCGTCAAGTCATCGTCGAAAAAGAAGGACGCGCACCTGTTTCAGAAGGTCTTATGATGAAAGGCTTTAGTGTCGGTGCTTCAAATAGCACATTATTTAATGTAGGTACGAAAATTGCGGCAGCAGTGATGAAACCATTGTCAAAAGATCAAATGATTTCAAAAGGTGTCGGTCCACTGAAAGATTGGACGGATATTCGAGACTTCCCTGTTGTGGAACGTGAAAAGTTACGTGATTGGTTTGATAAGCGTGAAAAGAAAGGCGGAAAATAAATGATTCAAAATCGTGAGAAATTTTTAGAAAAGATTGCTACATCCTTAAACCGACCTTTTTCGCCTACACAAAAGCCTGTGCGTAATTGGCAACATAAGCCAGAAGAAAAAAAACTATCGCATTTATCCATTGATGAGCTGATGCCGGCATTTGTGGAACAATGTGGTCGTTTAAATAATACAAATGTTGTAGAAGTGTCATCAGGTGACGTGAAGAAGGCAGTCGATGAAGCTGTTAAACAACATGGCGGCGAATCCGTTGCTCTATGGAATGATGAACGCTTCCAAAAGCTCGGTTTAGACGAATTATATGAAAAACAGTGGGTAGAAGAAGGATTACGCGTACATGTATGGGATTCAGGTCTTAGTCGTACAGAAAACTTCGAGCGCACGAACGATTCGAATATTGGGATTGTGTTTGCTGAATATGCACTTGCTGAATCAGGAACGGTTGTTTTATATTCAGCAGAAGGACAAGGAAAGGCAGTTGGGTTATTACCGAACGCTTTTATTGCGATTGTTAAAAAGAGTACACTTCGCCCTCGTATTACACAGGCTGTACAAGAAATGGAACGTGAATTCGTGGAAGCGGGCAAAACATTACCTGCAGCTGTTGATTTCGTATCAGGTCCAAGTAACTCAGCTGATATCGAAATGGACTTAGTCGTAGGTGTACATGGTCCGATTTACGCAACGTACATTGTCGTATCAGATCAGTAAAAATTAAAAAATCTCTCTATTTTATAATGGAGGGATTTTTCTTTTTGCGTTACGATAATAAAGACGAAAAGGAGGTGCTTGTTAGATGATTTCTTCATCGATTATTTCAAAAACTCATGCAAAGCCTTTCTTAAAAGTGCGATTCTTTGCATGGGGTGAATAATTCCACATCGCAAGCTTTGTGTTTTTAATGAATGGTTTTGCCCTTAGAGATGACAATATAAGGAGCCAAAAGCATGAGTTATCAAAACGCAAAAGAAATTTTACCAGAGAAATTAATGAAAGAAATTCAACAATATGTACAAGGGCAAACACTCTATATTCCGAGAAAAGATGAGCCGAAGCGCTGGGGAGAAAAGAGTGGTAGCAGAAAAGCGTTATATGAACGAAATGAAGCTATTTGTAAAGCGTATGCGCAAGGTGCTACAAAGGAACAATTGGCGCAACAGTACTATCTATCGGTTGAAACGATTCGCAAAATTATTTATCAAAAAGGGAAAAAATCATTCAAATGATTTTACCCACTCGTCATTACGTTGGTTACGTTTTATACTTTGACTATAGAAATGAGGGAGTCAAAATGGAACCATTTATTCGACATGATCAAGTGATCTTCATTGAAAAACAGATGAAACAGATTATAGACGGTCAGCAAAAACATTTACCGAAAAGTGTAATGCGTGCATTGACGGAAGAAGCTCACTTTAAAATTGAAGCACAATTTATACAATTAACAGAAGAACAGCGCCAACTAATTGATTTTACACGTTATGAAAATAACGAGATGTACCTCGAACAAATCAAAGCGTGTGAACTTGATTTTCCCGTTGTGACACTTGCTGAACTAAAAAAATTACTACCAAAGTATAAGAAGTTAAAAGTGCCAGAAGAATTAGCGGCGAATACGAAGCGTAGTTATTTAGGTTTTGATGATGTACGTTCACATCAAAAAGTTATCGTGGCAGAAATAGCGGGTGAATTATGTGCGATTGCAGGACATTTTATCGATAAGCATCAAAAGAATATTTGTGCGTTTTGTGGATGTACGAATGAGGTGGTCTATTTCACAGCGAAGACCCACGCACGCGATCCGAAAAACCCCGACTATTATAAAACGATTAGTCATTTAATCTGTAAAGATAGTGAAGTATGTAATGCACATCTAACAGATTTGACGAAATTGCATGATTACATGGAAGAAGTTTTAAAAAAATAAGCCACTTTTAATTTCCAAACGGTGTATAATATAGTGTGATTCGTAAGTTAATGGAGGATGTAATAGAAGATGTTGAAAATTACTTTTGGCAAAACACGCTATAATGCGGATAAGTTAATATTAAATGAAGCGGATAACATACTTGAGCTTGGAAATGGTTATCGCATGAAAAATTTAGCTCCGAATGTTAAATTAGCTGACTTTTTAGATTATATTAACCACCAATACATGCTAGGTGATAATATTATCAATGCAGAAATTTGGTTTTTACGTAATGGTGGTAGTGAAACACAACCGAATTATATGGTGGAAAAAATCGTAGCAGATGACCAAGAAGAGGAAGAAGATTTTCGTCGTAGCATTTTAGTTGATGACGATGGCATGCATCACTATGGGTTTAAAATCATTCATGTTCATGGAGATACGATTTTATTTGAAACACCGCGCGCCTTAATTCAAGTCTATGTACAAGGACAACTGATTCCATTTACAGCGACAGCATTAGAAAAGAGTTTAGCAGCTTTTGAAAAGATTACACTGCATACGATTGCTACATGCGTAAATCATTCAACAGCAAACATATCGAGCGAGACATTCTTGCGCTCATAATACTTAAAATAGAAGAAAATGAAATCTCAGCAATGAGGTTTCTTTTTTATATGGATAAAAATTGACAACAGCATATAAAGAATTCCATAATAAGAATAGTGAGGCAAATCTGTCTCCAACCAGAAAAGAGGCTTTGATATAATGAATCAACCCATTCTTTTTTACGACGGAACCTGTGGTTTTTGTCAGTGGTCGGTACAGCTCGTTTTAGAACATGAAAAACTACCTACCTTTTATTTTGCTTCCTTGCAAAGCGATTTCGCTAAAAAACATTTGCCAGAAGCGCTGACAAAAGATTTAAATTCAGTGGTTGTTTTAGACAATCAACGCATTTTTACACAATCAGATGCTGTGATTAAAGTAGCGTCAACACTTTCTTTTCCTTATTCTTTGGCGAAAATAGGGCAATTTATACCGAAAAGTGTCCGCAATACACTTTATCAACTTGTTGCACAAAATAGACAAAAATTATCACCAGTAAGCAAAAAATGTCGAATCCTAACAAAAGAGGAACGAATGCGCTTTATTGAATAATAAGGTCATAACTTTTGCTTATCATAAAGTATAATTTTAATGTTATTTACTTATGTGCAGGCATCTTATATCATTGGTGTTGGAGAAAAGTGGCTCATGAAAAAGCCTTTTTATATTAGTTAAATTAGAGGGGGAACCGAACAAATGGCAAACACTAACTTGCATAACAGTCGCTCTTCATTCGAAGTAAACGGCAAGACTTACAACTTCTACCGTTTAGGTGCAATTGAAGAAGCTGGCGTAGCAAACATCAAACGCCTTCCTTATTCAATCAGAATTTTATTAGAATCAGTTTTACGTCAATATGACGGATACGTAATCAAAGAAGATCACGTAGATAACTTAGCAAAATGGGGTAAAGGATCAGATGCAAACGCTGAAGTACCTTTCAAACCATCTCGCGTAGTATTACAAGATTTCACTGGTGTACCAGTAGTAGTTGACTTAACTTCTCTACGTACAGCAATGAACGACATGGGTGGCGACGGTAACGAAATCAACCCAGCAATCCCAGTTGACCTTGTAATTGACCACTCAGTACAAGTAGACAAATACGGTAATGCTCAAGCATTACAAGCGAACATGGATCTAGAATTCGAACGTAACGCAGAACGTTACAACTTCCTAAAATGGGCTCAAACTGCATACGATAACTTCCGTGCTGTACCACCAGCAACAGGTATCGTACACCAAGTTAACTTAGAGTACTTAGCACCAGTTGTACACGTGAACAAGAACGAAGACGGTTCATTCGAAGCATTCCCAGATTCAGTAGTAGGTACTGACTCTCATACTACAATGATCAACGGTATCGGCGTACTTGGATGGGGCGTTGGTGGTATCGAAGCAGAAGCAGGTATGCTTGGACAACCTTCTTACTTCCCAATTCCTGAAGTTATCGGTGTAAAACTTACTGGTACACTTCCATCAGGTACAACAGCTACAGACTTAGCGCTTAAAGTAACGCAAGAGTTACGTAAAAAAGGCGTTGTTGGTAAATTCGTTGAGTTCTTCGGACCTGGCGTACCAGCACTTCCATTAGCTGACCGTGCTACAATTTCAAACATGGCTCCTGAATACGGTGCTACTTGTGGTTTCTTCGCAATTGATGAAGAATCTCTTAACTACATGCGCTTAACAGGCCGTGAAGAAGAGCACATTTCAGTAGTTGAAGCTTACTTAAAAGCGAACGATATGTTCTTCGATGCAAACTTAGAGCCAGATTACACTGACGTAGTGGAAATCGATCTTGCACAAATTGAACCAAACCTTTCTGGTCCAAAACGTCCACAAGATTTAATTCCATTAACTGAAATGAAATCTCGTTACCATGAAGCAGTAGTTGCTCCATCTGGCGTACAAGGCTTCGGTTTAACTGAAGATGAGTTCTCTAAAACAGCAGCAGCTAAATTTGCTGAAGGCGATGTAGAAATTCCAGCAGGCGCTGTAGGAATCGCTGCAATCACTTCATGTACAAATACATCTAACCCATACGTTTTAATCGCTGCAGGTCTTGTTGCGAAAAAAGCGGTTGAAAAAGGCTTAACTGTTCCTAAATGGGTTAAAACTTCTTTAGCACCAGGTTCAAAAGTTGTAACTGGTTACTTAGAAGATTCAGGTTTACAATCATACCTTGACCAAATCGGTTTCAACACTGTAGGTTACGGTTGTACAACATGTATCGGTAACTCAGGTCCTTTACTTCCAGAAATCGAAGAAGCGATCCAATCAAACGATTTATTCGTAACTTCTGTACTTTCTGGTAACCGTAACTTCGAAGGCCGTGTTCACCCACTTGTAAAAGCGAACTACTTAGCATCACCACCACTTGTTGTTGCTTACGCATTAGCAGGTACTGTAGATGTTGACCTTCGTAAAGATTCATTCGGTAAAGATAAAGATGGCAACGACGTATTCTTCGATGACATCTGGCCATCAACTGATGAAATCAACGATGTATTATCTAAAGTTGTTACACGTGAATTATTCCAAAAAGAATATGAAACTGTATTCAATGCAAATGAAACTTGGAATGCAATTGAAACTTCTACATCAACTCTTTACACATTTGATGAGAAATCAACTTACATCCAAAACCCACCATTCTTCCAAAACTTATCAGCTTCTCCAGAGGATATCTCTGCTCTTGAAGGTTTACGCGTTTTAGCTAAGTTTGGTGACTCAATCACAACTGACCACATTTCACCAGCAGGTGCAATTGGTAAAGAAACACCAGCAGGTCAATACTTACGTGCAAACGGTGTAGAACCTCGTAACTTCAACTCTTACGGTTCTCGTCGTGGTAACCACGAAGTAATGATGCGTGGTACATTCGCTAACATCCGTATCCGTAACCAAATCGCTCCAGGTACAGAAGGTGGTTTCACTACTTACTGGCCAACAGGTGAAGTTGAGTACATTTACGATGCAGCAATGAAATATGCTGAAAACAACACTGGCTTAGTAGTATTAGCTGGTAAAGATTACGGTATGGGTTCTTCACGTGACTGGGCAGCTAAAGGTACAAACCTTTTAGGTGTTAAAACAGTTATCGCTGAATCATACGAACGTATTCACCGTTCTAACCTAGTTATGATGGGTGTTCTTCCGCTTCAATTCGCTCCAGGCGAATCAGCTGAAACACTTGGCTTAACTGGTGAAGAAATCTTCTCAGTAAATATCGCTGAAGGTGTAAAACCAAAAGATATGTTAACTGTAACTGCTACTGCAGCTGACGGTACTGTGAAAGAATTCCAAGCTCTAGCTCGCTTCGATTCAGAAGTTGAAGTAGATTACTACCGTAACGGTGGTATCCTACAAATGGTATTACGTAACAAACTTGCAAAATAATGTTGCGTAACCGAGAAAAGATCTACCTTAACGGGTAGGTCTTTTTTTATGCCGACAACGTAACCATTTTTTTGATATACTATTACATGAGGTGAAGAAAGCATGTATATAAGTGAAAAAGAGATTGAAATTCGTTACGCAGAAACGGATCAAATGGGTGTTGTCTACCACGCAAACTATGTCATCTGGCTAGAGATGGGCAGAACACAGCTAATTAAGGACCTAGGCTTCTCTGTAACAGAGTTAGAGGACGCAGGCTATGTTTCACCTGTTATGAACGTAAACATTTCCTACAAGGCTGCACTGCGCTATGGTAAGCCTGCTAAAATTCGCACATGGGTAAAAACACAGGACCGTTTACGTACAGTCTACGGTTACGAGATACTCCATGAAGATGGAACAGTTGCTGCAACAGCAACAACAGAACATATCGTTGTTAAAAAAGACTCTTTCCGCCCAATTTCTATGATGAAAATCGACAAAGCATGGTACGAACGCTACTTAGAAATCGCAGAAGAAAAACCAGAATGAACGCATTCTGGTTTTTTTATATGAAGTAGTAGGGTGAGTGACCCGAATCAAGCAGCGAGTGACCCGTTTTCGCCCTCGAATGTCCCGTTTGGACGAGTGAATGTCCCGAACCAAGTAGCGAATGACCTGTTCACTTCGACGAATGACCCAAAATGCGGGTCGAATGTTCGAATTCACACTATACTAGTCGATTGAAGTCCTTTTGATTACTCAAAAGCCTTGAAGAAAGTACAAAAAGGGAGCAATTTAGTCTTTTGGGTGAGTGACCCATTTTCGCCCTCGAATGTCCCGTTTGGACGAGTGAATGTCCCGAACCGAGCAGCGAGTGACCCAACAGCTTCATCGAATCTCCCAAAATGCGGGTCGAATGTTCGAATTCACACCAGCCTAGTCAAATCAAGTTCTATTGAATTACTCAAAAGTCTTGAAGAAAGTACAAAAAGGGAGCAATTTAGTCTTTCGGGCGAGTGACCCATTTTCGCCCTCGAATGTCCCGAACCGAGCAGCGAATGCCCCATTTCCGCCCCCGAATGTCCCAATCCCAAACAAAAAAGAATGGGTATGCACCCATTCTTCTAGTCAACATATTCGTATAATAGTTCGTCTAAGTCATTGTCGACTTTTACTTTAAAATCATGTCCGTCAAAGAACCAGAGATCATCTGTTTCGATGAAGAAGCGGTAACCGCCTTGTTCAGTGACAACAGCAGCGTCAATCGGTGTATCTGTATTCATGCCGATGGAATAACCTTCATGGAAGGGATTTGAGCCACCATAGCGAGCAAAGAAGCGAATATGTGCGCCTGGCTCTAAGTCCATCTCTTTTTGAAACCACTTGATTGCTTCATCTGTAATCAAAATTTCCATATACATGCACACTCCTTTTGATTTTAAATCCACGTTACTTTAGGTTCTGTACCCTCTTTGATACGTTTTATGTTTGCGCGATGACGATAAATAACGAATGTTGCAAGAGCTGTGACAACAGCGAATAGTAAATATTCTTGGTCGAGTACAGCATACGTTAATCCATAAATGAATGCAACGACTGCGGCGAACATCGAAGCAAGACTCACCATTTTAAATGCTTTTAAACAAAGTAAGAAAGCAATTAATAAAATGACGAAGATGGGCCAGTGATAACCAAGTAGCACACCCGCAGATGTTGCGACAGCTTTACCTCCGCGGAATTTCGCGAAGATTGGGAACATATGACCGACAACAGCGATGACACCAGCTACAAGCGGATGAACATGACTGTTTGAAAGAATCGCAAACGTGGGTAATAACGTAGCGAGCGTTCCTTTTAAGATATCCATGACTGTGACAACAGCACCGGCTTTTTTACCGAGTACGCGAAATGTGTTTGTAGCACCTAGATTCCCACTACCATGTTGTCGAATGTCCGTTTTATAGAACAGTTGACCAATCCATAGACCAGATGGGATGGAGCCAATTAAATAGGCTAGAATAATGACGATTGCGGTATTCATATCTGAATGCTCCTTCTTTTTCTCTTAGTTACAGGTACTAATATATTGTCATAATATTTTATCATGCTTACGCTTTTGGAACAATAAGACAATGTAGGTGTTTTCAGTTTATGCTGAAATCGTTTATTTCGCAATAAAAATACAGTAACTGTTTGCCACAAAGCAAAATTTACTCTTATAATAAGAAGGCTATGTAAAAAAACGTTGAACAGTAGCTAGCTATATTTGTAAATTCAATGATTTAGTGTATAATCAAGCCTGATATATAGCCTGTATGCTGTTGACAGAAACGCTAAGTTCATACTAGACTTAAATAAAGCGAAACAGATGTTCGTGTTAGGAGAGGATTTTTTTTGACGAAAAATAATACACTATCGTCTTATAATGAAGATGATATTCAAGTACTTGAAGGTCTTGAAGCAGTAAGAAAAAGACCAGGGATGTACATAGGGTCGACGGATAGTAGAGGTTTACATCATCTCGTTTACGAAATCGTCGATAACGCAGTTGATGAAGCGCTAGCAGGCTTCGGTAACCACATTATCGTCACACTACATGAAGATCAATCCATCAGCGTACGCGACTTCGGTCGAGGTATGCCTACAGGTATGCACAAAACAGGGAAGCCTACACCAGAGGTTATCTTTACTGTACTTCATGCAGGTGGTAAATTCGGTCAAGGTGGCTACAAAACTTCAGGAGGACTACATGGTGTAGGTTCATCCGTTGTAAACGCGCTGTCGTCGTTTTTAGAAGTAACAATTTACCGAGAAGGTACTAAGTATCAAATGCGTTTTGAAAACGGTGGAACGCCTGTCACGACGCTAGAACAGCTAGGCAAAACGAAAGAGACAGGAACACTGGTTCATTTTAAGCCGGATCCAACGATTTTCTCCGTTACAAAATATAATTTCGATACATTAGCAGAACGATTACGTGAATCGGCTTTCTTATTAAAAGGGTTAAAAATCGAATTAATTGATGAAAATACAGAAAAACATGAAGTGTATCATTATGAGAACGGGATTGAAGCATTCGTAGCCTATTTAAATGATGAAAAAGATGTGCTACACCCAGTCAAATATGTAGAAGGTACACAAGACCAAATTGAAGTGGAGTTTGCGTTCCAATACAATGACGGTTATTCAGAAACCATTCTATCTTTCGTAAATAATGTGCGTACACGTGATGGTGGTACACACGAAACAGGTGCGAAAGCTGCTTTAACGCGCGCTTTTAACGAATATGCACGTAAAGTAGGCTTATTAAAAGAAAAAGATAAGAACCTAGAAGGCTCGGATATTCGTGAAGGACTAGCTGCGATTGTTTCCGTTCGAATCCCAGAAGGCTTACTACAGTTTGAAGGACAAACAAAAGGAAAACTAGGTACAAGCGAAGCGCGTAGTGCAGTTGATCAAGTCGTCTCGACACAATTAATGTACATGCTAGAAGAAAATGCAGAGCTTAGTACATCGCTTGTGCGTAAAGCGATTCGCGCACAACAAGTACGTGAAGCAGCACGTAAGGCGAGAGAAGATGCACGTAATGGCAAAAAGAATAAAAAGCAATCGACGCTATTATCAGGTAAGTTAACGCCAGCACAATCAAAAAATGCGGCGAAAAATGAACTGTATTTAGTCGAAGGAGATTCAGCGGGTGGCTCAGCAAAACAAGGGCGCGACCGCTCATTCCAAGCGATTTTGCCACTTCGCGGTAAAGTCATTAATACTGAAAAAGCAAAATTACAAGACATTATGAAGAACGAAGAAATTGCGACGATCATTCATGCAGTTGGTGCGGGTGTTGGTGCAGACTTTAATGTAGAAGATGCAGCGTATGATAAAGTCATCATTATGACCGATGCCGATACAGATGGTGCGCACATCCAAGTATTATTATTAACATTCTTCTTCCGTTACATGCGACCACTTGTGGAAGCAGGGAAGGTCTATATCGCTCTACCACCGCTTTATAAAGTATCTAAAGGTACAGGACGTAAAGAAGTCATTGAATATGCATGGACAGAACGTGAATTAAATCAAGCAATTCAAAAAGTCGGAAAAGGCTATGTTTTACAACGCTATAAAGGTCTTGGTGAGATGAATGCTGACCAGTTATGGGATACGACGATGAATCCTGAAACACGTACATTAATTCGTGTGAAAATTAACGATTTAGAACGTGCAGAGCGCGGTGTTGCGACATTAATGGGCGATAAAGTAGAGCCACGTCGTAATTGGATTGAAACACATGTTGACTTCGGATTAGAAGAAGATGACAACATTTTAGAAAGTGAATTTATCGAGAAAAATGAAGAGCAGGGGGATCTGTAAATGACAGAGAAAGAGCAATTTCAAGATCTGCCTTTAGAAGAGGTTATTGGTGACCGATTTGGTCGTTATAGTAAATATATTATTCAAGATCGTGCATTACCAGATGCTCGTGACGGATTGAAGCCTGTACAACGTCGTATTTTATATGCGATGTTTATGGATCATAATACGCATGATAAACCATTCCGTAAATCTGCTAAAACAGTAGGGAATGTAATTGCGAATTATCACCCACATGGCGATAGTTCTGTTTATGAAGCGATGGTTCGTCTATCACAAGATTGGAAATCACGTCATCCACTCGTTGAGATGCACGGGAATAACGGTTCGTTAGACGGGGACTCACCTGCTGCGATGCGTTATACAGAAGCACGTTTATCAAGTATTGCAGGTGAAATGTTGCGCGATCTTCAAAAAGAGACGGTTGATTTCATTCCAAACTTTGATGACCAAGATATGGAGCCAACTGTATTACCAGCGCGCTTCCCAAACTTATTAGTAAACGGTTCGACAGGGATTTCGGCAGGTTATGCGACAGATATTCCACCGCATGCACTGCATGAAGTGATTGATGCAGTACTCATGCGATTGAAAAATCAAAATGCCACAGTAGATGAACTGATGAAAGTTATTTCAGGTCCTGACTTTCCAACAGGTGGGATTATTCAAGGTGTGGCAGGGATTAAAAAAGCGTATGAAACAGGTCGTGGTAAAATTGTTGTACGTGCCAAAACACGCATTGAAACATTAAAAGGTTCAAAAGAGCAAATTGTCGTTGATGAAATTCCATACGACGTAAATAAAGCCAATCTTGTGAAAAAAATAGATGAGTTACGTGTCGATAAGCGCTTAGAAGGTATTGCAGAAGTACGTGATGAATCGGATCGTCAAGGTTTGCGAATCGTTATCGAGATGCGTCGTGACATTCCAGCAGAACCGATTTTACAATATCTCTTTAAAAATACGGATTTACAAGTAGCTTATAACTTTAACATGATTGCAATTCATGACCGTCGTCCAACGATGATGACATTACCGATGATGTTAGATGCGTATATCAAGCACCAAAAAGAGATTATTACGAAACGTAGCCAATTCGATTTACGAAAAGCACACGCGCGTCTACATATTGTAGAAGGTCTGATGAAGGCACTATCGATTTTAGACGAAGTTATTCAAGCGATTCGTGCATCAAAAGATAAAAAAGATGCAAAAAATAATTTAGAGACGAAATTCGACTTTACAGAAGTACAAGCAGAAGCAATTGTATCGCTGCAACTGTATCGTTTAACGAATACCGATATTACGGAATTACGTGAAGAAGAAGCGACATTGAATGCGACCATTGCGGAATTAGAAGGCATTTTACAAGATGAAAAAACACTTGTGGCTGTCTTGAAAAAAGAATTACTTGATATTCGTAAACGTTTTAAAGAAGATCGTCGTTCACTTATTCAAGAAGAAATTGCAGAGATTAAACTGAACATGGATGTATTAATTCCATCAGAAGATGTCATCGTTTCGGTGACGAAAGATGGCTATGTGAAGCGTACGAGTCTACGTTCATATAAATCTTCAAATGGCGAAGGTTTTGCGATGAAGGAATCGGATGAAATTGTCTTTAAACAACAATTGAATACGCAACAACATGTGCTTCTTTTCACAAACAAAGGACATTATATTTTCCAACCGATTCACGAGTTACCAGATATTCGTTGGAAAGACTTAGGGCAACATATTTCAAGCTTGGTCAATGTGACAGATGCAGAAGAACGCATTATCCGAGTAGTGGGCGTCGAAGATTTCGAAGCACCATTATATGTTGTGACGGTTTCAAAATATGGTCAAATTAAGCGAACACTTTTAAAAGAGTACTTTGTCACACGTTATAATAAGCCATTCAAAGCAGTAAATCTGAAAAAAGATGATGAATTACAATTTGCAGATGTCGTAGCAGAGGACCAAGATGTCATCTTAACAACGTATATGAGTTTTGCCGTACGCTTCCCACTAGAGGAAGTACCACCAACAAGTGTACGAACAGCAGGTATTAAAGCAATTAATCTAAAAGACGATGATTATATTGCCGCAACAACGATTGTATCGCCAGAAGATGCAGGCGATGTTCTCATCATTACAACACGCGGTTCAGTGAAGAAGATGTCGATTAAGGAATACGAACCGACAGGACGTGCAAAACGCGGTCTTCAAACATTGCGCGAACTAAAAACAAATCCACATCGTATTGAAGCAGTTCTACGTGTCGCACGTGGTACAACGGTAGAAATTGCGACGGAAAAAGAGATTGTCGAAGTCATCTCAACCGATCAATATCGCCATGCGGATCGTCTATCAAACGGTTCACCCGCAGTGAATACCGCAACAGACGGTGCGATTGTGCGTATTACAGTACAACCACCTGAAGAAGCAGAATAGAAATCAAAAGGAACCGTAGAATAAATTACGGTTCCTTTTTTGTCGATTATGTGAAGAAGTATGTCGTTCATTTAAAAGCGTAGTATACTGAACAAATAGAGGAGTGGAGTTTATGAATAGAATAGAGCAAGCGATGCAAGCGAAAAAGAAAAAGCAATTTGATGAGGCATTACAGTATTATCAACTCCATCAGCGAGAACAGGGCATTAGTGCAGGGCTATTACATTCGATTGCGAAAATTTATTATTTAAAAGGTGACGGAGAGATTGCACTTCGTTTTCATTTGGCAGCGACACACTTAACGCTACATATGGATCAAATCTTATTACAAAATGAAGATGAACAAGCGCTACAAGCATTAAAACGTTTACCAAGTGAAGTTCGTAAAACATTGCCACATGATGTTGCAGGCATGTTATATATACATCTAAATGCAATCAATCATATCGCACATAGTTTACTAGATCGTCCTGCTACATGGCAGGAGAAGCCAGAGCTACAGCCGATTGCCAAGTTATATGCTGCGCGTGTATTAGGCGATGGTTCAGAGCATACACTATATGAACAATACAATCAAACACCTGAAAGTATGCAACAAGTCGAACAGAAGTATTACTTACCTGCTGGCTTCCAATATGCCTTCCAACAAATTAAGTGGCAGTCACTTGGAAATACAGATGTGAGAGCGTTATATTTCACATAATGAAAACATCGTAACGGAGTAATCGGTTACGATGTTTTTTTATTTACACTATGCATATAACTTTAAATTCTCGTATTGGTTCTTATTTTCTCTAAAATGTGGTTCTTTTCTTATTTATGTATTTCATCCATAATATGTCTACAAGAAAATAAGATGAAATGGAGTTGAACGTGATGCAAGAAGTTTCACTAAAAAGACAATTAACAGGTTTTGAACTAGTCATTTTCGGCTTATCTTTAATGGCTCCTGTAACCGTATTCACAACATATGGAATTGCGGCAGATGTAACAGGAGGGCGTGTTCCATTCGCTTATCTGTTTGCAGCAATTGCCTTATCTTTTACAGCCTTAAGTTATGCTCAAATGGTAAAAGCTTTTCCCATTTCAGGTTCTGCTTATACGTATGTACAAAAAGCCTTTAACTCAAAGGCTGGTTTCTTAGTCGGTTGGGCATTATTAACTGATTATATGTTACTTCCGATGGTCAATTATTTGATTGCAAGCATCTTTTTATCCTCTGTTTTTCCTTCTATTCCAGCGATGGTGTGGATTTTGATTCTTGTCGTGTGTAATACATTCATTAATATTCGTGGAACGAAAATGGCGTCTTGGGTGAATAGTTTATTACTTGCATATGCCTTCATCGTGGTCATTCTTTTTACAATTTTCAGTATTCGTTTCCTTCAAAATGATGGTGAGAGCTTATGGAGTACGATGCCTTTTGTTAATTCAGGTTTTGATCTGGGCTTACTAATGGCAGGTGCATCACTTCTTTGTTTTTCTTATTTAGGTTTCGATTCTGTAACAACATTAGCGGAAGAAGTTGTCAATCCAAAAAAGACGATTCCACGTGCGATCTTTGCGATTGTGTTAATTGGAACAGCTGTATTTATCGTCGTATCCTATTTTGCGGCACGCGTTCAACCTAATTATCAGAATTTTTCAAACTTAGATGCGTCAGGTATGGAATTGGTAGCGATGGTAGGGGGCAATTTATTCGTATCCCTCTTTTTAGCGGGTATGCTTATTGGCTGTTTTGCATCAGGTCTTGCGGCGCAATCTAGCGCATCACGTGTTCTATATGCGATGGGGCGTGATGGTATGTTACCAGCCATTTTTAGTAAATTACATGCAAAATATCAAACACCAGTCTTTAATTTAGTACTAGTTGGATTGATTTCTTTATTGTCGATTGTTATGACATTAACAATGGCGACAGCTTTTATTAACTTTGGAGCCATGATTGCATTTTTATTCGTGAATTTATCCGTCATCGGATTCTATTATGTAAAGCAGAAAAAACGGGATGTGAAAGGTACAATTCTTTATTTAATTCTCCCATCTTGTGGTGCATTATTTGTACTGTATCTCATCATCAGTCTCAACGTGTACTCATTAATTCTAGGGATTACATGGGGAGCAATTGGTGTATGTTATTTAATTTATCTTGTGAAAGTAAAAGGAATGAAAAAATTAGATTTATCCTTTGAGGAGGCATCATAAATGAAAAAAGTCATCATTAGTCAAAATGTATTTACAGGTTTGCAAGATCAACCAGAACCAGCAGCCATTTTAATTGACGGCGCGAAAATTCAAGCTGTCGCACCCACATTAAAAGATTTAGCATTGACGGGAGAAGAAGAAGTACTCGATTTCGGTGAACAATTAATTACACCTGGGCTACATGATTTTCACCTGCATCTATTCACAGGTGCACTACAGATGATTAGTGTCCCCTTACATGATACAAATTCAGCAGAAGAAGTCATTGAAAAAGTGAAAGCGTATGCAAAAAATCATACGAAGAAGTGGATTATTGGATTTGGGTGGGATAACGGGAGTTGGGTAGAAGATCAATTACCAACAAAAGAGATGCTTGATTTACATTTTCCAGATCAACCAATTTTGTTGAATCATTTAGAATGTCATTATTGCTGGGTGAATAGCGCAGCTTTACGTGAAGCAAGGATTACAAACGATACACCGAATCCAAGTTTTGGTGAAATTTTGCGTGATGAACAAGGAGAAGCAACAGGGATTTTAGTTGAAAAAGCACAAGATGCAGTCCAACAATTGGCGTATGATTTTAAAGATGATGAAAAAATAGCAATGCTTCAAACTTTCTTTCAAGAAGCAGCCCGTTTAGGTGTAACATCGATGAATGATATGTATGCACCATTTTCTGAGTACCTCGATGATTTTTCGTTACTTTATAAGCTAGAAGAAATGAATGAATTAACAGCACGCGTCTTTTTACAACCAAGAATGGACGGTAATTTAACGCGTGCGCATCAATTTAGAGCAGATTATCAACATCCGAAAATTAAAATGAATGGTTTAAAGCAATTTGTGGATGGTGTTATTACGGGGCATACAGCGTACATGGTAGAACCATATGCCGATCAGCCACATGTAGGAACAACAACTTATCCATTAGAAGAAATGAAGAAGTGGATTGTAGAAGCAGATGCACAAAGGTTCAGTGTTCGTTTGCATGCGATTGGTGACGGAGCAGTAAGATTTTCATTAGATGCTTTTGAAGAAGCGCGTCGTATGAATGGACATATGGGAACCCGCCATACAATCGAACATATTGAATGTATTCAACAAGAGGATATTCCGCGTTTTAAAGAATTAGATGTGATTGCGTCTGTGCAACCTTATCATATTGCAGCATTAGAACAACAAGTCTATGTGGATCGTTTGGGTGAAGATCGATTTAAACAAACCTACTACTCAAAAACATTATTAGAAGCGGGGGCATTACTTGCTTATGGAAGTGATTTTCCTGTTGTAAGTATGGAGCCAATGCGCGAAATCTATCATGCTGTAACGCGAATGGACCGGACGAATCAAAAAACATGGGGAACAGGCGAACAGACGACGATGGCAGAGACATTGCGTGCTTATACACAAGCGCCTGCTTATGGATCGTTTAGTGAAGATGTATTAGGAACGATTGAAGTAGGTAAGTATGCAGATTTAGTCGTTTTTGAACAAAATTTATTTACAATTGAGCCAAGTGATATTTTACACAATGAAGTTGTCTTCACCATGGTAGATGGTCAAGTGATATTTGAGAAACAAGCAGCACGTACATTGTAAAAGTCATTATATTTTCAGAAAATAAAGACTTATCGTATAATAAGCTATGGGTATTACCTTCAAATTTGTTTATTTTTAGTTGTATCGTATTCATTATTCGTTATGCTTTTCAAAATGACGACCAAAAAGGAGATTGAACGATGTTTAACGAAAAGTACAAATTATCAAATGGTGTACACATGCCAAAAGTAGGCTTAGGAACATGGCTTATTAAAAACGATGTGGTCACACCAATCGTTGCAGACGCATTAGAGGTGGGGTATCGACATATTGATACAGCACCAGCGTATATGAACGAAGGTGGTGTGGCAGAAGCAATCCATGCAAGTGGTATTCCGCGAGAAGAACTATTTATCGCCACAAAAGTGGGAGCAGAGTCGAAAAAATATGACGGTGTTGTCCGTTCGATTGACCGCTCGCTGAAAAAGATGAATCTCGATTATATCGATTTACTACTGATTCATAGCCCACAACCATGGAAAGAGTTCCGCGAAGAAAATCGCTATTTTGAAGAAAATAAAGAAGTATGGCGTGCGATGGAAGATGCTTATAAAGAAGGAAAAGTGAAAGCGATTGGCTTATGTAACTTCCTGCAAGATGATATTGAAAACTTGCTAGAGAGTTGTGAAATTAAGCCGATGGTCAATCAAATTTTAGCGCATATTTCCAATACACCATTCGAATTAATCGAGTTTTGTCAAAAACACGATATTCTGGTGGAGGCATATTCGCCAATAGGACATGGGGAAGTGTTACAACACCCTCGTCTTCAAGCGATGGCAGAACATTACGGTGTATCTGTAGCACAGCTTTGCTTACGCTATGATTTACAACTAGGTCTATCGGTTATTCCAAAATCAACTGATCGTACACATATGGAAGAAAATACAGCACTTGATTTTGAAATTAATGAAGCAGATATGGAAGCTTTAAAACAAGTCGAAAAAATCGAAAGCTACGGAAAAGATAGTATCTATCCTGTTTTCGGTGGCAAAATTAAATAAAGTAAAAGTGAGGATGGGACAGAACAGCTCATTTTCCTTTTTTAGAGTTCACAACGAAAAACTGGAACCGCACAATAGCGCGATTCCAGTTTTTCTTATGCTCATGTAGGATGGTGTTTTTACACTTATGTCCCATCCCCTTTTCTCTTTACATCCCACTTAAACATCCGTATAATTCCATAAAATGAATAGAAAGGAATGATGATGTTGAATTGTACATTACGCTATATTATTTTATACGTCTCTGATTTTGACCAAGCCTATACGTTTTACAAAGATGTGCTGCAATTATCCGTTAAAATGCAACAAGGTACATATGTGGAGTTTGATACAGGACAGACGACATTCGCAATCAATACACGAGACTCTGTAAGAGAAGAAATCGGCTTAATTGTTCCACACGAAACGGAAAAAACAGCAACATTTGAAGTTGCATTTACAGTGGAAGATGTTGCACATACAATCGATATCTTGCGTGCAAAAGGCGTACAGATTATAAAAGAACCTGTAACAAAACCATGGGGACAAACAGTTGCTTATATAGCAGACCCAGACGGACATTATATTGAGATTTGTAGTGAAGTGGGTGCATAACTGATGTATATGATTCGAAATATGACAGAACAAGATGTTTTATCTGTGCAGCAAGTGGCGGCGGAGACATGGCACACAACCTATGAGGGCATCATTCCACGTCCTATTCAAGATGCTTTTTTACAACAAGCTTATGAAGAATCTCGCTTATTACAACGTTTACAGCATGGCTTTTTTTATGTAGTTGAAACAGAAGGAACAGTAGAAGGCTTTGCCCATTTCTCACCTGTAGTAAATGGTATGGTTACGCTATATGCAATTTACATTCATCCGGCGCTACAAGGAAAAGGAGTTGGCACAGCTTTTTTACAAAAGCTTCATGAAGATGTAGCTGGTGTAGAAATGATTGAGGTAGAAGTAGAACAAGACAATCAAATTGGCATACGTTTTTACGAAGCGAAGGGTTTTCAAGTACGTGAAATATATGAAGAAGACTTTGATGGTCACTTACTGAAAACAGTGAAAATGTTTAAGGTTGTGTAATTTCATGTTATAATTTTTCTACTAATTATTTGAGGGATATGACATGAAAACAATTGAAACAATGCATTTTTTACAACAAATAGAAGGCTATCAATTTTATTCGTTTGAGCAAGAACCCAAACAAGATTTGAAAATTGGCATGCCTACGAAATACTTAGAGAATATGAACTTTCCTGACCTTTATCGCTCATGGGGAATTGATGCGGTGAAAAATCCGTATGCAAAACGTAAATTAAAGCCGAGAGAATGGAAGGCGTTTGAAAAAGTATTTTTTCAATGGTTAAAACAATTTCCGTTTCTGAAAGAACCTTTATATAGCACGCCAAATTTAGAGTGCAATTGGGAACTCTTAAATATAAAAAAATGGTGGAAAAAAGACAATAAGGCTTATATGTCCATGCTAGAAGAAGCGAACGTATGGCATACGGACGCGACATATCGTATTATACAAATTGAACAATGGTGTGAATTAAAACAATTAGCTAAAATGGCAATTCGTGGTGTTCCACTTGTATTTTTTAGTGGTCTGGGTATTGTTTTTTACATAACCGATTGCCTAACGGTGCGTATTTTTGCAGAGGATATATCAAAAATAGAACAGACATTATTACAGTATATTGATTTTCAAATTTTACATTAAAATATGTCATAATCGTTAATCTTCTTTTGAAAATACTATTTTCTTGCTTTTTCTTATATATTATTTGGTTAGTACAAAATAGAGGCTTTTCAAATAAACAATCTAAATAATTTAAAAAGAGCTTCAGCGGAGATACGCTGAAGCTCTCTTACATATTATGCATTTTTTCGCATGATTCGTAAAAAATAAATGGTAGGTAAGATAAGTAGAGCAGATGCGAACAATCCACCTTCAATGGACGTATAAAGTGCGATAAGTCCAACAAGTGGTCCACCTGCTACTTGACCAAAAGCATCAACTTGTCCATAGAAGGAAAGTGTTGTCGCGCGCCCTTTTGATTCTAGTTGTTTATTCATCATAATATTCATGAGAGGGTAGTTCACATTTCGTAGTGAAGCAACACATAAATAAAGTACAACAGCTACTATAAAATGTGTTGTAAAAGCGAAATAAATCATGAATAGTATGAGCAAAGTATTCAACCACATGAGTAGACGAGCAAAATGCGAAGTAGCTACACGCTCCATCCACTTGAGTAAACCAATATTGAGCAAGAATGTGAGGGCATAGAACAAGCCGAACCAATAGACGGTGTAATGCTCATTCAATTGGAAGTTTTCAATGAAGTGAGCGCCCCATAAACGATCAAATCCTTCACTAGCGAGACCCATAAATAATGTAATGCTTGCTAAAGAGAGAAGCGTTCGGTCAGATCGAATCACATTCCAACTCGATTGTAGTGCTATTTTCATGTGATGTAGGTGTGATTGCTTTCCTTGTGTGATGGGTACAAACTTTGTTTCAGGAATCCAAAAAATAGAGAGCAAAGCGATGAGTAATAATACGGCACCAGCGAATAGGATGGCAATTTGTACCGTAAATAGACTACCAATCGCTACGCTTGTTAGAATACCGATAAAACTACCAATCGAACTAAATTTTGCGCCATTTAAAAGTGTGTGATCCAGCTGTTCTGGTGTGATTTCATCTGCAATCCATGCAGTTTCAGCACCGCTAATAAATGTCCAACCCATTCCCCATAATGCAGCCGCAATCGCAATCGCTGTAAAAGAGGGGATGCTTCCTTCTAAAAGATGTGCACAGCCAATGATGATTGTCCCGATAATAATCGATTTTTTACGACCAAATAAATCAGCGACTAATCCCGTAGGAATCTCACACAGTAAAACGGCTAATTCCATAATTGTCCCGATTAAAACAAGCTCTAATGGATTCAGTTGTGCATCTGAAACGTAGTAAATGATATTTAAAGTGAAAACAATTTGTAAACAAAATGCGCGTGAACTTGTAAAAGCATAATAAATAGATGGTGTTGTCATGTGTAACCTCCGAATGAAATTCATTTCAATACGGAGAATACGTCATTCCTTAAATGTGCATACCCTCCGTTTTAGGTGATGTAATGCAAGTAATGACTGTCATATTCATTCGCTCCTTTTTCATAGATTGCTTCGATTATAACATAATTTGTAAAATAAAAAACCTCCACATCATTTGTAGAAGTTTTTCATAATTAAAAAGAAATATTCATTTGATTGAGTAATTGTTGCATGATTTCAGCGCTACCATCTTGGAACATAAAAATTGAAAAAGCAATCATACAGACACCTGTTAAAGAAGCGAACCACTTTTTTGAAGGCATCCATTGTTTTCGAAAAGCCGTAATCAGTAATACAACACCCATCAATAAAATCAGAAAATACCAAAAACCCATATAATCCAACTCCTTTCGATTTTGATTAAGAACGAAAATAGAAGGAAGAAGTTCCAAATAATGTTTTAGGCTTTGCGTATTTTGTGTAACAAAGACATAGTCGCGTAGATTAAAAGGATACAGCCAATTCCACCAATACAAGCTGCACTAAGAATGCGTAGTGGTTGCGATTCAAAAAGAAATAGTGTTATTACAGCTAACAATACAATCAGGTATGGCATCCATTTAGAAAAAGTAACCAACGAATTTTTTTGCTCGACTTTCCACTTATTACTTGTGGCAGCTAATGTCGTCCAAGCAAGTGGGATCGTCAAGACAGTTAGTAAAATAGAGAAGATCAGTAAAAATAGTTGTAAAACTTGTGTTGTCTGGTCATATAAATACCAACTAAGAAATGTAATAGGAATGAATGAAATAGTCGTGATTTGAAGCGGTTTTAAAGAGCTTTTATATTTTTCAACCTGTGTTGCATCATCGGTATAAAGTGACTTTGTTTCGGGGGCAGCTTTGAATAAATGAATATTTGCTTGTGAATCAACATGTGACCAGCCCGCCTGATTGAAAAGTTCAAGGTATTCGTCATCACCATCCTCTAATATACGATAGTCAATTTCATAAATCCAATCTTTCTCAGTCCCTTTTTCAAGTGTATAACCTAAAAAGGAAAACTTTTTAACATGCCATCCTTGTTTGGATAACTCATGTAAACGTGTCATATCTTTTTGTTCCGAAAAAGCCAATCCATTGGACATAATATATTTCTTTTTCACTATCATCTTTCCTCCATTTCTTGTTCAGCTAATTGAATCATCTGTTTTCGTAATTGAATTTCTTCCTTTAGAATGGTGCGTCCTTGCTCCGTCAGTGTATATACTTTTCTACGTGAATCGGAATCATCAAATAAATAAATCCATTGATTATTTAATAATTTTTTTATAATGGTGTACATGGAAGCAGGGCCAATTGTGATCAAACCGTTTGATGTTTCTTCGATTAAATTCATCATCGCGTAACCATGTCGTGGCTTTGCTAAGGCAGACATAATATAAAACATTGAATCAGTTAGTTGTTCATTTTTTTTCAATATATCACCTCCTGATATATCACTTTATGATATATATAATATCGCTTTGTGATATAAAAGTAAAGAGATAAATAAAAAATACGCTAGGTAATCGATTGATTACCTAGCGTACTTGAAGTTTATTCGCCTACAAGTCCGTCACCGTCGCGGTCATCCATATAAGGATATAGCCAGTGATCTTTTGTAATTGGCATTTTGAATCCAGCTGCTTTTGCTTCTTTAATTGTGACTTGTCCGTTACCATCTGTATCTACAGCTGATACATCACCTTTTGTTTGTAGTTTTGAAGAAGTTGTCGGTTGTTTTTTAGTTAAACCGAGTTCTTCATTTCGCTTATCTGGATTACCGTTTGCATATTCATCTACAACGCGATTACCTTTAATTGTGTATGTGTATTTATAACGGGAAGGAATTTGTGTTTTCGTATTTGGATACGTGATAATCGCTTCAAAATCTGTTGCGCCACCTGCTTTACGAATCGCGTCTTCCATATAGGCTTGGTCACCATGACGGTTTAGCGTACTATCTTGTGGTGTAATGTTATAAGCATTTGATACACCACCAAGTGAATCGGCAATGACATGTCCTTCGTCTAAATCTTTACGTTCGACACCTGGAACTTTCGCTTCGTCTCTACAGTATCTTCCTGATGATGTAACTTGTTCAGTACGATCATTTTGTAAGGTGATCTTTTTAGCAGTGACGCGAATTAATTGGCCATATTGGTTTGTAAATGCCCAATACTCACGATTTCCAAAGCCGATGTCTACTACAACATTTGCTTCACGACTCCCAGATAAATTACAAGCATTCGCTTTGATTAATTTGTAGCCTTTGAATTCATCTTTTGAAGATGTTGTGTTTTCTTCTTTTTGAGTAGATTGTTTTTCTTGTGTGTTACTTTGATTGTCATTTGCTTGTTGTGTTGACTCGGTTGTTTGTTGTTCAACCGGTGCAGTTTTTTCTTCCGAGCATCCAACAAGTGCAAAACTAATGGATGCTAGTAAACCTAATTTAATCAGTGTTTTCATAGATGTCTTACTTCCTTTATTCATTAGCGTTCACACGCCCAGTTATCGTGGTCGCGGTCCATCTTTGCTTGGTAAGCAGGGTGACTTTTCGGTACACCATTTGGATAGACTTTGCGTAATTCAGTGCAGTTTTTAAATGTCTTTGATGTGTTGACTGTCACAGTAGAAGAAGGTTTTTTAGAAGCGAAACCGCTGTTCGTTACATAACCTTTCTTAGACCAAATACGTAACTTTTCTTTTTTTGCTTTAGACTGCGCAACTAAATATTTCGTTTTATATTTCGTATTCGGTGCATAAACATATGCAACGCGAGCATAGCCTTTACGCACAAGTTCTAAATTCAAGTCTTTACCGTCAACATATACATACGCTAATTTACGTCCGTATTTATCACCTTTATAGCCTGTACGGTCAAAATCGAGTTGAATTTTTTTTGCGTTTTTTAAGCGATTCTTCGTATAGTTACTTGCTTCTTTACCATAAGGTTGAACTCCCTTAGAAGGGTGGACCGTTTCAGGTGTATCAACAAGTAGGAAGCGCACTTTCATATTCTTTCCCTTATACTTAAATGTTGCTGTATCACCATCTGTCGCACGTACAAGTGATACGGTTTTAAGCGAAGCCGCTGTAACGGTTTTCGGTGTTGTGTCGATTGGGTTTAACATCGATCCGCCAACTAACGAGATGCCAAGTACACTCGCCAAAACTGTCTTTTTTAATAAAGCCCAATTCATGTTCAATTCACTCCAAGTCATTTACTTTGTTGGAATCGTTTAGATATTCCAACATGAATAAACTAACGATAGAAGAAAAGCATGTAATTGTCAATTAAAGTGAAAAAAGCATCTTTTTTGTGAATTCATTTTATTTTTAAAGTATAAAATATTCTGAAAATCGTTTATCATAGTAAATAGCATACAAAGAAAGAAGGCAATCATCATGAAAACAATTGAAGTACATGCAGCACCAAGTGAATATATTTTAAAAGAAGGTGCTTTTGAATTATTAGAAGAAAAATTACAACAACGTGGCATCCAAAGTATCCTTGTTGTGACAGGGACGAAATCATATGAAGCTGCAAAAGCGTATTGGCCAGAGATGCCGAGTATGACAGAAACTTTTTATACATATCAAGGTGAATGTTCTTTCGCTGAGATTGATAAAGTGGTAACAAAAGCGAAAGAAGTAGATGCGATTGTTGCTTTAGGCGGAGGAAAGGTAATTGATTTAGCGAAAGCAGCAGCGAATGAATTACATAAACAAGTGATTGTTTTACCGACACTAGCATCTAACTGCGCACCGTGGACACCACTAAGTGTTATTTATGATAATGAAGGGGCATTCCATCATTATGATATCTATCCGATTGCGACGAGTTTATTATTAGTTGAGCCGAAGTTATTACTTCATGCGCCGCGTGATTTATTCGTTGCGGGTATTGGTGATACATTAGCGAAGTGGTATGAAGCCGCTGTACAATTACGTACGATTGAGCATTTACCTGTACCGCTCATGATTTCGTATGAAGCAGCGAAACAGTGTAAAGAGTTACTACTACGCGATTCAAAAGAGGCTTTACGTGCGATGGATGAAGGTGTACTAAATGATGCCTTTATTCAAGTGGTAGAAGTGATGTTCATGTATGCAGGTATGGTTGGAGGTTATGGTGATCATTACGGGCGTACAGCAGGTGCACATGCAGTTCATAATGGATTAACGGCTTTAGAGGAGAGTCATGCGTTGTTACATGGTGTAAAAGTGGCTTACGGAATTTGTGTACAGTTAATGCTTGAAAATCGTCCAGAAGAAGTACAAGCATTACGTGCATTTTATGAGGAACTACATCTTCCTCAAACATTAAAAGAGCTAGGTTTAACAGAAGTAACAGCTCAACAATTACAAGAAGTAGCTGAAAAAACAACGATTCCAACAGAGTCCATTCATTTAATGCCAATTGGTGAAATAACGAGTGAACGTGTACTAGAAGCGATGCAAGCACTTGAACAACTCGTATAATTAAAAATAACTTGTAGGTCGTAAAAGACCTGCAAGTTATTTTTTAAATAAACCTCGCTAGTCTATATATGAAAATAAAAAAACAGGTTCATAAAAGTAAAAGAGGCTTAAACAAATAATGTCAGCCTCACTTTTCTGTAACGAGTTGGTGAACAGAACCGTGGATGAGTGTATAGTTTTTATTATAGGCAGAGAGAGCATCGTCTTTTGAAATCCAAATGACGGTCGTTGTTTTAGGTCGTTCTTCATCAATTAATGCCATTTTATAGTGATACTGAATGGGTGTTTCATTTTGAAACCATTGTCTTTTTATACGCCATTGTTGAAGTGTCTTACGCGTTTTTTCATAGAGCGGTTCACCCTTTGTTGCAGTGAAGATTTGCTGATGCGGCTCACCCTGTGAGACATTCCACAAAGTAATACGGTCTACAACGATTTCAAAGCGATCTGAATCGGTGACGAGTGTATCGACAACATCCTTTGGTTTAATCGCAATATAAAAGGTAGCACTAATGATAATGAATGCAACAATCCCAATTAATAAAAATAGTTTTGAACGATTTTCCATATACTTCGCCTCCTAGTCACTTCATTCATATAACCGTTCCCGTATTTTCAAATAGTAGACCATCCCATTAAAAAAACAGGGGAAACGATATTCGTTTCCTCCTGTTTTAATTGTTATTTTTGTAATGTTAGACGTAATTTATAAGGATCTGCAAATGCATTTCCTTGACGGTCTTTTACTTTAATCGCATAAGTTGTATTTTTCTTGAATGTGTAAGAGCCGATTTCTTCATCACCTACACCATATGCATCGAATGTTTTAAGTTTTTTACCATTTGCATATAACGTGATGACAGGGTCAAAATCTGCCGCGCCGCTTAATGCTAAACGCACTTTTTTCGTTGTTTTATTTTTGAATGCATACCAGTCTTCATCACCTTGTAGATGGCCAGGATTTAGATAACCTGTTTTTTCATAAACCGAGGCACTTTTCTTCGTTAATGAAATCGGGTGAGAAGGGCGATTATTTTTTACTTTATTTTTTGCATCTTCATCTTTCGTTACACCTTGTTGAATTTTTAACTCATAAGGATAAATCGAGAATAGATCCGTTGTTAAAAATGCAGTAGGTTGAGCTAATACGAAGAATGTATCACCTTTTTTCGCTTCAATTGAACCGCTGATTGGCTCACCATTTAAGTCATTTCCAACAGGCTTAGATGCAGATAAATCATTCCCATCCATTTTGTGATTATGATTCTTATCTTCATAAACCGTAATAGACTTCGTGTACAGATTATGCCATTCTTTTGAATACTTCGTATCATCAAATGGACTTAAATCCATCTTCATTTGATAGATACCGTCTTTCGGTGCTTTAAAGTAATAGAAGTCTACATCGTTTGGACGTGCAAAATTCGCTGTTACTTTTTGATTTACACGAATCGTTTTTGCTTGTTCAGGTACATTGTTTTGCTCGTATTTGTCTACTATATTTGATTGTAATTTTTTCGCTGTGACACGATAGCCATTTTTCGGAATCGAGCCAACTGAGCCAACACCAACTTCTACTAGATACGTCGTATTTGCTTGTAAACTCGCAATGGCTTTTTTCTTCATAATACCGTCTTCTGTACTATTGGAAGCTAAAAATTCTTCTGAACGCATACCTGTTTTTGGATCATTTTGTACTTCATAAATTGTGACAGAAGGTTGTTCAGCAGCGTGTGCGACAGCAGTATTAAATTCATAAAAACCAGAAGTAGTGGTTTTGAAGTAATAACCATCTAAGTCAGTTGAACCTTGTAAAAAGCCTTCTACACCATTCACTACATCAAATGGTCGGCCTTTTTTCTTAAATAATTGTTCGAGTGTATACACTTTAGTCGGGTTTGTACGATCTATTTTTTGGCTTGTTTCTGGATTGAATATGATTGAATCTTCATCGGCTGGCATCGTACGACTTGATAATGTCAGTTGATAAGGCAGTAAAGATGCTTTTGGTGAGACAACACCTTCTTTTAATTGATTAAGGACATCTTCTTCAGGCATTGCTTCACTATTGCTACTGTTCGATACGATAACTTCATATTCTTCACCTGTTGTGGCAGGGAACGAAGCATATTCAGCTTTTCCAATACCATTTTTATTAATCGAAACAAGTGGTGCACTGCTTTCTTCATTTAATAAATCTTGTTTTTTGTAGACTTCAATCGAAAGGTCGACACCAGGTAGAGCAGATGTTTGAACTTGAACTAATTCATCTTTGGTTGCTTTTATATGAAAGGCGTCTTGGTCAACTCCATCAGCTGTTTCGTTCATATATAGTCCATATACTTTTGTATTTGTACTTTTTAATGCCATCGGTTTTTCAATCGAAGCTTCATCTTTTGGTTTACTAGACTGTTTTAAAATATCTAGTGCATAAGGTGTATTAGTGTGTCCATATACATTTTTAACACCGATTGCGACTGTACCATCTTCTTTTGCCTGTACAAATCCCGCTTCTTTTTCACCAGCGCCCGTATCTTGAATCGTTTTTGTTTGAACTTTTGTACCGAAAGTTTTTAAAACAAGTTTTAAATCCGTTACGTTGTTAGATGAGGCAGTAGCTTGGATTAGTTCACCTTTTTTCACAGGTACTTGATACCACTTTGTTTCATTCGGTTGTTTAAGTGTCCCTTTTTTCGTCTGTGTTCCTTTTATAACCGTAGCATCTTTTAAAATGGTTGCGTTCGTCCATTTTTTTGATGTAAATGTCGGGATTTTCCCTTTAAAATTTTGAGCTGCCAGTGGTTGAATGAAACCATAACCGTATTTTAAGTCATAACCTTTTGTGCCAAGATCTTTTGCTGTTTTTTCAAGTACATAGGCAAGTTGCTCTGGTGAATAAGCGTGATTGATAAGTAGAGAAGAAGCAATCCCCGCAGCAGCAGGTGAAGCCATCGATGTGCCACTCATCGTTTCAAAAGTTGAGCCACGTGTCGCATCATAAGAAGTGGAATAAATATCCTCACCAGGAGCCATTAAATCGAGTGATGCTCCATAATTCGAAAAGTCACTACGCTTTTTCTTCGCATTCACTGAGCCAACACTGATGACATTCTCTAATGAAGCAGGGTAGTCTGGGCGATCTGTATCATCATTACCAGAAGCTGCGAATACCGCCACTCCTTTTGCATGTGCTTTTTGCACAGCTTGGTCGACAAGAGGTGAATATAATTCATTACCTAAACTCAAATTAATCACTTTTGCGCCATCTTTGATCGCTTGGAGAATCGCTTTTGCGACATCATAGTCAGCAGCATATTCAGAGCCATTGAAAACATCGTAAGATAGAATTTCAGCATTTGGATTAACACCATATCCACCAATACCATTATTCATTTTCGCTGCTATAATTCCTGCAACATGTGTACCATGTGATTTTTTGACTTGTGCCTTCATGGGATTCGCGATATTTAGTGCCTTTTTGACTTGACCTTTTAATTCAACATGATTCGCATCAATACCTGTATCAATGACAGCAACTTTAATTTTTTTCTTTTTCGTTTGTTGCATTAGCTTTTTTGTTTGAAATAATTGATGCGTATATTGTAAAGATGCTTTTTCATCCGTTTGTCCAGAAGTTTCATACAATGGACTTAGAGAGAGGCGTTCAAATCGAGCGTCTTGTGAAAACCAATCAATCGCTTTTTTCATCGCTTCATCTGTTTTAAACTGAACAACCATTGTGTGCAGATCTGGAATTTGTTGTATAATCGTACCTTTCAGTTGCTGAATCTCTTGGTATGTATAGTCATTTGAAGACTGAATAACAAGTGTACGTTTTGCATAGGATTTTTTTGTAAGATTTTTTTGAATTGAAGAATTAGTTGCCTGTGCAACTGGTGCTGGTAATGCAGCTGTTAATAGTAGGGCAGAAGCTGCCACTGTCGATACCCATTTATAAATTGTTGGTTTCAAAGAATCACTCCCGTAAATAAATTGCTTTTGTATCATAACACAAAGCTTTTGTCGATGCAGTGATTTATATGACGTAAATTTGTATTAAAAGGATGCCTAAAATAGCCAATCCCTATAGAATGTTATGATATAAAGGATACTTGAAAGGTGAAAGAATTAAAAATTAGGGAGGAATAAAATATGTGTGCGCGATATACATGCCCCATTTGTGGGTATGAGGGATTAGCAGAACCCCCATATTACGATGACTTCGCTGGAAGTAATGAAATATGTTCCTGTTGTGGTTTTGAGTTTGGAGTAGATGATTTTGATTGTGATGCATTTGAACATGACGGTTTAACAGAGCGACAAATTGTAGAAAAGTCACATCATATTTGGCGAGAAAAATGGATAAATCGTCATTTTGAGTTATTTGATGCAAGCGCCTTTCCTAAAGAGAAGAAACATGGACGATTTTTAAAAGAAGCAGAAGTAATCAAGCAATTAAATCGTATAAAAAAAGAGGGGCTTTGACAATATGAATTGTCTAAGTCCCTCTTTTACTTCTTATTTTTTGACCGTTAGTGTATAAGGTTGAATCGACGCGCGTTTTAAGCGGTCTGTTACTTTGAAATAGTACGTTCCTTTTGATGCGTTCAATGTCAGTTTTTCGGCATCGCCGTCACCGTAAAGATCCATTTTGGATAGGCGTTTACCATCTTTATAGACTTCTAATACACCGTCTAGGCTTGTTGGCACATCAAGTGTTACCGTTAATTTGCCTTTTTTCGTTGCTTTATAGACGAACCAATCGGCATCACCGTTTGTAAAGCCCGCATTCATGTAAGCAGAAGCTGAAACAGTAGAAGTTGATTTTTTCTTGAAAGCAATTGGTTTCGAAGGCTTATTATTTTTAACGACACTTTTTGCATCTTCATCGACTGAAGGAGCTGCTTGAATCGCTAATTCATATGGACGAGCAGAGAACATAAATGCTTCAAATGCCGTTGGCTGAACTGCGACAAAGTAATGTTCACCTTTTTTCATTTCGACACCAGAATGTAAAGATAAATCATTTTGCATATCTTCTAAATAAATAGAAGATTCCATTTCATTGGCATCTAAACGTTTATTATGATTCTTGTCGAGTACTAATCGAACTGTTGAAATATAACGATTGTGCAATAATGTAGGCAATGTTTGTAAATCATTCTTTGTTAAATTTTTTAACTGATAATCTACACTATAAATACCTGTTTTTGGTGCTTCATAGTAGTAAAAATCTACATCATTAAATGTTGAAACATTGGCAATTAATTTACCTGATTTCGGGAATGATGCAGCTTGTTCAGGCTGGTTATTTGCTTCAAATGAATCAGCCACCTTCGTTTTGATTGTTTCCGCTTTTAATGTATAGCCATCAAATGGAATGGTTTGGTCATAATTTGCGTCAACACGTAGGACATATTCTGTATTCGCTTTTAAGCCCATCATCATGAAAGAACCATCCGCAGCATAGTCACTCGTATTATCATAAATGTCTTCTAAATACACCATTTCTTGACCATCTACTGTTTCCGTCATCGCTTCAGCTAATACTACGTTCGGTAAATTACGCATATTTTTCGTTTGAATGTGTAGTTTATAAATACCGTCCGCATTCGTTTTAAAATGATACGCATCGTAGTCGCTCGAACCTTGTAAATGACCCGTTACCTCTTTTGATAAATCAAACGGACGACCTAATGCCTTGATCTGTTCTACTTCATTTTCAAAATTTAGTTCTTCTTCTCCAACATACGGAAGTTGATCTTCATCTGCTGGCATCGCTTTTGTCGCAAATGTTACTTCGTAAGGGAATAGAGCACTCTCTGGCTTCATTTCAAAATTTGGTTCTTGACCAGACATCATCATTTGAAGCAATTGTTCAAAAGTAATCTCAGCATCAGCTGTATTTTTAAGAACAATATAGTAATCCTCTCCAGCTTTTGTCGCAAATGATAGTGTATTCTCCGTATTTGCTTTTAAACTATTGCCTTGTACAATCGGTGATACTTCTTCTGTTGCATCCTCAGGAGGATTAAACCCTTGTTTGTCATATACAATCACGCTCGTCGTTACATTTGGAATATTTGACAGTGTAAGCGATACAAGTTCATCTTTTGTAGCTTTAAAATGGAAGACATCTTCATCCACCTCACCAAGTGGTTGGAAATATTGATTATCAATTGTTGTGTTTAAGTCTGTTAATTCAGCCACTTGCTCGCGACTTGATTCATCTTCAGGGAACATGCCTGTTTGTATATCAAGTGCATATGGTGATTGACTAATGCGACCATTCACGTCGCTCACACCTACAGTCATAACCCCGTCAAATGGTGCTTCGATATATTTAGATTCTACTTCGTTTTCACGGGCGCTGTTATAAACTGCTTTTTGAGAAGATTCATCACCATAAAAACGAACGTCTAGTTGTAAATCAGCTAACTTATCACCTTTTACTGTTAGTTGAATAGGTTGACCTTTCGTAACGTTGACACGAACCCATTGCTGCTCGTATCGCTGTTTCAGTGATTTTGTAACGGTTTTGTTAAATGTTGCATCTTCCGCACTATGTTTAATTTCCTCATCATTCCACTGTTTTGTTGTTTGAACAGGAATATTTTTCGGATTGAACTGCATCGCTTTTACGGGATTTACAAGCCCAAATCCATACTTTGCATCAAAACCCTTTTCACCTAAGTCAGTCGCTGTATGTTCTAAAATATATTCTACTTGATCAGGTGTTAAGTTTGGATTTTTCGATAAAATCAGTGATGCAATGCCTGCTACAACAGGAGAAGCCATCGACGTACCGCTCATTTTTTCAAATGAAGCACCACGTTTTTGATAACTTGTCGAATAAATATCTTCACCAGGTGCTACAATATCTGTCGATACACCGTAAGAAGAGAAGTCACTTAACTTTTTCGTATTACCAACAGAGCCAACACTAATAACATGTTTATAACTAGCAGGGTATTGCTTTTGATCTGTGCCTGTATTACCTGCTGCTGCGATGACTGTAACTCCTTTTTCGTGTGCATACGCAATCGCTTCATCCATTACAGGAGAAGGGGAAGCAGAACCAAGACTCATATTGATAACTTTTGCACCATCTTTTGTCGCTTGAATTATCGCTTTTGAGATGATGTAATCGTACGCACCGTCTGAACCATTGAACACATCATATCCTAAAATTTGTGCGTTCGGATTCAGACCATATCCGCCAATACCATTATTTTTTACTGCGCCAATAATGCCCGCGACATGTGTGCCATGTGAACCTTTTTCTGCTACATGTAAAGGATTAACTGTATTCTTTGTTGCCACAATATTTTTTTGTAAATCAGGGTGTGTAGCATCGACACCTTCATCAATGACTGCAACTTTGATTTTATTTTTCCCTTGTAACTTTTGAGCTGCAGGAGATTGCAGTAGCTTATGTAAAGCTTGTTTTGTTGCTTTTGGATCGACATTACCTAATTTTTTATAAATTGGACTTAGTGATATACGTTCAACTTGTTTCATTTTTGCTAATTTTGGGATTGCAGCTTTCCATGCTTTTTCAGACTTGAACGACAGTACCGTATACTGAATTGCTGAAATACGTTCTTGTTTCGTTGCATTTAACTGTTTTAATTCGCGTGCTGTAAATTCTTTTGTCGAGCGAATAATCAATTTATTTTTTTCGTATGCTGAATCATCAGATGTTGTTTGAACCATGTGTGTTAGATTCTGTTGTTTTTGTACAGCTTGTGTAGAGCTAAGAGGTGTTGCGAATAGTAGCGCACCTAAACTTAGTGCGGCAATCGGACGTAAATGCTTTTTCAAATAACCACTCCTTTATAATAAAATACATGGACATCATACCATATTTTGAAATAATCTTGTAATATTTGTAATAAAAAATTCGATAATCATTTTAAATTAATTATAAATATACCTCTCTAGTCTATATATAAAATAATAAAAACCGTTTATAAAAATAAATGCACATTTAAAGAATAAATAATCCTGTATAATTCTCGAATCATACAGGATTTTATATATTTAAAATACTAGCATCTCAGGTTTCATCAGTTTAGCTTGTAACTGCTTTCCAAGCTTTCTTGTATAGGGATCATGGAAGGCCTGTAACAAGTTGATTGCTTCTTGAAGTGAAGTTAAAGGCCAGCGCTCATGTGGATGAAGTTTTATTTGTTGAAGAAGGCCAGCACCAATATACCATGCAAGCTGTGTATCTTGCTTTCTCTTTAATGTATAAATAGCCAATTGACTATACCATTCAAAGTCATTTGCTTCATAGGAGAATTGTTCGAAACAAGCGGCAATATGTGTTGTTGATTTTCCTTTTTTTACATAGCGTTCAAATTGACGAGATGTATAAATGAAATCATTTGTCTCTTCCATGTACGCTGTATCTAACTTCTTTATAAATGATCTAAAGTGGCGTGCGACTTTTATGACTTCTTTCGTATGACGGTGAATGAAAACAATAGGTGGGTTACCTTTTCTATGCACTGTATAATCAAAAGCAATAAAAATATGATGACTACATGCAAATACGATATAGCGTTCATCGATGTCTAGCTGTGTGGTAATCTGTTTTGATTCAATAACTCCTTCGTGTATAGAAAGAGGCAGAAATACATCGATCTCAATCGAATCTTCACGTAATTTACGAGAAGAAAAGGTAGAATAGGCTAATGAGCCCCCGTTGTGCATCATCATCAGTTTTTTATAACTATTTGGTAATTCAATTGAGAAAAACGATTCAATAAATTCAATCGTTTGAGAAGTTACAGATTCAAAAGTTTGTTCTTCATCAAAAATATAGGCATACATAATCTAGCCTCCTTTTTATATTTTGATTGTATCGAATGATTTTGAAGTTAATATGAAAAAAATGTAAAATTTATGTTTGATTTGCGTTGTAAATGTTAATACAATAGAGTAAGGAGGTTGTTCATGAGCTTTTTAAAAATCAATACAATTGTCGGTTCATCTGTAGACCATGTTGCATCACTTACAGATAATGAAGAAACAACTTCATCTTTTTTGAATTTACTTCAAATCAAGCAACAAGATATATGGCTTTTTTCAGTAGCTGCTATGGGACTTATTGTATTAGCAATTGTAATCTTAGTCGTGATGAAGCGTACAAATAAAAATCAATAACATTCGCTTATACATAGACTACGAATGTCAATCGGGCATGAATCTTTTAAAAGGTTCGTGCTTTTTTTATAAAAAGGAGATAAAAAAACGAGTACATAAAAGGAAAGGATGGATGTTTTATGTGTCACAATACGACATCATTTTATATACAGCCAAATGGAAAACCAGCATTTTTACTATGCGCAAAGTGTAATGAGAGTATGCCAATTGAAATATTGCAACTTACACCTGAATTACAACAAAAATGGCTCTTTTGGAAAAGAGATCATGAAAATTGGCTTGATTCTAAAACAGGAACCATGATACATGGAGGAGAACATCTCGAAAAACAGTATCATCAGAGAGGACAAGAATTGACAAAAGAGTTGAATCAAGCAGCGAATGGCCGCTATACATTAGAATTTAAGCAATCTTATAAATACATGGATTAATTTAGACCCTTACCAAGACTTAATTTATGTGATTTTCAGAAAAAACTATTAAATAATAAAACGAGTTTTGTTGTTTATAATAGATGGAAAGGGAATCAACATAAAGGGATGTAAGGGGAAAAGAAACATGAAAAATATGAAAAACATATGTATGATTATCATTGGTTCATCACTTGTCGGTTTTGCGTACAACTGGCTACTTATTCCACATCATATTTTAAGTAGTGGTCTAAGTGGTATCGCCATTATGCTTGGATTATTATATCCAATTGATACAGGGGTATTGAACTTAATTTTAAATTTACCATTACTCGTACTTGGTGTATGGAAATTAGGTAAACGATTTATTGGTTATACGATTCTTTCAGTGGTCGTTGTATCCGCTAGTCTATATATTATTCCACAAATGGAATTAACACATGAACCATTACTCGCTGCTTTATTCGGTGGGATTATAACGGGTGTCGGAATCGGAATTGTGTTCCGCGCATCAGGTTCATCTGGTGGTTTCGATATTTTAGCGATGTTGCTTGCGAAAAAGACAGATTTTCCAATCGGCGCTTTACTATCGGCTATGAACGCTGTGATTGTCATTGCTTCAGGCTTTATTTTCGGCTGGGACGCAGCCTTAATGACATTAGTAACGATTTATGCAACAGGTAAAGTTATCGACACAATTCATACGAACCATGTAAAATTAACATTAACGATTATTACAGCAAAAGGCGAAGAGATGAAGCAAATGCTGCTTCAAAACTTATATCGCGGCGTAACTATTTCAGATGGTGTAGGCGCATATTCGGGCGAACACCGTAAAGTTTTAATGACGGTTATTACAAAATATCAATTAGCCGAGTTAAAAGATTTAATCCAACAAACGGATCAACATGCATTTGTAAATATTACAGAAACAACAGAAGTTGTGGGGATGTTCCATAAAGGTTCTTAACTTCAAAGAAAAAATCGTGCAATTGCGCGGTTTTTTCTTTTTCTCAAATTATGTAATGCAACTACAACGAATTCTATAGTAAAAATTGTTTTCTATTTATTTCTTATGACTTTCAGTACAATAAGAATATTCCGAATGTAGTCGAATCGTTCTACTTTTCATTTTTATCGAAAAAATTGTAAAATGAAGAAAGAAATACAAAAAAAGATTTTCGTTGTATTGTTTTTCTACTAGATAATTAGAGAGGCTTAGAATTCAATCGGAAGGAAGTATATCATGGTAGATATGAGTCAAGCTATTTTAGATTCACTAACGGATCAAGTAGCACTTATTGATCATAAAGGAACTATACTTTTTGTGAATAAAGCATGGATTCGTTTTTCAGATGAGAACTTTCAAGATGTATGCAGTAATTATATAGGACTGAATTATTTACACGTGTGTCAAGAGAACGTAAAAGCAGGTATTGTGAGCGTACTCGAAGGTAAATGTTCTATTTATACGTTTGAGTATCCATGTCATAGTCAGAAACATTTGAGGTGGTTTTTATTAAGAGTAACACCACTCGTAGTAGAGGGAGGAGAATTATGTGGTGCGGTAATCTCGCATATTAATATAACGGATCGTAAATTAGCGGAATTATCACTTACACGTAAAGAAGAACATTATCGACTCATAACAGAACATTCAACTGATTTTATTTCGCTACATACACGTGATGGATGTTTTACATTTGCATCACCAATCTGTAAGAATATATTGGGGTATGAAATAGAAGAACTACTAGATCATTCAATTTATATTTTTTTGCATCCAGAAGACCAAGCAGAATTACAAGGATTTTTAAAAGTAGCACAGTTTCAAACTGAGATCCAAACAATCACATACCGTATTTATCGTAAGGATGGTTCATATGTTTGGTTTGAAACAAAGTTAAAGTGTCTATTCACAACAGAATATCAACGAGATGAATTTATCTTTATTTCACGTGATATTACAGAACAAAAAAATAAGATGTTGGAACTCCAAGCTGAAACAAAAGCACTTAAACAAAAAATATATACGGATGAATTAACAGGTGTCTATAATCGTCGCTTGCTTAATTTAATTGTTGAAAAACATATACAAGAATTTCAGTTACATCACCAACCATTTTCACTTCTTATGCTGGATATCGACTATTTTAAACAGTTTAATGATACATATGGGCATGTTGCAGGTGATCGCTGTTTAAGACGTGTAGCAATGAGTATCAAAAATGATTTAGGTCATCAAGATTTTATTTTTCGAGTTGGTGGTGAGGAATTTTGTGTGTTACTACCAAATACAACAGAGCAAGAAGCAGCAGTGATTGCTAATCGCATTCGCCAAACAGTTGAAAGTCTAAATATTCCACATACCTTATCACAAGTATCACCCTATATCACAGTTAGTTTAGGTATTTATACACTCATGCAACACGAACAACAACTAACGATTGGGGCATTACTTGAACGAGCGGATCGTGCGTTATATAAAGCAAAGGAAAACGGTCGTAATCAAACAAGAATTTATTCGTAAAATAAAAGGAAAAAGGGGAATATGATATGCCTTGCAGAAGTTGTTTAGTTTTAGAGTTAGAATTTGAAATTCAATTGATGAGTAAAGAAAACCAAACAGTCATACCATCCATTCAACAGTTTTTTAAACGTCGTCAATTAGAACTAACAGTAGAAAAAAATAGTCTCTATATGAATGAGCAAGGAGCAAAAGAGTTTTTAGACTTTAGTACAGGACATATGGATTTAGCAGAGATGCAATTCCGAGTAGAAAATCAAGATTGGAAACCGATGACGGAGTTAGAAAGTATTTTAGAAACAAAATGGTTGGATGAGGTCATTCGTGAAAAACGTATAATCAGTTATTCCCAACCGATTGTTACGCGCGATAAAGAAATTTATGCATATGAGGTGTTATCACGTTTTACACGTGAAGATGGCTCGATGATTTATCCGAATGAAATCTTTTCAGCTGCACGTGCACGAGGTCGTCTTTATGCATTAGATCGTCTATGTCGTATGACAGCAGTTAGTTATTCAGCAATTCTTCAAAAGAAAACGTTTATCAACTTTATTCCAACATCTATTTATTCACCTGAATTTTGTTTAAAATCAACGATTCATCGAGCAAATCAACTAAACATTAATCCAAGTCAATTCGTTTTTGAAGTAGTTGAAACAGAACAAGTGGACGATGTGGAACATTTGAAGAATATTTTAAATTATTATAATGAGCGTGGTTTTAAATACGCACTAGATGATGTAGGGGAAGGATTTAGTACGATGGAGATGCTTGATCAAATTCAACCACATTATATGAAACTAGACATTAAATATGTACAAGGCGTTAGCGAAAATGAAGAGAAACAACAAATCGCGCGTGCCTTTTTAGAAAAAGCCATGGAGATTGGTGCTACCCCACTCGCTGAAGGAATAGAGAGTGAAGAAGATTTTGAATGGTTAAAAGCATGTGGTTATGAATTGTTTCAAGGCTACCTATTTGGAAAACCTAGCGTAGAACCATTACGAAAAGTAAGTTAAACAGCCAAAAGGCTTCGACATGATAAATGATGTCGAAGCCTTTTGTTTAGTATTTTTATACTGCTTTAATTTCAACATCAATATTGCCAGCTGTTGCTTTTGAGTAAGGGCATACTTGATGTGTCATATGCAGTAGTTCAAGTGCTTCCTCACGTGATACGTCATCAATATGACCAACAATCTCCACTGCTAAAATAAAATCAGCAGCTGCTTTTTCAAATAGACGAACCGTTACGCTAATCGTTGATTTTCCTTTAATGCCTTTTTGACGCTTCACTAAGTCAAGTGCGCTATTGAAGCAAGCGCTATAGCCTGCCGCAAATAACTGCTCTGGATTTGTTGCGTCTGCTACATTAGAACCTGGAGGCGCGATTTTCACTTGGAATGAACGGTCATCTGCTACAGATTCTCCATTACGTCCGCCTGTATTCACCATTTTTGTTGTGTAAATTTCTTTCATTATAAAACACACCTTTCAATTAAGTTTTGAACAATTTAATTGTACACAATTAAATTGCGTTTGACAAGTATAATGATTCTTTTTAAAATAGAGAAGATATGAACGGAGGATTGACCATGACGACATTAGATGATCAATTGTGTTTTCTACTCTATGTTTCTTCAAAAGAAGTCATTAAAGAATATACATCACGATTAAAAGCATACGACCTAACCTATACAGGTTACATCACATTACTTGCTATACCCCTAGATGAGTCCATCTCAATCAAAGATTTAGGAAAAAAGTTATTTTTAGATTCAGGCACATTAACGCCACTAATGAAAAAATTAGAAGCACAAGGATATGTGAGTCGTGAGCGCTCACAAGAAGACGAGCGTGTACTATGCGTGACACTTACTGCTGCAGGACTTCAATTAAGAGAGCAACTACAATGCGTATCTGAAGATGTATTTGCTGCTTCTGGTATGGATGTGACACAAGCTCAATCACTTCATACAATCTTACAACAATTTGTACATGCGCTTGAACAACGTCCGAAATAGAGGAAAAGAGGTATTTCATTACGGTGAGATATCTCTTTTTTTATGAAAGTATTAAAAAATGGTTTGACATGTAAAAAGAAGCAGTGTAATATTTTAAATCGTAATCATTACTATTTGTGATGAAAAAATTTTTACGGTTTTATAAAGCGTAATCATTACGTTTTAAGAAAAGGAGCTATTAAGATGAAAAAGATTCCCGTTACAGTATTAAGTGGCTATTTAGGGGCTGGCAAAACAACATTATTAAATCATGTATTACAAAATGAACAAGGTATGCGTATTGCAGTCATTGTGAATGATATGAGTGAGATTAATATCGATGCATCACTTGTATCGCATGAGAGTGGTTTATCTCGAACAGATGAAAAGTTTGTTGAGTTATCGAATGGTTGTATTTGCTGCACATTAAGAGAGGACTTGTTAATTGAGGTAGAGCGACTTGTTCAAAAAGGCAATATTGATTATATATTGATTGAATCAACAGGAATTAGCGAGCCAATACCTGTAGCACAAACTTTTACATATATTGATGAGGAATTGGGGATTGATTTAGCCAAATATTGTACATTAGATACGATGGTGACTGTTGTCGATGTCTATCGTTTTTGGACCGATTTTCAATCAGGTGAAACATTGCGTGAACGTCATGAAGGAAATGATGAGCAAGATGACCGCGATGTAGCTGACTTACTGATTGATCAAATTGAGTTTTGTGATGTGCTCATTTTAAACAAAACGGACTTAATTACAGCTGAGCAATTAGAACAACTAGAGCGTGTATTACGTGTCATTCAACCCGAAGCTAAAATCATTCATAGTTCATATGGGCGCGTTGCACCAGCTGATATTTTGCATACAGAACGATTTGACTTTGAAAAAGCAGCGGCTTCGGCAGGTTGGCTACAGGAGTTGAATACGCCACATCATACACCTGAAACAGAGGAATACGGTATAGGCTCCTTCGTCTATCGACGTAAAAGACCGTTTCACCCTGTTCGTTTCCAGCAATTTGTAGAAGATATGCCGTTATCTATTGTACGTGCCAAAGGTTTTGTATGGTGTGCTAAACCGAACCATATCGCCTTACTATTTTCACAAGCAGGTGCATCTGTTCAACTATCGCCACTTAGTTATTGGATTGGTTCTTTATCTAAGGAAGAACAAGAAGCTTATTTACAAGAAGAACCTGAGCTGCGTGAAGAATGGGATGACCAATATGGAGATCGCCAAACACAACTCGTACTCATCGGTATCCAATTAGAAAAAGAGGAGATTATACAAGCGCTGGATACATGCTTATTAACTGAAGACGAAATGACAAGTGACTGGGAGAGAATCGAACAACCAGAAGGCTGGCTACAGTTAGAAGTCTAATTGGTCATAAAAAATAGAAACCACACAGCAACGTGGTTTCTATTTCTATTTATTGAATCAATTTTTGTAATGTCGCAATCAGCTTTTCTGCTTCATCTGCTTCTAATTTATTAAGGAAGTGGTGATTCATCTTCTGAATAACTTGTTCTACATCCGGTTGTAATGCTTTTGCTTTCTCTGTAGCTGTCACTAAAATCGTTCGACGGTTACTAGGGTCAACCTGTCTTTCAATTAACTGTTGCTTTTGCATTTTATCTAAAACTGTTGAGATGGAGGAAGCTTTTAAATGAAGAAAACTTCCAATTTCTTTTGGTGTTAGCTCACCATGTGTCCATAACGTATTTAAAATACCATACTGTGTCGGTGTTAATTCATAAGGTGTTAATTCGTCTGCTAAATGTTGATGGACTTGATGTTGTGAGACACTTAATAAAAAATTTAAACATTGATGTAATTCCAATTGGAAAACCTCATTTCTTCTATGTATTCGAAATTATTGAACAAATAACTAAAATATGTTACCTTTCTATTATAGAACATTTCTATAATAGAACTATTTGAAAATAGGAAGGTGTGTATGAAGATGGAACAATTTCAAGCGATGGTTGTACGTGAAGTCGATGGAGAAGTGAACTATGCAATTGAACACATTACAAAAGACATGTTATCAGACGGTGAAGTACTAATTCAAGTTGCGTACTCATCTATTAATTATAAAGATAGTTTGGCTGTAAAAACAAGAGGTGGGGTCATTCGAAATTACCCGATGATTCCTGGGATTGATTTGAGTGGTGTGATTGTCGAAACAACTGTACCACATCTTCAAGTAGGACAAGAAGTTCTCGTAACAGGTTATACAATGGGTATGTCGCATACAGGTGGCTTTGCAGAATATGCGCAAGTGCCAGCTGAATGGATTGTACCACTCCCACAAAACGTATCTTTACGTGATGCTATGGTGATTGGTACAGCAGGTTTCACAGCTGGATTATCAGTAGATGCACTTGAAAAAGACGGCATGAAAGCAGAACATCAACCGTCGATTCTCGTAACAGGTGCTTCAGGTGGTGTAGGTAGTATTGCCATTCAATTATTAAAAGCAACAGGTTATGAAAATGTCTCTGCACTGATTCGTAAAGACTACCAACGTGATGTTGTAACAGCACTTGGTGCAGATCATGTTGTGACACTAGAAGAATTCGAAGCAACAAAAGGAAAAGTTCTCGAAAAAGAAACATATGATTATGTGATTGATACAGTAGGTGGCGAAATTGCTGCACAGTGCATCGCAAAACTACGCTACGGTGGCAGTATGACGATGTGTGGCAATGCAGGCGGTATCGGACTGACAACAACGGTTCTACCATTCATCTTACGCGGTGTTCGTTTACTCGGCATTGATTCTGTACAAATGCCACATGATGCGCGTTTACCGATTTGGCATCGCTTTTCAAATGAATGGTCAATTATGTCACAAGCGCATGTAGAAGAAATTACGCTACATGAAGCGAAGGAAACTTTACAAGCACTGCAAGAAGGACGACATCTTGGACGCACCATTATTCGCATGTAAAAATTTACAAAGCATTCATAGTAGCTTAAAGCTTCTTTTCTATACTTAGTTTAGAAAAGAAGGAGGCTACTCGTGTGAATAATCTACAATCCATTACATTAGATCACATCACATTTTTCCCGCCCGTTGTTCAGCGCCAAGCAGAACAACTCTTATTGAAAATGAATGCATCGGTTGAAGCTGCGATTTGGCATGAAGTATCGCTTGGTTATGCAACGATTCATGTACCAGAAATCATTTATAATGAACGATTACCACAAAAGTATATAGAAATGTGTGGGCATATTGAAAAACAGCAATACTATTGTCTGTTTAGTCGTCATTTTCAATGGAAAGTGCGAATTGATGCGCTAAGACAGTTACAAAAAATGGATGCACTATATGATTGGACCATTCCTTTTTTAATGTTAGGAACAGCAGACTACAGTATGGAAGTGCAACAATTGAGTCGACAATTATTATCGACATTTGATGCGAGAGAAATCGAGCGAATCAGTTATCACAATGTCTCTTTCTTACATGCTATCAAGACATTAGCGATGCAAAAACCTTATTAAAAAAAGGTTTGAAAGAGAAAAAAGAAGTGATATAGAGAAAAAATAATGTATTTTATGTAAAAATACGTTTTCATATGTTATACTTTTCCAAGAGGGATGTGGAAAAGGGGTTTTCTATATGAGTAATGATTCCATGTATTTAGTGATGATTGTGGTATTGGTATTATCTTTACTGGCATTAATTGCGAAGCGTAAACAAAAGGGGTTAAGTGGATTAAAGTCGATGATTACACCGATTTTTAGTTATTTAATCGGGATTGTCATTTTAATTTCATTTTATACGCATACATTTGGTCCGTGGACGTTCTATGCAAGTGTCGTATTATTTTTAGGCGCACTATTCGGGCTAAAGTATATGAAAGAAGCAATGGTTGAAGCTGCAGAGAAAAATACAGTATCAAAATAATAAAAAATCCGTAGCGCATGATGGGCGTTACGGGTTTTTTATGTGTGGTCATGTAGAGATGTCACAGCAAAACCTCCTTTTAAATATCTGAAAATTCAATCGTAGTAACATCTAATTCCCTATACCCTGAATAGTCCCTTTTAATAAAAGGAAAAAAAGTTGAACGAAATACGAACATGAACAGTCTAATAGAAAAGGAGGGGTGAAATGGACGTTAAACTCATTCAACAAGCAATCAAAGGAAATCAAGATGCTTGTGTTTTATTATTACAACACCATCAGGATGTACTTTATCGTATTGCCTATAGTTATTTACGAAATGAACCCGATACACTCGATGCCATACAAGAAGTGACGATTCGTTGTTTAACCCGCATACATACATTGAAAGAACCGACCTATTTTAAAACGTGGCTTATTCGAATCTTGCTCAATGTGTGTGCTGATTTAAACAGAAAAAAACAGAGAACATTGCCTGTTTTACAAGAAAAAGGCTATGAGGAAGAAGTGCATATTGATTTATATCGTGCATTAGATGAATTAGAAGTGGAGCAGCGTGAACTGATTTATTTAAAATATTTCGAGGACTATCAAAATAAACAAATTGCAGAACAACTGCAATTACCAGAAGGTACAGTTAAATCGAGGTTACATACAATTTTAAAAAAGATGCGCAAGCGATTAGGAGGTGTCTAGAAATTGAAAAAACGATATGTCTTTAAAAAATTAGATGAGATTGCTGTCCCAAAAGACCAAGTGAATAAACAGATTGAACAAGGAAAAAAACAATATCAAAAACAGCAAAAACGAAGAAAGCGAATGAAGTGGAGTGGCGGCGTAGCCGTTGTAGTCCTCCTTTTTCTAGCCCTCATTCGTTTTAATCCCAGTGTGGCAGATGCACTATCGAAAATCCCTGTATTCGCAGGTTTTGTTGAATTGATTAAACACGATGAAAGCTTGCGCACAGCACTCGAACATGAATATGTCGAAAAGATTGATTATACCATCACTAAAAAAGATGTAAAGGTGACGATTCAGCAAATTAGTTTTGATGGTGCGAAAATGGTCATTAGCTATCGACTGACAAACCCTAACAAACATCTCATTAACCAGTGGGTCGATACTGCAATTGACGAAGAAGAATATACAAGTGAATCTTCTATGTCACCAACAGTAGAAAAACCATCTCCTGTCAAAAGATTAGATGGTGTCATTCAATTATACGGTGCAGAATTAAAACGAGATTTTACACTTGATTTAACAGTGGAGATTGACGGAAAAGACGAAAAGTTCCGTTTCCCTATTCATCTAACAAAAAAGCTATTGGAGCCGAAAATACTCGCAAAACAACAAATGATAGAACTGGATGGACAGAAGATGGAGTTGCTTCAAGTGAGTCGTTATCCACTCACAACACTCGTAACTATAAGAGCAGCTGCTTCCAATACGAAAAACATTCTAATGATTGAAGAAATGGTGCTATATGACGGGAAGAAAAAAGTCGCAACATTACATGAAGGATTGCGTTCGACGGGCAGTTTACAAGACAAAGAAGGCAGCACGTACTATTTACAAGGTGATTACTTTAAATCGTTGAAAGAACCGCGACTGGTGCTTTCATCTATTCAAGCACTTGAAAAGGGCGAAGAAAAACTCATCGTGAATTTAAAGAAAAAACAAGTCATTAAAAAGCCAAATAATACACTTGTTACGTATGTATTGAAAGAAGATGAGTTACGCATCATTCCCAAAAACGAGCAACATATACCGCAAATTCAGTTATATGATGCAAACGGAAAAGAAGTAGATGATACTTCTTACCGAGAAAATGGGGTGAATATTATTCCTGTGAATCCAAAAAAATATAAGCAACCACTAACAGGAGATTTTGTCATGTACCCTGCTTATTTAAAAGGAGAAGTACAAGTACCGCTAAAAGAATAGTTCATTTATGCAAATAAAAGAAGTCATCGCTTCATTGTGATGACTTCTTTTTTTTTAGGTAGCACGATGTAAAGAAACTCCTGCATCTACATATGTTTCATAAGTAGCGTCTTCTAATTGCTCGTCTGTAATAATCGTATCAAAAGCACTAAGCGGTGCGATATGAACGAATACATCACGCTCAAATTTGGAATGATCAACCATTAAATACGTGTGCGTCGCAATCTCAATCATCTTTTTACGTGTAGTCGCTTCTTCTAAACTATAATCGGAAACACCTTTTTCTAGTGAGACACCACTCGCACAGATGAACGCTTTATGAATCGTTAATTGGTCGAAGTTAAATAGAAAATCATAGGTCGTAATGGACTGTTCAGATCGTCTTAACTTACCACCAATTAAAAGCACCTCAATTTCTGTATGCATGAGTGCCATAACAATCGGCAGTGAATTCGTGACAACCGTCAGTCGCTGAACATCTTGTAATAGATGTGCTAATTGTAGTGTTGTCGAACCACTATCTAAGTAGATGCAATCACCTTCTTGAATGAGACTACGACAATAGGTCGCAATTTGCTTTTTCTCTGGTAGTGCATGATGGAGGCGCTGCTCAATCAATGACTCACCAAGTGGTTCTTCTTTTAATTTAATCCCACCATATACTTTTTCGATAGCACCTTCTTCTACTAATACCGCAATATCTCGACGTAGTGTCTCCATTGAAACACCAAGACGCTCCGCAAGAATCGGTAACTTCATCATCTTCTCTTGTTGTAGCATATCTAAAATCGTTGCCCGTCTTTTCATTGGGAACATGGTCAACTTCACCTCATTTCTATCTTTATTATAAACGATATAGTCAACACTTTGTAATTAGTTATTCAACATTTACTCAACATTTACAAAAATCTTCTTTTTCATTTACATTTACTCCCTATAATAAAAGTAAGAAACGGGAGGTGGACGATTTGCTACAGTTACAACATGTCAGCAAACGCTATAAAAATCAAACGATACTGGAAGAAATTAATGTAACGATTCAAAAAGGGGAGATCGTTTCCTTATTAGGACCTAGTGGAAGCGGCAAAACCACCATTTTAAATATGATTCTTGGATTAACAGATGTATCTTCAGGTCAAATCTTTTTTGACGGGGAAGATGTAACACATACACCAATGAAAAAACGCGGCTTTAATATTGTATTCCAAGACTATGCACTTTTTCCGCATTTGAATGCCTATGACAATATCGTCTACGGATTGAAAAATAAAAAAGACAAAATTTCAAAAGAAGAAATTCAGCGCTATATCGAGTTTTTAGACTTAACACCACATTTAAAAAAGAAAGTCCATGAATTATCAGGTGGTCAAAAACAACGTGTATCCATCGCACGCACACTCATCATGCAGCCGAAAATTCTCTTAATGGATGAGCCACTTAGTGCGCTTGACGGTGTTATGAAAGAGTCGATTAAAGAACGCATTCAACAAATCGCAAAAGAATTCAATTTAACGACAATCATTGTCACACATGATCCAGAAGAAGCACTGACGATGTCGGACCAAGTCATTATTGTCAATGACGGCAAGATTGCACAGTGCGGGACACCAGAAGATATTATTCAGCGCCCAAGTAACCCTTTTGTGAAAGACTTCATTTTGAAGCAGCTACATGTAAAACGCCAAAATATTTATCGCTTATTCGGTGAAGCCTATGTTTAATACGACGAAGTGGTTGAATGTTACGTCGATTCCGCTCATTGCTTTTTTCTTCGTCTTTCTCTGTCTACCTGTTGGCTTCATCGGTTTTCAATCGTTGCAAACAGATGCAGGTTTCTCGATTTCGGGTTATGTAGAAGCACTGCAAAATACAGCACTCATGACCGCACTATGGAACAGTACAAAAGTTTCGACACTCGTTGCGCTGAGTACGACGATTTTAGCTTTCATTCTTAGTTATACCGTAGCGATGACGCGGATTCAAGGTTCCATGAAGCAGTTCATTCAGTATAGCGTGATTTTCCCGATGTTTTTACCAACAATCACATATGGTTTTGTACTCATCTATGCATTCGGTAATCAAGGAATTTTCTCGAAGTTATTCGGTGGTGAGCCACTGTTTACGATTTATGGATTTAACGGTCTACTTCTTGGCGGCATCTTATATACGTTACCACCCGCCTTTATTATTATGCAAAATGGTTTTCAGTATGTGGACCGAAAATATTTACTCGTTGCAGACCTTATGGGTGACCGTCCAATGCGAAAAGCCTATCATACGATTTTGCGTCCGATGTCGGGTTCCATTGCAGGTGCTTTCGTTTTAAGTTTTATTTTAAGTTTTACGGACTTTGGAATTCCTGCTTCAATTGGCGGTTCATATGAAGTGATTGCGACGACACTCTATCAAACGATGCTCGGAGCGATTCCAAACTTCCAACAAGGTGCGATTGTTTCGGTCTTTATGTTACTACCAGCAGTGTTCGGTGTGCTCTTATTACAAGCAGTCGATAAACTGAATTTTCATCAGACGAATCCTTCTGGAACGGAACTTGCACCGCATCGCATGCGCGATACAACATTTGGCATGATGGCACTAAGCATCTCAATCATCATTCTTGCGATTTTCATCGTGATGTTTATTGTGCCTTTTTCAAAAGCCTATCCTTTTGATCTAACATTTACACTTGATTTCGTTCGTCAGTTTTTATCGATGAGTGAATTAATCCAAGTATATGGTAACTCAGTATTCGTCGCACTCTGTACAGCAGCAATTGGTGTCATCTTTACTTTTGTGACAGCCTTAGTACGAGCGAGAACCGATTTAAAAGGGCGGAAGTCATTCGATTTCTTTGCGATGATGACAAATACCGTACCTGGCATGGTACTCGGTCTAGGTTATTTACTTCTATTTAATGATAGCACGTTAAAAGGGACATTTTTGATTATCATTCTTTGCAACTTTGTCCATTTTTATACAACACCTTATTTAATGGCGAAAAATGCACTACAACGCATGGATGCCAATTGGGAGGTGATTGCGTCCCTTTTACAAGATTCTTGGCTCAAAACGGTATTCCGTATTATTTTACCCAATATGAAATCAACGATCATTGAAATGTTTAGTTACTTCTTTATTCAAGCGATGGTAACGGTGAGTGGTGTCATCTTCCTTGTCTCTACAGAAACACTCATTGTATCTGCAAAAATTAAAGAATTACAGCATTTTAATCAGTTCAACGAAATTTTCTTATTATCTATTTTTATTTTCTTAACGAATATTATCGTAAAAATTGCGTGTGAATGGTACTTAAAAAAAGAAAAGAAGGTGCAATGATGAAAAAGATGAAATGGTTTTTAGTCGTATGTATGCTCGTAGTATTCATGGTGGGATGTAGTGGGAAGGCAGCACAATCAGATCAAGTGATTGTCTATTCGAATGCAGATGAAGAAGCAATTGCAGAGATGAAAAAAGCATTGGATACGAATGGTCTAAAAGGACAATACATCATTCAAGCCATCGGTACATTGGAACTTGGTGGCAAGATGATTGCAGAAGGTAACAAGATGGAAGCAGATGTTGTGACAATGGCTTCGTACTTTATTGATACAGCACAACAAAAGCATGATTTATTCGTACCAATTGAAGCAAAGCAAGAAACACTAATTGAAAAACCAGCATATGCGAATCCAATCTTAGGGAATATGGGTGCAATCTTCGTTAATACAGAATTATTAAAGTCGAAAAACTTACCTATGCCAACATCGATTAAAGACTTAACAAAACCGATGTATAAAAATCTTGTAGCCATTCCAAATATCATGGATTCTTCAACAGGTTGGTTACTTGTGCAAGCAATCTTAGGTGCATATGGTGAAAAAGAAGGACAACAAGTGTTAAAAGATCTAATTACGAATGTAGGTCCACATCTTGAGAGTTCAGGCTCAGGTCCCATTAAGAAAGTGTTAACAGGTGAAGTGGCTGTAGGATTTGGTTTACGTGCTCAAGCTGTAAAAGCAAAGGCAGAAGGAAAACCAATTCAATATATTGATCCAACAGAAGGTAACTACGCATTAACAGAATCAGTAGCAGTTGTCCGTAAAGGTGGTGAGAAAGAGAAGAAAGCCGAAAAGGTAGCAAATGTTATTACAGAACATGCACGTGCAGGACTTTTAACATTATATCCTGTGGCGTTATATAAAGGCGAAACAGTGGATGCGACACATGAAGCGAAATATGCAAAACAGTGGGATGCGCCATTAACAGTGGAACTACTTGAACAACATCAACAATTCTTTAAAAATGCACAATAACGGAGGAATCGAATAACGATGAAATTACTAACACCAGGTCCATTAACAACGACACGTACAGTACGTGAACAAATGCTGGAAGATCGCTGTACATGGGATACAGACTACAAAGAAACAACGCAGTGGATTCGTAAAGAATTACTTGCACTTGCGCATGCATCTGAAGAAAACTATACAGCGATTTTAATGCAAGGAAGTGGAAGTTTTGTTGTTGAGTCAGTTTTAACATCGACAATTCGTCCAGAAGATCGACTACTAATTATAACGAATGGCGCATACGGTGAACGCATTGTTCAAATGGCAAAAACGATTGGTTTACAATACGATGTCTATGCAGTTCCTTACGATGAACAGCCACAAATTGTGTTATTAGAGGATTACTTGATGAAAGGAAGCTATACGCATGTAGCAGTCGTACACTGTGAAACGACGACAGGTATTCTAAATCCTGTTGAAGCGATTGGAGAAGTTGTACATCAATACGGTGCGATATTCATTGTAGATGCGATGAGTAGTTTCGGCGGTGTTCCATTACACATACAAGAAGCACAGATTGATTACTTAATTAGTAGTGCCAACAAGTGTATTCAAGGTGTGCCAGGGTTTGGCTTTGTCCTAGCGAAAAAAGAACATTTTTTAACGACAAAAGGTATTTCACGTAGTGTATCGCTAGATTTATATGATCAATGGGCAACGATGGATGTTGACGGGAAGTGGCGCTTTACTTCGCCAACACATGTTGTCGCAGCGTTTGCACAAGCGATTCACGAATTACATGAAGAAGGTGGCGTGACAGCACGTTACGAACGTTACCGCTTAAATAATCAGATGATTCGTACTCAGCTACAAGAAGTGGGCATTCATGCATATATTGATGAAGCCATTCAATCACCGATTATTACAACATATCTTTTCCCGAATGAAGCATTCTCTTTTGAAGATTTTTACGAGGCGATGAAGGAAGCTGGATTTATCTTATATCCAGGTAAACTAACGGAAGTAGATACATTCCGAATTGGCAATATTGGCGATGTACACGCACAGGATTTCCGCGTGCTATGTGAAGCAATTAAAACATATATGGGGGTACAAGTAGGATGAATAAACAAATAGAAGCTGTTATTTTTGACTGGGCTGGCACAACAGTTGATTTCGGGTGCTTTGCGCCTGTACAAGTATTCGTGCAAATCTTTGAACAAGCAGGTGTACCTGTAACGATTGAAGAAGCACGTAAACCGATGGGGATGTTGAAGATTGACCATATTCGTACCATGTTAGAAATGCCAAGAATCTCGGCAGCTTTCGAAGAAGTACATGGTCGTCCTTTTACAGAAGAAGACGTTCAAACACTTTACGGACAGTTTGAAGAAGCATTAATGAAAACACTCGCAAAATATACAGATCCCATCGCAGGTGTATGCGAAACTGTTCAGACTTTACGTGAACAAGGAATCAAGATTGGTTCTACCACAGGTTACACACGCGAGATGATGGAAGTCGTGACACGTGAAGCGAAGAAAAAAGGCTATGCACCGGACTTTCTTGCTACAGCAGACGACACGAATCAATTCGGACGACCTTATCCATATATGCTGTTTCGAAATATAGAAGCACTTCAAATTCAATCAACAAAATCTGTTATAAAAGTGGGTGATACGACTTCTGATATGCAAGAAGCGAAAAATGCAGGTGTTCTTGCGATTGGTGTTATTGTCGGTAGTTCGGAAATGGGTTATACAGAAGCAGAATACGCTGCTTTACCAGAAGATGAAAAACGCAAATTAATTGAAGCAACACGCAAAAAGTTTGAAGCGAGTGGCGCAGATTATACAATTGAAACGATGCCAGACTTATTACCTTTACTAGAGCAGATTACACAACCTGTAATGATGTAAACAAAAAACAACCGCGCTTTGCTCGGTTGTTTTTTGTTGATAATTTCCATTTTTCTGATTATTTAAAGTATAATGATAGTAAAAATATTATCTGAAGGAGTATTTGAATTGTCATATGTAAAAATGTTTTTTGTTTATGTAATGGTTTCAGTTATTTTATCTTATTTCGTCTTTAATAATCCGCTTGTATATTCTATTATCTATTCGTTTTTAGGATTTGTTATCTTCATAATCATCTTCATGATATTCCAAAAAATGAATAAAAGAGTGATTAAATAAAAATCGATGTATCTCGCGGAATTAGTGCGTAATATAAGATGTATAGGATATTTTATTGACTGCATGTGCAGCTGTAATAAAATCATTTGAAAGATACTATGGGCTAGCCTATGCGGCTTGTAGTATCTTTTTTGTTTGCGTAATAAAATCATGCTATTAACATGTAGGATTATGTGATAATGTAAAAAAGGTTATTCTGATAAAAAAATGATTTTTTTAATGTAGAATCACGTTATTTCATGAATTAAAGGCGAATTTTGAAGAAATAGAAAATACACTGGCTTTTAATGAGTTAAAAGAAAAAGTAGCGAATGATATATCGAACTTTGGTTTGTCAGGACTGATTTTATCCTTTTTTAAAGATATGAATCATTTAAAAAAAATACTACCATCTTTTCTCCAATATACACATTATGATTTCGATCTATAAGACATTAAACAGTGTATAGAGCTCACAACAACTATAAAATAATAAAATCTAGTAGGCGCGCAAATGAAACCAGAAGTATTCATACAAAATGGAAAGGATTTAATACGAAAGAGCTGCGATTACAAAGAGAAGGAGGAGAAAGGGATGATAGAAGGAAAATACATTCAAATTATAGCGAATCATCAAAAGTTTGATGAACGATATGGTCAGTTCAGTAAATTAGAAGATAAGGGAATGGAAGAGCTAACGCTTTTTTTGAAAAACCTATAATTGAATTAGAACATGCACAGAAGTTTTTAGTTTCTCTGCTAGACTTCCCAATCTATATGCATTTAGAAGTATTTGACTTTGATTTAGAAAGCCTAGAAAGCTTATTTATTTCTCATGATGGTAAATATGCGATTCAAAAATTGAAAAGTGACACATATCATTTTGAGGCTAAGATAGAGTGTCTAGAACTTTTCCTAGAAATGCTAGAATATATGACTGCTTATGCTGGCTATGGACGATTGAACTTTTATACAAACTGTAATACATGTTTTAATAGTGAAATTATAAATAAAAAGATTCAATTCAATTTACTAGACTCTAGTAAATTTGTGTTAGTTATGATCAAATATGATGGGAATGTGTTGCGCATAGTAAGCGGAAAAAGTAAATTGGAAGAAATTAAAAAACAACTCAAACAGCTACATAATGATGAATAGTCTATACGTTACTAGCTCAACATAACATTTAAGAGTTACAAATTAATTTGATTATACAATTAGATGGTCCGTGCTGGGATTTTATTTCAAATTTTAAAAACCACCCATTCCAAGAATTTCACATTGAAGTTTAAGAAGGAAAGAGAGCATAAGATGAATAGTGAAGTAATTTATACGTTTTTATTTTTAATAGCGAGCCCTATTTTTTTAATATTGTATTTGGAAAGTAAAAGAAGATTCTATTTATTTCTTAGTATTGGTTCAATCGCTGTATATCCAATATATGTGATTTATTTAATGAACAAACAAGAAATAGCATTTATTTTTTTACTTCATCATATGATCGTTTTCTTAGCAATGATTACACCATATTTCTATAGGAGAGAAACTGAGAACGAAAAAGATAAAAGAAATAAATATTTGAATAGAATTGTACTTATCCTTTGCCTTCTAATTATATTTACAATACCTAAAAGCTAATTAAAAAAGAGAGAAATAAAAACGATGCACGAGTTTATACATATGGATGTAGACGGTCGTTTACGAAAGAGAACTATTGTAAAAGATGTCGGTTCTATGGTTGCACATGTAGGGAGAATGGAATAAAGAACACTTTAGATTTTAAGGAGAAAAAATTTTGATATTTAGTCTACAAAATATAATGAATTTTCTCTAGATTTATTGATGAAATACATATTAGGATTTCTGCTGATGTTCTTTATTTTACTAGAACAAGCAACTACTAATTCAAAAAGAAAAATCGTCTATAGAATATCTTGGTTTACTGCTTTATTCTTAATGATGCTGTTTCGTCCTCTATAGACACACACAACTATGAATATATTAGATTTTAAGAAAGGTGTATATATGAATTTATTAGAAATGATCACGTGTTTCATTTTTTTAATAGTAGCTAATATTTTTATTGTATTAAAAGTAATTAAAAAAAACGCTATTTATTTAATTTTAAATTTGTTAGTAATCTGTTGTTATATTGTTTATATTAGTCAGTTTTGGCATGAGAGTAAAACCAGTATAGGGTTTATTATTCTTAATATCTGTGCCTTATATTATATGAGCTCATATTATTTTACAAAATCTATAGAATCGTCAACCTCTAAAAAAGTAAAGTATGTAGATTCAATAGTTTTAGTACTATTTATTTTTTTGTTAATAGATAATTATTATTAGTGGTTCATATATGACTATACAAAAAATGAAAGCTTGAAAATGAGCCACGACCGTGACGAAGCAAAAAAGACTGTACAAGTAATTGATAATTCGTATTCCTACGTTTGGAGTGTTTTTAAAAAATCTAATTATAAATTCAAAAAAACTTGGAATAATCTTAATAAGAAAAAACTTACAACATTAGTTATTACAGGTGCACTTATAGGTATGTTGGGGGAAACCTTCGGCAAATACCTTGCGAAAGCTAGAGTAGGAGTAATAAATAGATTGTTTGTCAAATATCAATGGGAGTTCAAAGCTGAATTAGCTAGACAATACTCGAAAAATGGAAAAATATCTATTTGGAGTGCGCTATATGATAGTGCAAAATCAGTCTTAAATGATGAAAAAAAGCTATAAAATTGGTTGTTACAGCATATAACCGTGGTGGTAAAACAAGAGCAATAAAGGGTGCAAGGAGAGTTTAAAATATGGGAATGCATATAATGTTTATTACAATGATTATTTCTCTAATAATTACAACAGCGTGGTTTTTTAAATGGGATAGAATAAATGAACCATTTGTGGCTAATGGTAGTACACTGTTATCTATAATAAAATTATTCTCAAGAAAAACACAAAAAATATTATTGATTATTTTGTTTGGATTAATGACCGTTATAGTGATAATTTTTTATGTGACATTTATATTATATGGATAGAAGGTATGATCATGTAAAAAAGAAATGAGAATGAGGAATAATTTATGAAATTTAAATGGGATATTTTTGATACGATAATTGTATTAATAACATTAATTGGTTTTTTAGGTGATTTATTGGGGTTGCTGCATATGAAAATAGAATATTTACTATTTTTTATTGTTGCTGGAATTTTAGATTTTAGGAGTGAAAAAGAAAAAGTAGGTAAAATTAAGACGATTGTTTTGTATGGTATTAACATTATCTTGTTACTATCTATATTTATTATAAAATAAGATGCCAATGACCAATTAACAAAAGAAACCTTACCAGATGGTACGATGAATACATATGATTATGACGCAGTTGGGAATCATACGGCATCCGAAGTGAATGGTGAGAAAGCGACTTTCACGTACAATGATGCCAATCAAATTGCGACGAAAAATGAGACGGCCTATACGTATGATGCAGATGGTAACTTATTGCAAGATGAGAACTATAAAAGGAAGGTGAGCCAAAAGCGTAGGTAGAAGATAAGTCAAAAGCGCAACGTCCTGTTGCTGACTTATCCAACCTACATCGTGTAGGCAGTGTTGCAAGGCTCACCCAACTTGCGTCCAGCAAGCAGCAGCAACAACGTTTAACAAAGGTAACGACGCTAGACGACCAAATCATTGCATCGTACACATACGATGAAAATGACTTAGGTTTAACGAAAACAGTTGGCGAAACAACACATGCATACTTCTATAACGACGAAGTATTGGATAAAAAGGAACATCGTGTGAGGTCGTGATAAAGACGACCAAGAAGTCGGTGCATACACATATGATGCATACGGAAATGTGTTAACTGTCGAAGGGGATCTAGCGAAAGAAAACCCAGGTGAACGCTAGCAACGACGTCCTGTCGTAGCGTTCACCCAATCGTCGTCCAGACGACAGCGTTATGCAGGTTACTACTATGACGATGAAACAAAGAACTACTATTTACAAGCACGTTACTATAACCCAGCAAATGGAGTATTCTTAGCAGAACATCGACTAAATGCTGCACGTCCTGTGCAAACGTCGATGGCGCTCACATCGTGTGAGGCCCACACCCAGGTGATGATGACGAACCTTTATCACAGAATGGTTATAGCTATGCGAATGGTAATCCCGTAATGAATGTGGATCCAGATGGGAAAATAGCTTGGTGGATAGCTTCTGCTTTAGTAGGTGCCGCATTGAATGCATTGCCAATGTTATTGAACTATTATTATAAGCATAGGACGTTAAGAGGTTTTAATTGGTGGGTTTTTGGTAGGGCAGCAGCTGTTGGAGCTATAACCAGTATAGGTGGTGCAGGTCTATACAGAGCCGTGGCTTCTATAGGTGGAAGTTTAATAACTAGAGTTATAGCCTTAGCCGGATATGGTCCTAAAGCATATATTCTTAATACTATCGCTAAAGGTAAGAAGCCAACTCTTAGTGGATTATACTCAAGTTATATAACATCTGGAGTTGCATCAGGACTAAATGTTTTTAATCGACTAAAAAGTATTTATAGGTACGGTGGTAAAAAAGCAGTAACTCGTTATATTAAAGCCATTCGCTAAGTCAGGGAGTGATATAGTGTCAAAGAAAATATTAATCAGTATACCAATTTTTATCTTAGCAATTCTAAGCCCTGTCGCTCCAATTTTTTATTTTGGATTAAACACAAAAAAAATAGATGCGAATATACAGAGGTTGTTAAAATATTCTTGGTTTGATGAATTATATTCTACGGATAAATTTAGACATTTATTTTTTGCAAATAAACATGTTAGAAAAAAATTAAGTAGCGATATTTATGTAAAGCTGTTGAGCCATCACAAAAAAACACAAGAAAAATTCTACCGATTTTTAGAAAAAGAAAATAATAGATCAAATTAATTTATTACTATTGATTTCGATTTGCTAATAGAGATAATAAAAGTTGGATATATATCGGTTCTTCACCGAAAGACGGGGTTGACTGAAATAGGTCAATATATGTTTCAGACAGACGCTTTGTTTGTTTTTCGGTAGACCGCTTACGGAGAAGATTTTAAAGTAAAAGAAGCGACAACATATAAAGAAAACAGCGATGATGTCGACCATATTTAAAATCGAGGATTTAAAGTATAAAAAGAAGGAGATTAATAATGAAGAAATTTAGAGGGAAACAACGATACTTTCGCAATTTAGAAAAAGAAACACATATAAAAAACTATGATTTGGATTTTGACGAAAATAGTTGGTTTGATTTTTGGCATACGCATTTAGATTATTATGGATATGGAAATTATTCTATAAAAATAAGAAAACAACATTTAAAAGGTTTATTTAATTTATTTCATGAGTTAAAAGGTGTATTGAAAAAAATAGGTAAAACTTATCAAATGTGGATTGAAATATCTAGTAACGATGCTTCTATGGATACATTATTTATACATTCACCGAATCCGAATGAAGATAATTTTCCTTATAAAAAGTTGACGAATTTAGTAGATGTAAGGTCAGAAATTCCATCTTATCTAACGGAGATTATTGATGTAGAAAATTATAAGATAGAAAGTTATGAAAGCATAGAAGATGGAATTACTGATAAAATATTTGTAATTCAATTTTTAGATATCAAAAGTCTCTAAAAGAGTACTAGGAGAAGGCATTTGACATTATGATTATAAAATCAAGACGTATTATATTATAGGTGAATTCATACCGAGAAATGTGTATATAAAAACATCAAAAGATTATAAGGTGGTATGGTAGTGAAGATTACATTAAATGATTTTTTAGTTGGAGAAGACTTTTCATATATTTTTAAATCTAAAAAAAGGGGCATAACTCGTTTCTATTGTCATGTCGATTCCGAGGGAAACAATCTGGGTGCCATTGATATTGACCTAGATAGTTACAGTGATGTTGATAGTTATATTGATATTAAAAACGATATTGATAGTATATGTTTAAAAAATTTTTTAGAGAAATTAAATGTATACCCATTGTATATTCACGGAATTAGCGGTTCAAATGAAATTAATCTATCTAATAAAGAAATGACGAAATTGAGTAATGGAAATTATTATTATGTGGTAGATATTCATAATATAGAAGAACTCAAAACCCATTTTTCTAAGGCTTATTTAGATGCATTTAATAACGAAAGTATCTTATTTTCTAATGAACGAACATTAGAAATGGACTTTCATAGCGATATTGGTTTAGCTAGATTTATTTTAGATTATACTGAAGATAATTATACATATCATTTGTGGGTAAGTCATGACGGTGTAGGTTTTGACTTCATATCTAATTTTTCAGATCACCCATATCAAAATATACCTGTTATTAAAGAGGAAGACGAACTATGACGCAATGAAGAATCGTACAGCATCCGAAGTGAATGGTGAGAAAGCTGCTTTCACGTATAATGATGCCAATTAAATTGCGACGAAAACGGACTACGTTTAACGAAAACTGTTGGCGATACAACACATGAATACTTCTATAGTGGTGAAGTATTAGATAAAAAGGAACATCGACTAAGTTCCGCATGTCCTGTGCGAACGTCGATGGCACTCACATCGTGTGAGGCCGTGATAGTGAAGATCAAGAAGTCGGTGCATACACATATGATGCTTATGGAAATGTATTAACGGTCGAAGGGGACCTAGCGAAAGCGAACCCAATTCGTTATGCAGGTTAGTATTATGACGATGAAACGAAGAATTACTATTTACAAGCACGTTACTATAACCCAGCAAACGGAACCTTCCTAGCATTAGACCAACATCCAGGTGATGATGAAGAACCGCTGTCACAAAATGGTTATAGCTATGCGAATGGCAACCCGGTGATGAATGTGGATCCAAATGGAAAAAATGCTTGGTATAATTCAAAGGGATTTCTTATAGGGCTATTAATGCGGCGATATTTCTTACAACATCAGTAATATTTGGAGGGATTGATGGATTACTAATCAGATTAGGTAAGAAAAGTTTAAGTAAATCCAAAAAAAGTATATTTGTTACAGACCTTAAAAAGAAACTAAGAAATAGAGAGGTTTCTTACATCATAGCCAGTAGTATATCCAGTGCTGTAGGTACATTGATTAATATTAGTGGTTTTTGGCTAAATTCAGGAAGCTCTATATTTGATTATTTAGATAAAAAGCTAAGAAATGGTTATTTTAATGATTTTTAAGACTTAGAGGTGAGAATTATATTTAAATTATTTTTGAAAACACAAAAATTCTATATAGGACTGTTTGTCATTGGTTTTCTAACGTCAGCAGTAGCTTCATATATTTATATGGGTGGACCTAAATCTATAAGTGCAGTGCTAAGTGGAATAATTGGTTTTTGTCTAATACAGTATTTAGCTTATAGAAATTTCAAAAAAGAAAATAACTGGAAATAAAAAGATTTCAAACAAGTAACATAATCTCATACTGACTAGATGTGGTACCTATTCCTATGAATAAAGAAAAGTTCAAATTTTAGTGTGGAATAGAGTGATTCAATGAAGAAGTATCAGTGGCATTTCTTTAAAAAGAATACTCAGGATAATGCTTTTTCTTTAGTTAATTAAATAATTTACTCGGTTCACTGACGTACACAATAAAAGCGCAACAACTATTTAAAATTGCATATGACTACACGAAAAATGGCATGTTGAAGATGAGCCAAAATCGCAAGTGGAAGATAAGTCAAGATTGCAACGTCCTGTTGCTGACTTATCCAACCTACATTATGTAGGTAGTGTTTGTTGTTGGCTTATCCAACTTGCGTCCAGCAAGCAGCAACAACAACGTTTAACAAAAGTAACGACATTAGACGATCAAACTATCTCATCGTACACATATGATGAAAACGGCTTACGTTTAACGAAAACAGTTGGCGATACAACGCATGAATACTTATATAACTAAAATAAGTATATACAAAAATCGGGAATTTAAGGTAGGAATTGATGATAAACAATCTATGGATCGGAATAAATATCGCTTATATTATTTTATTAACAACTTTTCTTTTAAATCTTTTTATTAAAATAAAATTTAAAGAGTCCATCAATATAACTATATCATTTATCAGTTTGGGTTTAAATTATATTGTAAGTCTAGTTATTCTTTTTACTGATACTTTATCTTATATAGGTAATACACTACTATTCATCATTGCGACTTTTTTAATGATTACGTACACATATATATCTATAAATAATATCCAACTTAAAAAAAGTATGAAGATAAATATGTTTGGAAATATCTTGGTTTTTATTTTTTCATCAGCAATTACAATTTTTTTGGTGATAAAAAAATATTTTATGTAATAAGATGGATTAAGACGGAGAAGTGGCTAGGCTTGTTGTAGAGTAGGTACAAATTTTTATTTAATTAATACTAAACTATAAAGAAAGAGGTGAGGGGATTGGATAAAATAGATTTTGATGAACTATATCAAGAACCGGAAAATAAACTGAAAATAAGTCTACCTTCTACCTTTATTATAAAAAATAAAAAAGTTTCATTTAGTTGGACTGAACTATATTGGGGATGGAAAAGTCAATTCATTTCAGATAAAACACTTATTGAAATAGCAGAGACAGAGGTAACGAATACGATTTATTCAGAGCCCGTACTTGAACTAGCATCTATTATGGACTCTGAAATTTATACAGAGCAAATAAAGATACAAGAATTAATTGAACAAATTATTGAGATGTTATTCTTAATGACTTTCATAATCCTTCTAAACCCGCGAAAGAATTTTACGATGAACTTCTTATGTGGACGGCGTATGGAATAACTGCGAAGAATGAGGAGTTACTCAAATTATGGAGATTATTTTTAGAAAAGCAACGTACATATTTTTTAAATCAATGGTCTACAAAGTAATTTAATAGCATAACTCAGTGACTAAACACTACTTGGTATGATAGTGAAGGCGAAAAATGAATCAGGTAAATTTGAAACTATAAGGAAGGCGAGCTAAAAGCGCAAGTGGAAGATAAGTCAAGATCGCAGCGTCCTGTTGCTGACTGATCCAACCTATGTCGTGTAGAAAGGCTCACCCAATTCGCTTTCTGATGATAGTGTATTATTCTAAAGATGAACCTTTAATCACAGAATGGATGATATACGACGTATAAGAGCGATAATCCAGGACCAATAGTATGGCAGCTATTCTATTATCAGGGATAAGGTAAGTTATTAAAGAATTTTAATATTAAAGGAGATTACAATATAATGATTAAATTAAATAACGTGAAAAGCTATTTTAATAGTACGATTGACCTTAACAATGATTCAGTTTTGGAGATTTGGAATAAATTCAAATCTTTTTGTTTAGTTGATGTTGAAAATGAAGATGATCGAGAAATTTTGTTTGAAACAGGAGTTGAAAAAATCGAAGGGATTAAATATTTCTATGTTAATTTCGTTCGACAATTTACAATTTATGATGGAGATGAATATGATGGAATGGAACAACTTATTTGTGCATTTCATTTTGAACATACAAAAGAGTTTAGATTTTTAAAGAAAAGCGAATGGTCAATGGATTATGAAGACTTAGAAACATATTTTAAAGAGGTAGAAAAAACAAAGGCATTTCAAAAAATGATTGATAAGAACCCTGTTAAAAGAACACTCATGCAAGAAGAAATCTAAAGTAGGTATAAACTATAAAATCTCAAAAAATCGTCTTGTTGTTGCCTCTCCGAACTTACTTCCAGCAAGCAGCAAAAGTAAAGACGCTAGATGATCAAACCGTCGATGCGATGCGACGGTTTACGTTTAACGAATACTTCCAAAACAATGAAATATTTGATAAAAGGGTGTTTATTATTCTAAATATAGGTTTAGTATATCGAAATGAAAAAAATATAGAGAAAGAGTTTCAACATATTGTAGATTTTTTAAAGAAAAGGGAACTAATAATAGTTGAATGGAGAGTCTCTTTAGATAAAAATGGAGACAAATGGGTTGAAAAGAAAGATCAAGATGTAGATGTTGCGTTATTAACAAAATATTATTATGGAGAAATAATCGGATATATTACAAATTTTGTTGGTTTTCAAGAAATTTCGATGAGGATTAGTGTTCAACAAGAAGAGGGTTTTTATGGCTATGTGCTACATTTAGATGGAGAAAGACTAAATGGTTTAGTGATAGACACAATAGAGCAAAAAATAATTACGTGGGTTACTAATTTGAGCAATTTTACGAGTTTTGATTATGCCTTTTGTGATTATGATAGTGAAATAGAATATGATCCTCAAAAACAAAGGATAATAAACAAAAGTTATTCAGTTTTATTTTGGCCAGAGAGGGGTAGCGTCAGGAAAATGCGGATTTACAACGCTAAGGAAATTCCCATACTAAAAAGCCAAATTTCTCAACATCAATTGAGAAATTTGGCTTTTTTCGTTGCTCAGTTAAAGCGTCCTTTAGTTGTATATTTCCTGTTAATATCCCTTTTGAAGCATAACATTGTTTTCAATGATCGCACCCGATAGTTGACGCCCATTTTAGAACCTATTCTTTGATTTTCAATAAGCGTAAACTGTTTAATGTTACAAGTAAAGTTGCTCCCATATCAGCAAATATCGCTATCCAAAGCGTTAACCAACCGGGCATGACCAAAAGTAATGCCACTAATTTAATCACCAAAGAGAAGGTAATATTTTGTTTAATTATGATTAGAGCCTTACGACTTAATTTAATCGTGTAAGGTAACTTACTTAAATCATCTGACATTAAGGCGATGTCAGCCGTTTCTAAAGCTGTATCAGTTCCAGCACCACCCATTGCTACACCAACGGTAGATGCCGCAAGGGCTGGAGCATCATTCACGCCATCTCCGACCATCCCCACACTTTGATGTTTTTCTCGAAGTTTTTTAATAAAATTAAGCTTATCTTCTGGAAGTAAGTCAGCTTTAATATCCGAAACACCAACTTGTTTTCCGATGGCTGTTGCCGTTCTTTGGTTATCGCCTGTTAGCATCACTGTTTCGATTCCCATATTGTTCAACTTGCCGATAACTTCTTTAGACGATTCCCTCATTTCATCGGCTACGGCAATAAACGAAAGAATTTCTTTTTCTGTTCCTAACACCATCACCGTTTTACCTTGAGTTTGCATATCGGCAATTTTTTCTTTTTTATCGCTTGAAATGCTTCCGTGTAATTCCTCAAAAAGATTTGGACTTCCCACATAATACATTTCATTATTTATTTTGGCTTTAACGCCTTTACCTGTAATGGATTGAAAATCCTCTACTGTTACTTCGTTGAATTTTAATCCATTTTCTTCTGCTTTTCGCATAATCGCTGAAGCAAGAGAGTGCTGTGATCCTTTTTCAATGGCTGCTGTTATGGTCATTAATTCATTTTCATTTCTACCATATGTCACAATGTCTGTTACAGCAGGAATCCCTTTGGTTAATGTTCCTGTTTTATCAAAGGCTATCGCTTTTAAGTGTCCTGCTTCTTCTAAATGGATACCACCTTTAATTAAAACACCATTTTTTGCTGCATTTCCTATTGCTGTAACCACAGCAACTGGAGTTGAGACTACTAAGGCACAAGGACAACCAACCACTAATACAGCTAAGCCTTGATAAATCCATTGGCTCCAGTCTCCGCCAAATAATGGTGGAACTACCGCAATTAAAAGAGCAAGTATGACAATAGCTGGTGTATAGTATTTTGCAAATTTATCGACAAACGCTTGAGAAGGGGCCCGTTCTGCTTGGGCTTCTTCTACCAAGTGAATGATTTTTGAAAGAGTAGTATCTTTAACTCGTTTTGTAACTTTAACCTCAAGTAACCCTTCTTCATTCAAGGTTCCTGCAAATACTTCATCATTTGTGGTTTTCGTTACTGGAACACTTTCACCTGTAATCGCAGCCTGATTTAATGTCGATGTACCTTTAACCACTATTCCATCCATTGCTAACTTTTGACCGGGCTTAACAATCATGATGTCTCCAACTTGAATATCATCAACATGAATCATCATTTCTTCATTGCCTCGTCGAATTAACGCTTCTTTTGGGGCAATATCCATTAAAGATTCAATAGATTGACGCGCTTTATCCATTGAATAACGCTCTAATGCTTCACTAATCGCAAATAGGATAACAACGGTTGCCCCTTCACCCCATTCACCAATGATTGCAGCTCCTATAATTGCAATAGTCATAAGCGTATTCATATCGAAATTTAATCTGCTTAGATTTTTGAGACCTTTAATGAATAACGAATATCCACCGATTAAAATGGACGCTGCATAACCAATTGTCGGTAGAACATGCTCTTCACCATACTGCTCTCCTAAGAACCAGCTAACTACAAGTAAAAGAGCTGATATATATACCTTAATGTTTTCTTTCTGCTTCCAAAAAGGTTCTCGTTCTACCCTTTGTTCTTTTTCATCTCGAATTTTTAAATTTTCAAATGCTCCTGCTTTTTCTAATTCTTCAATGGTTGTCGTCCCTTTAACATAAACTTTAGATGCTCCGAAATTTACTTTCGCATCCTGAACACCGGGAAGTTCTTTAACATTATTTTCAAAAATGGCTGCACAGTTAGTACAAGTAAATCCTTGAACACGATAGGCTTTCATTTCTTCTTCAGACAGTTTTGCTTTCCCACTAGACATTGATCTTCACCTCTTTCTTATGTGCCAATGCAATCATCATAATTTGTCTGATATGCTCATCATCTAATGAATAAAATGCAAGTTTTCCCTCTTTTCGAAACTTAACAATCCCTTGCTTATGGAGCGTTCGCAGGTGATGAGAGGCATTTGCAACCGTAACACCTATAATATTTGCTATATCACACACACACAGTTCGTCATCTTGACATAAAGCATAGGTAATTTTTGCTCTATTTTCATCTGCAATAGCTTTTAACATTTGGGCAACACTAGAAATATCTACTGTCTGTAAATTACCTTGTATTCGATTGACCTTTTCTTCGTCATAACAATAAATTTCACAAGTATCTTTCTTAATCACATTCTCACCCCAATATCATTCAAGTGTTTATTTGAATATAGTATAACCATTTTTAATAATTCATTCAAGTGTTTGTTTGAATGAATAAAAAAATTCATAAAAAAAGAATTGGAGTACCCAATTCTAATAACAAAATAACCAAACTGCATAAGACTTTAAGTACATAACATTATCTGGCCAATTAGTAGTAAGGGAATTACATAAGCGTTATTAAGGGGCGGTAATTTGAAAAGCATAACAACTGTTATAACGATTATTCTAGGTATCGTGATTATATTTGTGCCAACGATTATTACTGGGCATGGCTATAACGATGAAAAAATGATGGGCGCATTACTTGTTGCTGATTATACATTGAGAGTGGTTTCGTTAATAATTGGACTACTTGTGATTAGCTTTGCTATTAGAGGTTCAGCTAAAAATTAGCTAAAAGAAATTACCAAAAGCACCTTCTCGTTGTAAAAGAGGGTGCTTTTTATATTGTCTTTGTAGTTCCTTTTCACGTATTAGTGGAATCGCTTTCCTCGATATTTAAAGCAAGAAAGGATGAATGTATTGAAAAATGTATTATTATTAGTTGCATCTTTTTTCATGTCTCTCATTGTGTGGTTAAGTACATATCGTTCTTTACCAGAAAAAGTTATCATGCATGATAATTCAGGTGGAATAACGGATTATGCACATAAAAGTTTCATGTTTCTCATGTTTATGATTATTTCATTTTGTGTCCTCGTTATTTTTTACGCTTTGCTGCTCATCGATAGAAAAAATGAAAATAAAAAAATGAATACAGCATTTGCTATGATCGGTGGTTTATTCGTTATTGGATTAAATATTGTCTACATACTCAATGTCTGTAATGAAGCGTTAAACACAGAACGTCTCTTTTTAATCTTTGTAGGCTGTATTTTCATTATCATCGGCAGTTTCTTACCTACAGTCAATTACAATTCTAAAGTGGGTGTTCGAAATACCGCTAGCTTTCAAAATAAAAAATCATGGACTCAAATTCAAAGATTCAGTGGATGTGCGTTTATCATCTGTGGTATATTCATAGGGTTTGCAGCTTTAATTCCATCATTCTTATATGAGATTCTTGTCATTTCACTACTGATTGCTGCTATGTTATATAGTATTCAGTTATACTCGAATAAATTGCTTAAAAATGAGTAGACGTTTAGCTCTCAAACACAGGTAAGTATAATAAAGTGAAGGTGATCCATTGGAAGTTATAATTGGATATGGATTAATACTCTTTTTCCTTGTCAATTTTTGCGTGATGATGTACCAGGCTTATAAGGAAGTGAAAGAGAACCCTAAGAGCTTTTTTAGAATGCTGATTTTCATACCTCTTGAATTATTATTAGGTACATATGGTTTCTATGTAGCAATTGTCTTGGGAGCACTGTTAATAGGTATCCTACTTGTTTTCTATCCATAATGAATCTAAAAAGCGAGTAACACGTTCAGCGTGCTACTCGTTTTTGTTTTGAGTTCATATACTTCTTTTTACACGAGGATTCGATTATGCCATACACAATCACCGATAGAATCAATCCACCGAAATACACGATAATAATATAAGAAGGAATTTTCTCTAGAGGCTGAATTTGTATAGAGGCATAGAGCAATATAAAAAAGAAAAACAGTGTCAAAGCGGATACGAGTGAAGTCCAAGAGCAATAGAGTTTGTACAGTTTCATACTTAGTTGTTTATCAAACTTTGCTAAATAGCGATTGAATTTAATAAATCGAAAGCTTTTTAACCCTGCAAACAGTAAGATTGAGACAATCGGCAATATCCATAAAACATATTTTGAACCGTAACCATCTGGACTACCTAGTAAATTAAAATGAATCGGAACCCGCCCATCTAACTCTTTCCAATACAACAGCAATATGACGATTTGAGCTAACATGAAAAAATATGAAATCGCATCGAGGTAATATGTATGTTTGGGTAGTATATACTTCATTAGATCTCCTCCTACTTAAAATTTTGTAATTAAAGATTCACTATCAGCTAATGAAAAAGTAGTTTTCAACAACAGCTTATACATCATATTTGAAGGCAATACTACATATATTTTAATCTAGCACCAAAAGGTCGTTTTCGTGCTACAATAAAATGGCAGCATTTTCAGCTGACTCCTTTTTCGGAAGGAGGTGTACTACATGCCTAAATACTCGCGACAAGAGAAAGTAAAGGCTGAACGAAAGAAAAAGCGTGAAGAAGGACTGACCATCTTTCGATATGCAGCGGATCTATTTCGATTCGTGGATACAATTTATCGTTTCTTCCGTATGATGCTGTAAGAAAAAAGAGCGTTGATTCCAACTGGATTCAACGCTCTTTCTATAGATTTAATACATAAAAAACGCCTGGTGACCAAACCAGGCGCTGTACTACATGTGATTCTCGCGACAAGAATCTTACTAACTTCATTGTATGATGATTGTAGATAGAAGTCAATTAAATAAGATAGAAATTAGTTATACTTATTGAGAGAAATTATATTATAAAAAAACTTATCTTAAAATTAGCATTTCAGAAGATAATTGCAATTTACAAACATTGCTTTTTATTCTATTTAATGTTATTTTATTAAAGACTTAATATGCAAAAGAAGTCACAAAATATATAATTAGGAGTGTAAAAATGAAAAAGTATTTATTTTTTTCGATAATATTGTTATTCTCTACAATTTTTTCACCAGTAACTGCATTTTCTAAAGATAAGACAGAGACAGTAAGAGATAGTGTAAGTAACTTTCAAGAAACTACATATGATAAAAACGGCAATAAAATTCAATTAAAATACAATTTAAATCAAAAGAGATTAAAAGTTGAAACTTTTGTTAATGATAAACTATTTGATTATGTGACTATTGCATATAAAAATGGTATATATTCTAATGAAATTATGTATTATAAGCCCAAAACTTCAAATAAAAAAATTAATTTGTCTAATTCAAGTGTTAAAAAATACTATGTTACCGATTTTATTAAAGAAACAGATGTAGGTACAAATCATATAAAGTCACCTCAAATGACTATTACTAAAAGTGCAGCAAAATCTTCTAAATATAAATATATAACTAGTAAGTATAATAGTACTTTAAAAGTCAAAGGTAATTTATGGGGATATACAACTAAGAAAAATAAAAAGAAATATATGTTTGATTTTTCTAAAGGAGCAGCTATTTCCATAGTTGGAGCAGCGCTTACTGTTATGTTCCCTCCTGGAGCAGTTGTGAGTATATTTTTATTATTGGCAGACTTAGGTGTTGGATATGCTTTCTCAAAATTAACAACCTCTTTAAATGGATACTATAATGCAACTTATTATAATTATTATTATAAAGTCTATGTAGGTAAAAAGGTGACATATAATCATAAACAATCCAGAACGGTTGTTTATTATTATAATGATAAAAATGGTAAGAAAGCTTCTAGATCTAAAAGAAGTGCTAGTTGGGCATCACAAAATGCAATCATGAATGTAGGAATTTTAGCAGGTGCTTAAAACATTAATAAGGCTTAATTCACCGAGTAAGGGTGGATTAAGCCTTATTTTTAGTTACGATGATTTCGAACGTTTTTGAATCTCTTGTTTACTTTGTAAAATCTTATATGCTAGATGTACGACAATTCCAAATAGCAGAAGTGCGAAAATAGAGGCTAAGCCGATAAAGGTCGGTTCACCAAAGCGCCAGAAAGACTCCGGTTCTTTTGCGGCAAATGAACGTGAAATCTGTAGCAAGACAACAAAGAACAATGTCACAATCGATACAAGCCCCACTTGTTTGACCTTCTTTTGCAAGAAGATCGCTTGCTCTTTACGCGATGTTAATTTCATTATGTAAAACTCCTTTAAAACATACTACCTTCTATAGTAATGGTTGAACTAAAAAGACGCAATTCTTTCCTATTAAATAGATATTCAGATTAAAAGAGTAGGCTAAGTAATTAAAAAACGAAACCGCACATATAGCGCGATTTCGTTTTTCTTATGCATGTTCTTCTTTAATTTCTTTCACGAGTGCTTCGTGTTGCTCTGGGTTGTATTCATTTTCTAGTTTTGATACAACAACTGTTGCTACTGAGTTACCAATTATGTTTGTGATGGCACGCGCTTCTGACATGAAGCGGTCTACACCGATTAGTAGGGCAATACCTGCTACTGGAATCATTGGGAACGCAGCTAATGTTGCAGCTAATGTAACGAAACCTGAACCTGTAACACCTGCAGCACCTTTTGATGTAACCATTAATACTAATAATAATGTTAGTTGTTGCCAGATAGATAGGTCAACATTGTAAACTTGTGCGATAAACATAGCAGCCATTGATAAGTAGATGGCTGTACCATCTAAGTTGAATGAGTAACCTGTTGGAATAACTAAACCAACGACTTGTTTTGAACAACCGAATTTTTCTAATTTCTTCATGATGCCTGGTAAAGCTGTTTCTGAAGAAGATGTACCTAATACAAGTAATAATTCTTCTTTGATATAAGCAAGGAATTTGAAGATGTTGAAGCCGAAGCCCTTCATAATACCGCCAAGAATTAAGAAGATGAATAGCGCCATTGTAATGTAGATACAAATCATTAATAATGCTAAGCTTTTTAAAGAACCGAAGCCGAATGAGCCGATTGTGTAAGCCATTGCACCGAATGCTGCTAATGGTGAAATAACCATGACCATACCGATGACTTTGAAGAAGATTTCAGAAGCAGATGTCATAACCTTCATAACAGGTTGTGCTGCTTCACCAATTGAAGCAGATGCTAGACCGAATAGCGCCGCACATACTAAGATTGGTAATAAATCACCGTTCGCGATTGCGCCAACGAAATGCTCTGGAATAATGTTCATAATGAATGGTACGAAGCCAGACTCTTGGGCTGCTGCTTGATCTGTAAAGTTTTGAACGGCTGATGTATCAATTTTTGATACGTCAATACCTGTGCCTTTACCTGGTTGGATAATATGTACCACGATAAAACCAATTGCAAGTGCAACTGTTGAAACAATCTCGAAGTAAATTAATGCTTTACCCCCAATTTTACCAACTTTTTTCATATCCCCCATGTTACCAATACCAATCACAACCGTTAAGAAAATAATTGGTGCGATTAACATCTTAATTAATTTGATGAAAATATCTGCTAGGATTTTTAAGTCTTGACCGAATGTTGGGAAGACGCCACCAACGATGATCCCTAAGATAATCCCGATGACTACTTGAACCGTTAAGTTCTTATACCACTTTTTCTTTTTCATGTTCATCCCTCTTTGTTATTCAATTTTGTGATCGCTTACATGTATCATAAGCGCTGTTTTAGTACAAAGGAATAATTCGGTTATAAAGTTCTTTTTGGTCATAAAGTTCTTTTTGCCGAAAAAGGATAAAAACATTGATTTAACAGCATTTTAAAAGACTGAACAAAGATGTCCAGTCTTGTATGAAAACGCTTTATGGTCATTTTTCTATTGTTGTAATACAGTTTAGGTATCTGTTTTTTTCTGAATCAATTGCTGAATTTCATGTAGATAATGTGCATCACTACGATTTTCAAATGAACGATAGAGTGGCATAAACGCTTTTTTCCACGCTGTTTGTTGCTGCGGTGTTAAAGTGTGTATCTCAACGGAGAGATTCTTCAGTTGTTGTAAGTCATGATCGTTCATCTGCATAGCATTCTCCATATTCCATTCTGTTGCATCTTTTAACGCCTGCTCAATCAATTGCTGATCGGCTGGTTCGAGTTGTTGCCAAAACTGTTTATTAATAATGACCGCATAGGCAAGAATGCCATGATTTGAAATCGTTAAATGATTTTCTTTTTTATACAGGCTTTTTGAGTAGATATTTGAAATTGTATTTTCAAGTGCATCCATCTTTTGTTTATTGAGTTCTGTAAACAATTCGTCAAATGAAGAGGTTACAGGCGTTGCTTTCACTTGCTCGAATTGTTGTTTAAGCATATCACTCTCCATCGCGCGCACGCGAAGCCCTTTAAAATCTTGTACATCTTGAATGATTTCTTTTTCATTAATCATCTGTTTAAAGCCATTTTGCCAAAAGCCAAGTGCTTTCATATTTTCATGCTGGAGTTCGTTTAAAAGACGTTCACCGACATCACTTGTGAATACTTTTTGAACTTCAGCAGTGGATGAAAACAAATAAGGTAAATCTAGAACTTCCCAACTCGGTACTTCTTTTGTTACTTTAGAAAGAGTCGGGGCAATCATCTGAACGTCATTATCTTTTAGCGCTTGTAATTCATTCACATCATTGTAAAGCATACCATTCGGTGAAATTTCAACTTGAATACGATGATGCGAGCGCTTTTGAACGAGTTCAGCAAATTTCAACACAGCTTGTCCCTTCGGTGTGTCTTCTGCGACAACATGTGAAAAACGAATCGTAATTTGATCTTTTAATCCCTCTTGTTCTTCGTCATACGGTAATGTTTCGCTTTTGAAAAAGCCTTGTTCATAGCTCATATAACCGAGTAAAGCGATGACGACGAATAGAGCGGATAGCATATATGTACGCAACGTCGACCCTCCATTTTGATTTAATTTTTATTAGTTTAACATAATTGAAGTGGTACAATGTTAAAAAGTATAAGAGAGGTGGCTTGTTTGTTCAAACAAAAAATGACCTTAAATAAAGGGATGATTGCACTTACGTTTTTCATCATTGCCTTCTCATTATTGATTGCGGGCGTCTTTATTTTAGGGAGTATTGTCAATTCAAAAGAAAAGGAATTACAGGAGCAGTCGATGCTTGTAGCGAGAACGGTAGCGACATTACCTGAAATTGAAGAAATCTTACATAACGAGAATAATTTATCTATTGAAGCACAGGCACGCCGAATTAATCAAACCGTTGAGCAGCTGCGAACGGTCAATTCTGCAGATTATATTGTAATTATGAATATGGATCATGTGCGACTGTCGCATCCTTTAACGAGTAAGCTTGGCACAGTTTCGACAACACCAGATGAAGAAGCAGCGTATTCAGAGCATTATTATACGTCGAAAGCAAAAGGTGAAGTGGGTGTAATGGTACGCGCCTTTGTACCGATCATGAATACTAAACATCAGCAAATCGGTGTTGCAGTCGTTGGCTATCGCTTACCGAGTGTTCTTGAAGTGTTAGGTGGAATGAAGTGGGAGATTGCACTTGCACTGACACTATCAATTGCCTTTGGTTTATGGGGAGCGCTGATTCTAAGTCGTCGTGTGAAGAAGCAGATGCTGGATTATGAACCGCATGAGATTGCTAAATTATATACAGAGCGTATTGAGACATTCAATGCGATGCATGAAGGAATTATCGCTATTGATAAAGAGTTTACAGTGACCATCTTCAATCCGAAAGCGCGACAAATTTTAGGGATTGGCGAGCAGAATTTGCTCGGAAAGAAGATTTATGATATTTTACCTGATACACGCTTACCAGAGATTTTAGATTTCAATCAGCCCATTTACAATAAAGAATTACATATTAATCAACATACGATTTTAAGTAATCGCGTGCCGATTGAAGTAGACGGTGAGACGGTCGGGGCGATTGCCATTTTCCAAGACCGTACAGAAGTGAAAAAGCTAGCGGAAGAATTAACGGGCGTAAAAGAGTTCGTGCAAGCACTTCGCATTCAAAATCATGAGCATAAAAATAAGTTGCATACGATTTCAGGACTTCTACAACTAGGTCATCATCAAGAAGCGATGGATTACATTGTAGAAGTGCAAACGACGCAGGAAGAAACAACGAATTTCTTAAATCAGCGCATTCAAAATCAAAATATTGCAGGTCTGGTACTGAGTAAGATCAATCGTGGTAAGGAGCTTGGCATTGATGTCATGATGGATGAGCATAGCACACTCGAACGCTTACCAGAAAAGCTTGATTTCCACGATTTTGTTGTGGTGTTTGGAAATCTTGTAGAAAATGCTTTTGATGCGCTGCAACTGACAAGTAGTTCATCAAAAGAAATCTTTATTAGTATTGACCAAAACGATGAAACATTATCCATTTTAGTGGAGGATAATGGTGTCGGTATGACCGATGAACAAATTCAAAAGATTTTCGATAATGGTTTTACAACGAAGAATTCTGCCAATCATGGCATTGGTTTATATTTAATTTCAGATATTTTAAACAAAACGAACGGTAGTATTGATATTACAAGTTCGTTGAATGAAGGAACGAGTATTTTAGTTACGTTTACAATGGAGTAGGGGGAACATCGCGTGATAGATGTTGTATTAATTGAAGACGACCCAATGGTACGTCAAGTCAATCGCCAATTTTTAGAGCAAATCGAAGGCATTCGTATTGTAGGAGTGGCGAAAGATGGAATTGAAGGGGTAGAGCAGCTGAAAACATTAGCGCCAGATGTAGCACTTATGGATATTTTCATGCCAGAACAAGATGGAATTAAAACATTGCAACAAATTCGAGATCAAGGTTTACCTGTCGATGTTATTGCTGTAACTGCAGCGAATGATATGAAAACAATTGAAAAAATGCTGCAATTAGGTGTTTATGATTATATTATGAAGCCTTTTACGTTTGATCGTATGAAGCAGACCATTCAGCAATATTTAGCGTATAAAGCGTATATTACGAAGAAGGAAACACTCAATCAGGATGAACTGGATCAATTACTGCATCCAACAAGAGAGACCGACCATTACCATGATGCTTTACCAAAGGGATTAAATGGTGCAACTTTACAAAAGATTATTCAATTTATTGGGGAGCAAAAAGGTGCTGTTACAGCTATTGAAGTGGCGCAGGGGGTTGGTTTAGCACGTGTAACTGCAAGACGTTATTTAGATTATTTAGAGAAGCAGCGTCAAGTTGTCATTGATATTCAATATGGCGGGGTAGGACGACCAGTGAATCAATACCGTCTCGTACAAAAATAAAGGTTTTAACTAAAGTTAATAGGGAATATATGGATTAGAATATTTAGTCGGAGGGTGTGAAAAAACTTGCTAATATTACTAATTCTCTCTATTATTGCACTAATAGGTATTCCTTTACTACTTGTGATATCATCGCTTAAATTTGAAGAACGTCAATTGGACGCGATGATTCATCAATACTATGTAGAGCATCGTACAGTTCGAAAAACGCAAAAGATGTCTGTAAAACCAGTTGTTGAAAAACAGACACAACAAAAAAGACCGTCTGCTGCTAAAGACGAATCAAAACGTGCGTTTACACATACAATTCGTAAAAAGTTACCTGGTTATATTTATCCGTCACGTGAAGCAATGATTCGTGATCGTGCCAATAAAAACTAATTAATAGCTTTATTTGAGGGGGCTTTCACCCTCCTACATAACAAAGGGGTTCAAAAAATGCAGTCTTTAGTAAAACAGTTACATTTTATTGAAAAAACAATTGTGCAACTATTTGATGAAGTGAATGAGCAAACATGGAAAGAACCAGAAGCAAAGGGGCTTCGTTCTGTTTTCGAATTGTGTCATCATATGACCTACTTACCAAAAGCAGATTTAATGTTAGCAAGTTCTGCGAGTCATCAGGAAATGGATGCATTTTATCAGCGCAATCGTTTGGAGACGATTTGTGAAATGAAACAGATGTTTATTTATCATATGAAGCAGCTTTACGCACATATTGAATGTATGTCAGAATGTGAAAAGCAGCGTGAATCAACCAGTTATTGGGGCGCTACATACACGCAACAAGAATGGATACTAGAAATTCTAATGCACCTCATTCATCATCGTGCCCAACTATACCAACTCTTAATGCAACATCGAGAAAAACCTATCTCAATTTGTCTATTTCAATAATTTTCAGACTGTTTCCAAAAGGGAGACAGTTTTTTCTTTTATTTTGAAAAAGGTACGCTATAATAATAAAAACGAAAGAAGGCGAATGGGATGGAATTTAGTCAATTAGAAGATGATGTTGTTTATTTACGTCCACTTGTAATGGAAGATGCAGAAGCTTTATTTGAAGCAGGAAATCATGCGGAGATTTGGACATATACAGCACATACGATTCAATCATTAAAAGATGCAGAGGCTTATATTGAAGATGCCTTACATAAATCGAAAACGGAGCAAACTTATGCAATTGTAGATCGCCAGTCGAATCGCGTAATTGGTTCAACACGTTTTTATCAAATAGATACTAAAAATCGTGCTGCAACACTCGGTTACACGTGGCTAACCCCCGCATATTTTGGCACTTCGGTGAATAAGCGTTGTAAGTATCTATTATTTCAATATGCTTTTGAAAAAGAAGGTCTTGAACGGATTCAAATCGTAGCAGATGAGCGAAATACACGCTCTTGTCGTGCTATTGAAGGGCTTTTAGCAACAAAAGAAGGGGTACTGCGTAAACATATTATTTGTAAAGATGGTTATATTCGAAATAGTGTTGTCTATTCGGTTATACGTGAAGATTGGCTGCGTGTAAAAGCGCATTTGGAGCAGGCGATTGGTTATAAAACAGTTTAAAGGAGAAAGAGACAGCATGAGTACACTAACATTCCGTATAGCAAAATTAGATGATTTAGAGCGCATTGTCGCGATTTATAATTCAACGATTGAAGGGCGTATGGTGACAGCTGATTTAGAAGCAGTCACTGTTGAAGAACGTACACCTTGGTTTCATGCACATACAGCAGATCACCGACCACTATGGGTGATGGAATTAGACAACGATATTTGTGGTTGGATTAGCTTACAAGATTTTTATGGTCGAAAAGCCTATGATGCGACAGCAGAAGTGAGCATTTATTTGGATGCGGACTTCAGAGGACATGGCTTAGGCAAAAAGGCGATTCAATTCGTTTTAGATGCAGCGCCTTCTTTATCCATTCAAACCATACTCGGCTTTATTTTTGCTCAAAATGAACCGAGTATGAAACTATTTAAACATTTCGGTTTTGAACAATGGGCGTTCTTACCGGAAGTTGCTGAACTAGACGGTATGAAAAGAGATCTCGTTATTCTAGGTAAAAAAGTAAATAAATAATGTAATCATAAGAAAAAACCAAAATTGCGCTTCGGCACAGTTTTGGTTTTTTTCTGTTTATTTTTTAAGTGGTAACGCTAGAGGCTCATCTTGATAAATGGAATAGCTTTCTCCGCTTACTTCTACCTTTTCACAAGTCTTATCTGCACAATCAAACATATAATTGTTGTCTTTTGTTTTCACAAAAACAGACATGTAGTAAGGGAAAACGCCACCTTTATAGCGATCTACGCCATAGTTAATAGATAAAATTTGTTCTTTTTCTGCAATTTTCTTGTAATCATCACTTTCCATCGTCTTAACGACCATTTCACCTAAGATTTTATATTCTTTCTCTGTTTCTTCATAGCCTCGTTCAAAAAAATACCATTTCCCAAGTAGGAAGAAGTTGAGAGCAATGCTGATTGTTAAAATCCCAATAAGTAATTTCTTTTTCATGTATGTCAATCCTTTCCAAAAAATATTATATCATAGATAGTTGAAAAGAAATTGACATCTTTTTCATATAAGAATATGATTATATAAGTAAGTTATTATATTTTGAGGTGATTTAAAAAATGAACAAAATTCTTTATTTTTTATGTACAGGTAATTCATGTCGAAGTCAAATAGCAGAAGGTTTTGCGAAGAAGTTGCTACCAACTGATTGGTCTGTAAAAAGCGCAGGAATTGAAGCGCATGGTTTGAATCCGAAAGCTGTAAAAGCCATGCAAGAGGTACAAATCGATATTACAACGCAAACTTCAGATGTGATTGACCCACAAATTCTTAATCAGGCAACATTAGTTGTAACGTTATGCGGTGATGCAGCAGATAAATGTCCTGTAACGCCACCTCATGTAAAACGTGAACATTGGGGTTTTACAGACCCTGCAAAAGCGACAGGAACAGAAGAAGAAAAGTGGGCTGTTTTTCAAGAAGTTCGCGATGCAATCCAAAAAAGAATTCAAGATTTTGTTGAAAAGGAGCTAGATGATTATGAAAGCCATTCAAATGTATGAACCAGCAATGTGTTGTCCAACAGGTCTATGTGGACCATCGATTGACACAGATTTACTGCGAATTTCATTTATTATGCATCATGTACAAAATCAACCAACAATTACAGCAGAGCGCTTTAATGTAACGAATCATCCAGATGTTTTTGTTGAAAATCAACAAGTGAATCAATTGGTTATGGAAGAAGGTATGGATTGTTTACCTATTACGCTTGTAGATGGTTTACTAGCAGTGAAAGGGCGCTATCCTACTACGGAGGAATTTTCTGAATGGACGGGAATACCTACTGAAGAATTAGCGAAAAAACCAAAAATTCGTCTAAACATTAAGGGAGATGTTTCAAAGTGAAACGTTTAACAAAAGCTGATTTTCCTACAACCCCTTTCGTCTTTTTAACAGGTAAAGGTGGCGTCGGTAAAACATCTGTTTCATGTGCATTAGCTATTTCAATGGCGCGTGAAGGGAAAAAAGTGCTGTTAATTAGTACCGACCCAGCTTCTAATCTGCAAGATGTGTTTCAACAAACGATTTATGGAGAGCCGACCCATATTTCAGATACACTCTATGCGTTAAATATTAATCCAGAAGAGGCAGCAGCTCATTATAAAGAACAAATGATTCAACCATATCGCGGAAAGCTCCCACCTGTTTTAATTCAAAATATGGAGGAACAATTATCAGGTGCTTGTACAGTTGAGATTGCTGCATTTAATGAGTTTGCTCAATTATTGACGGATCAAACCTTACTTCAAGATTTCGATCATATTATTTTTGATACAGCACCGACAGGGCACACACTACGTTTACTGCAATTACCATCGGCTTGGACACATTTTTTAGATGAAAATACGACAGGCACTTCTTGTCTAGGTCCTTTAAAGGGTTTGAATGAACATAGAGACATGTATCGTTTAGCTGTAGAGCGTTTAATGGATAAAAATCAAACGACGTTATGGCTTGTAACTCGTCCAGATGGGAATCCTTTAAAAGAAGCTGCACGTGCATCTCAAGAATTAGATGCGTTAGGTATGCAGCATCAGCAATTAATCATCAATGGCTATTTTGAAGAAGTGAGTGATGATGTGATGGAACATGCTTTCGCAAATCGTCAACGAGCAGCCCTTCAGCATATGCCGCATGCTCTACGTCATTTAAAAACATACACACTTCCATATGTACCATATACGTTGTCATCTCAAGCGAATTTAGAGTGTTGGTTACGTGATGAGTCAATTCCATTTGCTCATACAGAAACTTCATCGTTTGATGCGTATATAAACTTAGAAGAATTGGTTCAAACGTATACGAGAGAAAAGCCACATATTATTTTTACAATGGGAAAAGGTGGTGTTGGTAAAACAACCGTTGCTTCTTATATTGCTATGCGTCTTGCAGAAGAAGGGCAATCGGTTCATTTAACAACTACAGATCCAGCAGCACATCTTTCTTGGACACTAGATGAAACACTTCCTAATCTAACAATGAGTCGAATTGATCCAAAAGCAGAGTTGGCGAAATATGAAGCAGCTGTTTTGGAAAGAGCTGAAGAAACTATGACAGAAGATGGTTTAGCACTTGTGAAAGAAGATTTAGCATCTCCTTGTACAGAAGAAATTGCTGTATTTCGTGCATTTGCTGAAGTTGTGAAAGCACATGAGCATGAAACAATCATTATTGATACAGCGCCTACAGGTCATACATTATTACTTTTAGATGCGACTGAAGCGTATCATCAAGAAGTGAATCGTACACAAGGAGAGATTCCACCTGCTGTTTCTGAGTTGTTACCAAAACTACGTGATTCAGACTATACGCGTGTGTTAATTGTAAGTTTGCCTGAAGCAACACCTGTACTTGAAGCAGCACGTCTACAAACTGATTTAGAACGCGCTGGATTATCAGTTGATTATTGGGTTATGAATCAATGCTTTATTGCAGTGGCTACAGAAAGCCCTATTTTTAAAGAAAAACAGCAAATGGAGCAGCAATGGCTTGAAGCAGTTCAAAAAGAAAGTAAACGAATGGTGGTTGTTCCTTGGTTGATGGAGGAGCCTATCGGTCAAACAGGTTTAAAGAAACTAGAAGGAGAGGTTAAATAATGAATTTAACAATAGAAGGAAAAAATTATCTAATGCAAGTTATGGAAGGACAAGCGCCTAAATTGCTTCGTTTTTATGGTACAGAAGGTTGTTGTGGTGTAAATGTTCAAGTGGAAATTGCCGAACCAACTATGCAAGATACGGTTCAACTTGTAGATGGTTTAGAGATTGCTATACAAGATCAAGTGATTCCTATATTAAAAGATGTGACAATTCATGCAGAGGAAGAAGATGGACAGATGGGGCTTGTATTACAAGGTTATAGTCCGACGTCTTGTTAAGGAGGAAAAGAAATGAAAAAATCAGATGAACTTCGTACAGCAGTTCGCTTGAATTACGCAAAAGTAGCGACTCAAAATAATGACTGCTGTACAACGAATACAGTAAGTTGCTGTAATCCAGAAGAAAACTTGCAGCAATCACCGGAAGAGTTAGCTCAAAAAATGGGTTATTCTATCGAGGAATTAAATCAAATTCCAAAAGAAGCAAATATGGGATTAAGTTGTGGGAATCCACATGCTATTGCACAATTTAAAGAAGGCGAAACCGTTGTCGACTTGGGTTCAGGCGGTGGTTTTGATTGCTTCTTAGCTGCTAAAAAGGTAGGGGAGACAGGTCATGTCATCGGTGTCGATATGACACATGAAATGATCGCAAAAGCTCGCGCACAAGCTCAAAAAGCAAATTTAGCACATGTTGAGTTTCGTTTAGGTGAAATTGAGCATTTACCGATTGCCAATGAAACAGCAGATCATATTATTTCAAATTGTGTTATTAATTTATCACCAGAGAAAGAACAAGTATTTAAAGAGGCCTATCGTGTATTGAAACCAGGTGGTTATTTAGCCATTTCAGATGTGATTTTAACAGCTGAATTACCAGAAAGTTACCATGAAGATTTACAATTATATTCAGGATGCATATCAGGAGCCATATCGATTGAGACATATGAAGAATTGCTACGAAATGCAGGCTTCAAAGACATTCAAATTGAACCAAAAGATGAATCGAAGGAATTCATACGTGACTGGGAACCGAATTATGATTTAGAAAATTATATTGTATCGGCATTGATTCAAGCACGTAAATAAATCAAACGAAGGAATATGGTTGAAAAATTCATTCAACCATATTGTTTTTTTTCAAATATCTCAATATTATAAGTATTCTTATTAATGATACAAAACTTCCTATAATTTATATTATGTAAACTAAAAAGAAAAGAAATAAAAAGCGTGCAATCTTCTGTTCTATTTCCAATAAAAAATACAGTTCAGACAATTGCTTCGTCCAAACTGCATAAATGCTATATTTAGTATGCTCCGCCTTTAGCTGATCGGTTGCGTTGCATAAAGCGTGCTTCAATTTGTGCGTGATTCCGTTGTTTAACCATGCGTTGTTTTCTTTTTATACGAATGAAGTAAATACTGCTTACTAATAGCATACAACTCATTAAGATAATCCATACAAACATCTTATTTCCCTCCATCTTTCGTATCACTTACATAAAATGTACCTGACGTGAATTTTGTTGTTAATTGTTTTTGACCTGCTCCAACGATTGACGCACCTTTTGAGTTTTCACCATTCGTTAAATCAACTACGACATCACCTGACGTTTCTTCATGCGTATAACGTAGGTCGCGAACAAGTTCTGTATAATGAATGCGTACATCACTACTCGTTCCATTTATAAGCATCTTTTGTAGAGGTGTAGCCATTGTAAAATCAGCTGTACCCGATGTTAGCTTTAATGTAGCTTCTTCTCCTAAAAGTTGCTTCACTTGGATATCACCAGATGTTAATTCAGCTGTCATTTTTTTCGCTTGAACATCGACGAGACGTTGTGTACCAGACGTTGCCTTCATGCGTAAATCATCCGTTTCAATTTGTTCGAGTGATACATCCCCTGATGTAAGGCGAACAGACTGTTGATCTGAAATGATATTTTGTGCTTGTATAACACCTGAGGTTGTAGAAACCTCTACATTTTGTGCCTGTAAATCTTGCACTTTCATATTGCCTGATGTCTGTTTGAATTGTAGATGATTTCCGTATATTCCTTCGACAATCATTTGATTCGCTGTGTTTTCAACATAGAGTTCTTTCCATTCCTTTTCAGGAACAGCAATCGTTAGCTTCAGTTTGCTATGTAGGATATTGAAAAAAGCATAACGAAGCGCCTCTTTATGTGTAACTTCTACTTTTAGAGTATCGCCCTGCTTCTCTACTGTGTACGCTAGCTTTTTAGCTAAAGAACTATTCATCTTACCCTCTAACTTCGCGCGTAATTTTAAATCACTCGTCGGTACCACTTCTATATCTGCAATATCGGAATAAACATGAAGATTTTGAATATCTTCTATGGAAATTTTTTGAATATCATGAATTTCTTCCTGATTAACGCTATTCGCAACAAAATAAAAAATGGAAAATAAGAACAGTGAACCTACAATAATCAATAAGAATTTTTGCATAAGCGCTCCTTTAAATTTATTTTTGAAAATTTTGGAATATCATGTTTCATTATAAAGTATATAGCATAAAAAAGGAAGTTTTTCACAGATAGCGTCATATAGTGGTTTCATACGATGTTAAGAAGTCACTTTTTTTATGCTTTATTTTAATAAAATAGTATGAAAAATAGATTATAATGCACTTCAATGATATTTTTTTAGTAAATATGCCTTTTTTATAAAATAAGAACACTTGTTCCATATGCCGTATGTGTTGTATATTCGATATACTAATAAAAAGGAGATGGTACACATGACAACTGTTGAGAAATATACAGAGCAAGCAGAAACATTAAAAAAACAAGGGGCATATGCGGAAGCATTAGAAACATACGTCAAAGCAATCCAATTAGATAGCTCAAATAGCCGCCTATATCGCGCTTTTGGTAAAGTAGCATATCTTATGCAAGATCAGAAATTAGCAGTCGCAGCTTATCTTTCAGCCTTACATATCGAAATTGCGAAAATTGAGTATTATGGTTTAACTGAAGAAACAGAGAAAATGTTAGTTGCTCTGCCAGATGAAATGAAAGAAGCACTCCCTAAAGTAGGTGGCTTCATTATTTATTATGATACCAATACACTACGTCACTTAGCGCATGCAGTCGCAGACTTTGATGAAGAAGCAATTCGTAAACAACCAAAGATGCTCGCTTATAAAGAGATTTACGCAGCAGAATTAACAGAAGACGATGCGCTTTATGAAGAAACACTGAAACAATTCAATCGTACAGAAGACGAAGTGACAGATGAAGCAAAAGCTTTCTACATTCCTGTTGGAAAAGAACTCGCTTTTTCTTGGATTAAGTGGAACGAACTGAATAGTTTAGATGTAGGTAAATTATATTTTCCATAATAAAAAAACAGGGCTGCTACTACTAGCATTTGCCCTGTTTTTTATTATACGGTTTGTGTAATTGTATTTAAAAAAGCTTGAATCATCTGATTCCCTTCATCTGTGTGATACGATTCTGGATGGAATTGAAGCCCGTAAATCGGTAATGAGCGGTGGTGACAAGCCATAATCTCCCCGTCCTCTGTGACCGCATCTACATGAAGTAATATATGCGGGAAGTTTTCACCATTTGCGACTAATGAATGATAACGCATCACTTCGGTTTCAAAAGAACAGTTAATTAATAGTCCTTCCTTTTTATGCATGAGTGGAGACATACGTCCATGCATGATTTCTTTTGCTTGTATAATTTCCCCACCAAAAGCCTGCACAATCGTTTGATGCCCTAAGCAAATACCGAGTATGGGAAACTCTTTTTGAAGTTGTGTAACGACCTCAAGGCAAATCCCTGCTTCATCTGGTGTACCAGGACCGGGTGAAAGGACAATTGCTTGTGGTTGAAGCGCTCGAATCCCTTCGATTGTTATGGCATCATTTCGTACAACTTCTACTTCCGTACCGAGTGAGGCGATTTGTTGGTATAAGTTATATGTGAATGAATCGTAATTATCAATAAGTAGAATCATGAGATCACCTCCAATAAAGCTTTTGCCTTATTTAATGTTTCCTCATATTCACTGATTGGATTTGAATGATGTACAACACCTGCTCCAGCTTGAACATGAGCTTTCCCGTCTTTTACGACCATCGTACGAATGGCAAGTGCTAAATCTAAATCACCTGAAATCGAAAGATAACCAATCGCTCCTGCATACACGCCTCTTTTTACATGTTCGAAATCATTAATCAGTTGCATGGCGCGAATTTTCGGTGCACCTGATACCGTACCAGCTGGTAAACAGCTCGCCACAACATCTAGTGGATGAATAGCTGGTCTTAAGGTTCCTGTCACTTCTGATACAAGGTGCATGACATATTTATAACGCTCAATTACCATGTACTTTGGCACACTGACAGAACCAATCTCACATAGTCTCCCTACATCATTACGACCTAAATCAACGAGCATACGATGTTCAGCTAATTCTTTCTCATCTTGAAGTAGACCTTCTGCAATGACATCATCCTGCTTAGCATCCTTTCCACGCGGTCTTGTGCCAGCGATTGGGTTTGTCGTCACCTGACGCTTTGAAACCTTTACAAGGCTTTCTGGAGACGTTCCAAGCACTGTATAACCATCAAAGTCAATATAATACATATACGGAGATGGATTCGCTGTACGCAGTTGACGATAAAGTGCCATCGGGTTCCCATCATACTGTGCTGAAAAACGCTGAGATAGTACAATTTGAAAAATATCTCCTGCTTCAATATGACGTTTCCCTTCCTCTACCATCTGGCAATAAGCATCTTGTGTCATACTCGGTATAAATTGAAGCGCATCCACTTGTTCTAAAAAAGGTTGAAGTGGTTTCGTTAATTGCTTTTGGATTCGTTCAATTCGTTCATCTAAAATCGCTTCTGTTAAACCTTCTTGAAATAAATCAATGGTCGCAATCGTTAATGTCTGCTTAACATGATCCATCACGACAAATGTATCAAAAAAGAGTAAATGCATATCGGGCATATCGATTGGATCAACTAATACATCACCAATCTGTTCATGATAAAAAGCAGTTTCATACCCGATGTAGCCAATCGCTCCACCATAAAAAGAAAACGGATAGTCCCCTTTTACATAGGGAAGAAATTTTTTTAATTCTTCAAAAGGGTGCAGTGAATTCAATTCAATACATTTATCGCCCTTTTTATACGTAAGAATCTGATTTTTCGCAACTAGTGTTGCAACAGGTGAAGCAGCAATAAAAGAGTAACGACCACTCTCTTCATGTTTTGCAGAAGATTCAAATAGAATTTTTTGCTTCCCCTCTAATGCGTGATAAATCGAAATAGGTGTCAGCATATCTGCTTCTAACTCTAACTGCTTGTGTAATACGGTCTGTTCTGTCATGTGAAAAACTCCTCTCAACTCAGCTCATTTTTCCTCAACATATAAAAAGTCCCCCACGAAGAAAAAATCTTCATGGAGGACGAAATCAATCCGCGGTACCACCTCAGTTGTGACCTATGTCACCTCTCGCAAGTAACGGTTGCCGCCGGATGTCTCTACTTTCATGTTCAAGGCACCACTCAAAGGTCCATTCGATTCATGCACTTTACTAACTTCCACCAACCGTTAGCTCTCTTGAAAAGTAACATTGAATGTACTACTCCTTCTCAACGTGTTGCACTCATTATATGACGAATCGTCATATAATTCAATTTATTATTCTTTCTTTTTTTGGAAAAACTGTAGCATGTAATGTAAAAAACGGCGATTCGTTCGAATTTGATCTGTTAAATCACGTGCAATGACTTCAAAAAATTCATTCGACTCATCCGTACCGCGCAAGACACGTCGGGTTCTTTTTTCATCTGGCCATGAACCGATTAAATAGCCTTTTTCTTCTAATTCCCACGAAACGGTATAAAGATAGCTATTGGAAGGACCCCAACCGAAAAGGTCTTCAATCTGCTTTGCAACATCTGCCATTGAAAAACTGCTTCTCGTTTGCGCAAGTTTAAAGGTAACATAGCGCACAATATCTTTCACCGAAATCAATTTTGAAAAATAAGCTCGAAATTCTTCCGGTAATGGATGATCTGGCTTCGGTGGCTTTTCTCCATTTTTCGTCAATTCATAATAAAAGCGATCTAATATTAAAACAATCTCATGGAATCGTTCATAATAAATTTGCTGATAACGTAAAAGACGCTCTTTTCCAAGTGTCGTCGCTTCATAGTACACCTTTCTACCTTTGGTGAACGAAGAAAGAGCGCCTTCGCCTTCTAATTGCTTTGCAACACGTGCCACATATTCATAACCTACTTTGCGACCTGGGAACTGATCGACGAACTGTTCATATAACTCTGCTGCATAGAATGGTTGTGTTGAGGTTTCATGTAGCCAGAATAATGCAATCGTATCTTTTACACTAAACCCTACTGCATCTTGAAATGTTTTCTCTTTCACAGTTTAGAAACCTCCTTTTTCTTTTAGTTTACCATGTTTTAACGATAACGTATGACTCTGACAGTAGTCGATTTAGAGACATTTCCAGCCTGATCGACTGCCTTCACTTCAAATACATAGACTTTTTTCTTTTTAATTTTCGGTATAATAACCTGCGATTCACGTGTTTCTTTGATGCGTTTTCCGTTCATATAAAGAATATTTTTTAAAAAATCCTTACTACTCGACTGCTTCCACGTTAATTTCACTTGTCCTGTTGGTAGTAAATCAGCCGTTAGCTGTTTTGGAGCTTGTGGTTTTGTGGTATCTTTTTTTGTTCGAATTGTTGTCGTGACAGTTTCCGAAAAATCTCCGTCAGCATTTACAAAACGGAATGAAAAAGTTAGCTTTTTATTTGCAGGAAGGTTTTTTAAGGTTAATTTATTAGCTTTACTGCGCTGAATCACGCGTTCATTTTGTAATACGATAACGTCTTCCTTTTTACGATTTGTTAGTGAAAAAGAAGCTTCATGATCCGTCACTTTTCTTGTTGAGATGACGGGCTTTCTATCTAGTAGTACAGGTGCTTTTATCGCTAAAATCGGATAGGGCTTCTCTTTTTGCATCTGTTTTAACTTTTGAACAAGTTGCGTATTTGAACTGTACGGATAACGTTCTTTTAATAAAGCAAGTAATCCTGTAATATGCGGTGCTGCAAACGACGTACCCGTTACATAACTCACTGTACCAGAACGGTTAATCGCTGGCACATCTTCACCAGGTGCTAAAAAATCAACCCGTCCTTGATGATTTGAAAAACTACTAATATCTTGATAACGATTAATCGCTCCAACACTGACCACTTCTTTATAACTTGCTGGATAACGAACCTTTTCATAGTAACCATCATTGCCTGTAGAAGCGATCATTAAGATACCTGCTTTATTTGCCTTTTGGATGACTTGATGTAGTGCTGTTAAATCATTCGGAAGTCCAGAAGATAAGTTAATGAAATCGATTTGATGATCAATCGACCACTGAATGGCGCGTACAATATCAAAAGCAGAGCCTTTTTTTGTGCCATCTGCATATTTTAAAGCATATATTTGAACATCGGGTGCAATCCCTTGCGAAAATCCATTAAGTAGATGCGGCTTAGCAGCAATAATCGACGTAACGAGTGTGCCATGTCCTAAACCGTTATGACCGCGGTCAATCGAATCTGCTTCATTCACAGTTGTATTCGGATCGTCTGGTGCAAATACGAGGCGTTGCTTGATGGCGTGTTGCAAACTCGGTATTGTCGCTACACCGGTATCAATAACAGCTACTTTCACATTTTTCCCTGTATAAAGTGATGCAGGTGTGACAGGAATACGTAGAAGTGATAAATTCCACGTTGGTTTCGTCGGTTCATTTAATAATGTGACAGCTGTATTTTTTTCAATCGTACTATCTGGGAAAGCTTGGTGAAAAGTACGCTGTTCAGCTGTTGTAAGGTCCGTTAAGATGAGTTGTAAATCTGGCAATATTTCAGCGTTTTTCGGTAACTGTTTCTTCATATCAACTACGTCTTGATGTGGTGTAGAGATGATGACTTCTTCTGCAGCAGCGCTTATGGAAGATGTCATAACGAGACCTAGACAACAACTTGCCGCCAATAATAACCTTTTCATACCAAACCCTCCTTTAAAGTGTTGTTACTCCATTATATGAAAAATGAAGTCCTGTATTCAATAGTTGTCCTGAAAATTGAAAAAGAGCAGCGATTACTACGCTACTCTTTTAATTTAGGTCGTCTGCATGACCCCGTATTTAATTTTTAACCGTTCTAGCTTATCACCAATCGGTTTTGTAAGTAACCACAGGAAAATGACATTTGAAATCATATACGTAATAGTGAATGGAATCGCTGTGATGATTTTAGAACCATACACAATCCAACTAAAGCCGTTACCAAGCGATAAAACCGTCCAAATATCCATAAGCATCGAATACATGATACCTGAGAAAATCCCGTAAAACAGTAATGAGATTTTTGATTCCATCCAGTTCGTTTTACCGAGTAATCCAGCAATGTAGCCGAGAATACCAAGCGTGAACATTTGAAAAGGTGTCCAGGGACCTTGACCGAATAAGATATTCGACGTAACAGCAGATACAGCCCCTGTTAGAAAACCAGCTTCTGGACCAAGCTTAAAGCCTGTAATCGCAACAAGCGCTGTCATCGGTTTAAATGCTGGGATAAAGGCGAATGCTGCACGTCCTGCCACCGTAATTGCCGACATCACTGCGATAATTAATACTTCTCTCGCATCGGGTTTTCGTCTTTCAAATGATAAAAAGAAAGGAATACAAGAAAATACCATGACAAACATGGAGATTAAATTGTATTTTCCATCTTCTAATAAAGTCGCTCCAATTAAAATCCCAATAGGAATAATCACAAAAAAGATAATGAGTGAAATGACCTTTTTAGACATGTGTCATCACCTCTTGTAGAGATTGACAACGTGCAATTAACTGCTCTGTCGTTACAACATCTTCAAATAATTGACGACACATACGATTCGTCGCAGTCGTATAGAAGTGATTACCACTGTAAAAGGCAGCTGGTGTTCCTTTTGCGACGATTTCACCGTCAAAGAACATCGCACAAGACGTTGCATGTTCAGCCGAGAATTCGACATCATGCGTCACCATTAAAATTGATGTCCCTTGACTTTGTAAGTCATGTAGAATACGAGCTAATACTTGTTTAGATTCACCGTCTAGCCCCTTCGTTGGCTCATCTAGTACTAAGATTTTTGGATTTTTAAGTAGTACTTTTCCAAGTGCGACTTTTTGCTGCTCACCACCGCTTAAATCATATGGATGTTGAGCAAGTAGATGGCGAATTTGAAGTAAGTCAATTACGCGATCAATAGCTGCTTGATCTTTTGACATCATGGCGAGTTCAAGTTGCACTTCTTTTTCGACAAGCAATGTTGTTGGATCTTGTGGTAGCATCGAAATCATACCTTGATACAATTCTTTTTTTGCATATTTTTTAAGTGGCTTGTTAAAGATTGTTACTTTTCCGCGATGCGGTTTTAATAGCCCCGTTATTAAGCCGAGTGTTGTGGATTTACCCGTCCCGTTTCCACCAACAATACTTAGAAATTCACCTTGATGGAGCTGAAAATTCAATCCTCGAATTAAATCTTCTGCATGACGGTCATAGCGAAACCATACATCTTGTACATCTAGTACGACTTCACCAGAAGGCTCTGCTTCTTGAATTTGTTTATGGTCTTTTTCGTAATGCTTTTCAAGCCATGTGCGTCCGTCACGAATCGTTAAAGGTGTTTCATCTGATTGCTTGAGTGCATGATGTACACGAAGCGGTGTTGGCAAACCAAGCAACATTGGATGATGTGCATCAACATGACGTAAACGTGTAGCCGCTTTAATGGGTGTATCATTTGCAATAATTTCACCTGCATCTAAAATAATGACCCGATCTGCAATCGGATATACTTCCTCTAATCGGTGTTCAACCAGCACAATCGTTAAACCGAGTTCTTTATTGAGCTTTTGAAGTGTTGCGATAAATTCACTCGCTGCAATCGGGTCGAGTTGTGATGTAGGTTCATCTAGAATCAGTAGTTGTGGTTGCATCACCATAATACTCGCTAAATTGAGCAGCTGTTTTTGACCACCTGATAAGTCTGTTGTATTTTTTCGGAACCATGTTTGAATACCGAAGAAGCTTGCCATTTCAGCAACGCGACGACGGATTGTCATAGAATCGTAACCCAGATTTTCAAGACCAAAGCTCAATTCATGCCATACTTTATCCGTTACAATTTGTAGTTCAGGTTTTTGAAGTACATAACCGATTTGACTGGCTGCTTCACGCTGAGGCAAGTCTTGTAAAGCGACACCATTGAAATGAATCGTTCCAGACATTTGACCATGTGGCGTTAATTCACGTTTTAAATGCTTTAATAATGTACTCTTACCACATCCTGATGTTCCGCATAATACGACGAATTCACCTGCTTCAATTTCAAGAGAGATGTTTTTTAAAGTTGGTTTTGTTGCAAGTGGGTAACTAAACGTTAATTGATTGATTTCAATGAGCGCCATTTGAATGCCTCCAGTACTTCAATAAAAATAGGTAGTGACACGAGTATACCATAACTAATCGTCATGAAAATCATCGAACCGTCCCATACGATTGGTGAGAACGTTGGATAGTAGTAGAATTCGTTCCAACCGAAATAGCTACATAGCAGTTGCATGATAAATAAAATGAAAATACCGCTGAGTGCAATCCCATCTAATCGATCAAAGCGAAATAATGAAAAAGTTGAGCGCCCCTTTAATCCGTAGCCGCGCGCTTTCATCGAATCAGCTGTTTCAATTGCATTTTCTAAAGCCCACGAGATAAGGATGGATAAAATACGAGTTCCAGCTTTAATACGATGCCAAACCGAACCTGAACTAGGGTCCATGCCAATCGCACGTTGCGCATACATAATCTTCTTAATTTGATGACCGAATAGAGGTACAAGGCGCATCGTTAATGAGATTAGTAATGCCACAGCAGGGGATACTTTCGTAAATAAATATAAAAATTTATCAGATGTCATGACCGCATTAAATGCACTAAACCAAAAGATAATGGCGATTAACATGATAGAAGCAGCAAATCCATAAACAATAGCTTCGACTGTAATCGGTTGTTCGTTGATATAGAGAATCGCTGTTTCGCCTTCATGAATGAGTAAAGGGTTTAAAATAGCTGCTACCAACATGAATGGAAGCAGCCATTTAATCGATTTCAAAAAACTTTTCTTTAATAAAAGAAAGCTTGTGACAGTTGCACCCGTAAAACTAATCATAAGAAGAATAGGATGCATGTAAAACATCGTTAAACCAATAACAGCGAAAAAGTAACTGAAAATAACGAGTGGGTGAAAATCATGAAGTGATTTCATCTAACTACCACCCTAAGTCCGTTCCACCATTAGTTGTATATTGCAACTCAATGCGGTCACCATCTTCAAGTTCATAATTACCTACGCCAACAGGTGCCTTTCCACCGTTAACTGTATACATCCAGCCACTTAATGAACCTGCTTGTTTTTCGTTTATATGATTAATCCCGATAATATAAATACCGTACATTGGATTTTTTTCGTAATTAATATAAATACCGTATTTTGAACGTAGTTTTGAAATGGCATCCCAAGCTGTATCGCCTTCTTTAACTTCAATTTTTGCGTTATTTAATAGTACACCACTTGCTGGTACATATTTTTCACTTTGTAGGTTTTTCGGTAATAGCTCATAATGATCAGGATTTAGTAATGTGCGCATGCCAATTGTAATCGTTGCATATTCTTTTTTCGCTGGTTTTTCTACAGGTTTTTCAGGTGTTGACGGTTTTGGTGTCGATGGCTTCGGTATAGAAGTCGTTGTCTCTGGTTTTTTCGTTACCGTCGTTTCTTTTTTCGGTTCGTCTTTTTTGACTGGTTTTTCTGTTTTTGTTGGTTGTTCTTTAGAGGTATTATTAGATGTTGTTGTTTCCTTTTTTGCCTCTGGTTTTTGTGTTTGAGATGGTGTCGATGTTGATTTCTCCACTGTAGAAACGGACGAATTCGTTGACGTTGTCGTGTCGTTTTCAGATGTAGCAGCCACTTCTTTCGTTACAGAACCTTTATCATCTTGCGCCGTTTCTTTTGTTTCTTCTTTTTCTTTTGCTTTTTTCTGTTCTTCGTCATTTAGAACAACGACTTTTTTTGCTTCTTCCTCTTGCTCATTTTCATATTGCTGTGCGGTTTGCACTTTACAGCCTGTTAAAAGTAAGGTTGCAGATAGCGCAAATAGTATAATTTTACTTTTCATGTTGTCCCTCCTTTTAAGATAGCAATAGGGCTGTTCCAAGATTTACATCTTAGAGCAACCCTTATTCGCTATGTGTAAATCTTATTTACTTTTTACTGTAACTGTAACGGATTTACTTGTGTAATTTGATTTTTTCGCATACACTTTTACTTTTGTTTTTTCTTTTAATGTTGGTACTTTAATTGAGAAAGAACCTGTTTTTGTGCTGGCAGTTGCTTTATATGTTTTGTTTCCAATTTTTGCATATACTGTTGCACCTTTTGTTGTTGATCCGGTTACTTTTTTAGCGCCTTTTACAAGCTTACTTACTTTTGGTGTTGCAGGTGTTAAACGATCAGCCACTTTTTGTGTAATGGCTTTGCTCTTATTACCAGCTAAGTCAGTTACATAGAATTTCACTGTCGCATTGGCTTTGAACGCAGTTTTTACTGGATATGAGAATTTACCTTTTGCATCTGCTTGAACTGCTGCTAATTTTTTCGAACCATTATAGATTGTAACCGTTGCATATGGTTCTGTCGTACCTGAAATTGTTTTTGTTGTGTTCGCCACTTTTGTAACACTTAATGATTTTGGTGCAGTTGTATCATACTTTAAAGAAGAAGCTTTTGCATCTGCTAAATCAAAGAATGTATTTTTATCTGATGCATAACGATCATACGCAACAAGACCTAACATTGCACTTGTTGTTGCAAATAGTTGTGGACTTTTTTGATCTGGTGTTGTTTTAAAACCACCTGTTTTTGCATCAAAGTTTAATAACATATTTGACACAGCCCAGTGACCATTTTTAATAAATGAACGTGCTGTTTTTGGATTAATGCCATTCTCTGTTAGAGCGATGACCACTTGAGCTTGTGAATCGACACTATTACCGCCCCATGGATTATAACCTGCAACATCTGTTAATTGGCTTGACATATAATCTAAACCTTTACGAATTGACGCTTTGACAGCTGGATCTGAATCATAGTTCGCAAGTGCGCTTAACACCATCGCAGCCATGTCGACACTCACGCCATTTTCAACATCTTCAGCCCAAGAGAAGCCACCATTTTCAAATTGTGTACTTACTAAATAATCAACCATAGATTTACGTGAGAAATCAGCGTATTTTGCACCTGCTGGGAAGCTATAATCTTTCGCTTCTAAAGCACGTAATACATATAAATAATCTGTGATGTATAAACTTTTCGCTGCTTTACCTGCTACTAATTTATCACCTAATAAGTTAATTAAGTTATAACCCGCAACATTTTTCGGATCTTTACCGATTGCAGTAATCGCTAAAATTATTTTTGATAATGCGCCTGGCGAACCACTAAATTGACCTTTTTGCTTCTTTAATTCACGTTCAACATCTTTATAGAATGTTGTGTAGTAATCTTTACTTACAGCGTAATTTGAACGCGCAAAATTAAGTACTGCATCTGAACTTTGGTAAGTTGGTGTTGATACATCTGGTAATGAATAATAATAGTTCGATGTTGCTTTTAATGTATTCGCTACATCAACTTTTTTAACTGTTGGTACTTTTGCTTCTGCTTGTAAAGCCGTTGCTGGTACAGCTGAAACGACTAAAGCTGCTGATAATGTTGCTGGAATCACCCATTTTGATTTAAACATAAAAATAACCCCCAAATTGTTTTGATTTGGAGGATTAGCTAACACGAAAAGCTCACGTTCTAAAGACATGAAGAATTATGTAACAATATTTATACTTACGTGCGTCTAATCCACCCCTCGAAGATTGAAACGAATGATGAAAGCAGGTCTCCTGGCTCTATGATCACATTACTTTGACAACTTCCCGTATAAACACAGTGTTTATATGTCATTTCATCCCATATTACAGTAGCGGGGCTGCATCGGATTTTCACCAATTTCCCTATTATCTAGCCTAAAACTAGCACTCTCATCTGAAAGAATATTCAATTATCTTAATAGAAAGTATTCCATACTCTATAAAAAAAGTAAATAACTTTTCATAAAAGAAGGTCTTAGGACATACAAAAACCTCTACTTTACACATTAAGTGGAAAATAGAGGTTTAATACCTAGCTAATCTCTTGAATTGTGGCGTCTCTCTTATACTCATTAAATGCATACAATTGCTCCTCTGTTAATTGTTTGACATATAAATGGTAATTCATCGACTCCAACCCATAATTTTCGCAAGCCTGACAATATATTTGATAACCTTCCATAAAGTGTTCCATTGAACATCTCTCCTTTTGTTATATAACAGTTTTATTTGTTGTACTTAATATATAACAGATGAAAAAAGATGTCAACTCATTTTCTGAAAATTCAACGAAAATATTTGGTTTACATAATAATATTATTTTTGAAACAAAAAACACCTTGAGATGACAAGGTGTTTCCACGACAAATGAGTCTGTATAGTTTAAGACAAATGAGCCTTTATTGATTCGGTGTAATCGCAAATGAGCGTACGGGAAAACCAGATGCTTTTTCAGGTTTAGCCACGATATTAAAGATAACTGCCCCTTTTGCCGGAAGTTGATCTAAATTCGTTAAAAGTTCGACTTGATACGTATCTTGTTCTAAAACGAAATACTCTGCGGCTAATGAGCCATGTTTTCGATATTCTTCACTCGAATCTGTATCAAATGTTTCATGACCAATCGCTTTAATGCCTCGTTCTTTGAATAAAAAAGATAATACTTCGACAGACCAACCTGGCACATGAGCCACGCCTGCTTCATCAATATTATTAAAGATATCATGGTCGGGCCAGCGCTTCGACCAGTCTGTGCGTAATGCGACAAATGAGTCGGCTTCAATGATGCCATTTTGATCCTCAAATGAGAGGATGTCTTCAATCGTTACCGTGTGACCTGGATTCTTTTGTACTTGAGCTGTAATATCTACAACAATAAGTGGCAGTACTAACTCCTGAAGATGAAGTTCCTCGATATAGCGTGTATCTCGTACAAAGTGTATCGGTGCATCAAGATGTGTTCCATACTGACCTGCAAAAGAAAATTGTTGTGCAAAAAAGCCATCATCATGTGTAAAAAGTGTATCGAATTTTGCTGGATTGAATGCATGGAAGTGAGGTGACTGGCTATTAAAGGTATGTGTCAAGTCCACCCATTTCTGCTTTTTCAATGTTTGTAATGCTTGTAAAACATCTTGCTGTAAAACCGATTCGCTCATAACATCACTCCTTTTTAATCTAAAAAAAAACCTCTCCTGATAAGAAGAGGTTTTGAATAGTCAAAGGAACTCTTCTTATCTTTTAGCTTACGCTACAGGATTTAGCACAGTTCAATTTAACATTGTCTGTTGCTGAAGGGTCAACGGGCCAGTCCCTCGCCTTCTCTTGATAAGAGATACGATTTTTTTGTTAACTTCATATTACAGTAAGCAAATTGGAATTGCAACTGTTTTCTGAATATTATTTTATTTTTAGATTTAATTGCGTTCTTGCTTCTTCAATTTGCTGTTCAAATTGCTCAAATAAAGCTGCCACAGTTGGAATGGAATGAATGAAGCCGATACTTTGACCCGCATAACCAAAGCCATCTTGCTGCTCTTCATAAATATAACGACGATTTGCTGCGCCGCTAATATAATCTTTTAATGCCTCGTATGTAGGCGTCTTTTGTTCAATTTCTAAAATTTCATCTGTGAATGGTGTGTGTAGCACACGCGCTGGACCACCAATGGAACGTTTAATAACGACCGTATCCATTTCATCATGTTCAATCAATGCTTGTTTGTACAGTGGTGCTGCATCTACACATTCTTCTGTCGCAATAAAACGTGTCCCAATCTCAACTCCGTCTGCTCCTAGTGCAAAAGCAGATAAGATACCTCGACCATCTGCAATGCCTCCTGAAGCGATTACAGGGATGTTGACAGCATCGACAACGCGCGGAACGAGTACATGTGTCCCTAAATCATTTAAACCGAGGTGACCACCGCCTTCTTGTCCAACAACGACAACAATATCTGCCCCTTTTTCTTCTGCTTTTAAAGCCAATTTAACAGAAGAAACGAGTACAAGCTTCTTCATATCGGTGTCTTTCACCATTTCTAATACAGGACTTGGATTTCCTCCTGTAATCGAAATGATCTGAATACCTTCTTCTATTGCTACTTGTACAAAAGGTTCGTAATGTTCACGGTGTCGTCCAATCGCAAAGTTCACACCAAAAGGACGATCTGTTAATGTGCGTGTTTTATGAATTTCTTTTCGTAAATCTTCTGGAGAATCTAAACTGAGTGCTGTCACTTGGCCCAGTCCTCCAGCATTCGAAACTGCTGCTGCTAAATCTGCATAACCAAGATAGGCGAGACCTCCTTGAATAATTGGTTTTTCAATTCCTAATAATTCCGTTACACTTGTTTGCCACTTCATCTCAAAATCCCCCTTATGCTACTCTAAATAGAAATCTTGAATCTCTTTTCTCGTTTGTTCATCAATATGATATTCTTCTTTTAAATACATCTCAATCGTACCGTATTTTCTTAAAATCTCATCATGTACATGGTCGAGCAATGTTTGATTGACTCCTACTAATATCTGCAAAATTTCTGGATCCTTTACAGCTAATTCAAGAGGTTTTTGCCAATATGGTGGATGTTTCTCCATATATTGATTAGTTTCTAAAAAGTCTTGGACAATCGTCGTATAAGGAACACCAAGTATCAAGTACGTAATCATTGAGCCAATTCCTGTGCGGTCTTTTCCTGCTGTACAGTGTTGAATCATCGGTCCCTCATATGCTTTTAAAATAGAGACGAGTGTTTGATATGCAGGATTTTCAAATGCTAAACTGGCATAAAACTCTTTAAATAAATCCATATTCAATTGCTTCAATAAATCACTGCTCGCTAAATCTTCAATCGAAGCAAGATTAAATTGCGATCGACTAGCAGGCGCATGGACGTCATGTACACCTTGTATCCTTGGTGTCGGATGAGCTTCAATCTCACTTTCATCTCGGTAATCAATGATTGTTCGAATATGAAGCGCTTGCAGTTGTTGCAAATCTTTCGGTGTACTCTTACTTAATTCTCCACAACGATAAAGTAATCCTTTTTTCACATGTTTACCTTCAATCGTCGTTACACCACCTAAATCACGAAAATTAGGGATTCCTTCGAATGGTAAAAACATTTAAACGCCTCCATTATTCTAAATAAAAATCTTGAATTGCTTTTCTCTCTGTTTTGTCTATTTGAAACTGTTTTAAAAAGAAATTTTCAATTGTATCAAATTCATTTAAAATTTCATCATATGCAACTAATAGGAAGTCACCATTTACATAATTCATATCCGTTTCTAATTTTTGGCCCTGTAGATTTCGAATCATTACTTTTAACCATTCAGGCATTTGTTCGATAGCATTCTTCTGGCGCTCCAAAAAAGTTTGGACAATTGTTTTCAATGGTACATCCAATAGTAGATAGAGCAGAAATACACCTATTCCTGTACGATCTCTACCTAACATACAATGTTGAAGTAAAGGAACTTGTTTCAGTCGGATTACTTCAATTAAAGGCCGGTATGAATTATTTTTTGCAAGATGTTCACGATAAATACGCATACGATTTTGTGCTTCAAAATAATGGGTACTCGCTTCATAATCTTGTAAAAGTTCTGTAAGCGTGAGTGTAGGCATGGATACATGTGAATGAATTGTATGAACTCCTTGGATTTTTAAAGAAGGTTTTTCATTTTGTTCATACTCATTACGATAATCAATAATGGTTTTGATGCCTAATACTTCTTTTAAGTAATAAATATCTTGAACCGTTGCGTTACTAATATCGCCACTTTGAAATAGAAGCCCCTTTTTCACGTTACGACCATCCGAACTTTTTAGTCCACCTAAATCATGAAAATTATAAATCCCCTCAAATTGATATGTCATATTATCACCTACTTTTATAGTTCAATCCATGTATAAACACTAATTTTATATACCCCAAAATCATTATTGTAAATAAAAAAACTTGCAATCTCTTAATGATTTTAGGTCTTTGTAAAAGACGTGCATCATATCCCTTATTATTGATTGAAAAATTGACACAAATGGACTGTATAGCCTTTTAGTTTACATAATAAATTTATTTTATTTATATATTACAAAAATACTTTTCTTTTTTTCATACCAAAATCTCTCTTAAAAGACTTAAATATCTATTCCATTCTATAAATATAGAATTTTCTGATATTTCAGTATTGACTGAAATATATAGACAATATAAACTAAATTTACTTTAAAAGAACAGTTTGCTTCGAAAGGGTTTGAGCGTATGAAAGATTTTTTTAATAAGTTACTAACAGGAATGAGCTTAGGTATTGTCGTTTGTTTAATTCCTAATGCGTTGGTGGGGGAGATTCTGAAACTGATGATTCAACACTTCCCTACGATTGCACCGTTTTTACAAACCATTTTAAATGTCACATTAATTGCGATGAGTTTACTACCGGTCGTTATTGGTGTCATGATCGGGATCCAATTTAAACTCACACCGATTCAAATGACGAGTGTTGGACTAGCAACAATGGTAGGTTCAGGTGTCATCACATTTAGCGAAACAGGTATGACGATTGCTGGTATTGGTGTTGTCATTAACATCGGAATTACAGCTGGTTTAGCCGTTGTATTTGTGCAATTTTTAGGGAATAAATTAAAAGATTATACATTATTACTAATGCCTGCTCTATCATTGTTTATTCCAGGTCTAATCGGTTTATTTATCTTACCTTATGTAAAGTCTGGAGCAGATGTTGTCGGACTTGGTATTGCGACATTAACAAATCTTCAACCTGTTTTAATGGGCATGTTAATTGCGATGATTTTCTCTATTTTAATCATCTCACCTATTTCAACAATTGGTGTAGCTACAGTTATTATGTTAAGTGGTGTAAGTGCTGGAGCAGCTAATCTAGGTGTCTGTGCATCCGGTGTAGGTATGGCGATTGCTTCTTATCGTGCTAATAATTTTGGTACAGCATTAGCACACGTTGCATCTGCCAAAATTCAAATGCGTAACTTCTTTATGAAACCTAAAATTGCTTCACCGACTATACTAACAGCAGCCATTCTTGGTGCGTTAGCGGGTGTTTTCAATATTACAGGTGATCCCTATTCTGCTGGTTTTGGATTAGCTGGCTTCGTTGGTCCCCTTAAATATTTATCCATTGAACAATGGAGTACGACGAGTATGTTTTTAGCAGCTACACTGTTCATTATTTTACCGATTGTGTTAAACCTTTTATTCATTCGTTTGTTTGAACGAAAAGTGAAGTGGATTGCGCCAGAAGATTATAAAGTAACTTATGAATAAAATAAAACAAAGAAAAAGTCGTCCAATGGTGCGACTTTTCTTTATTTTCATTCAAACAATTTACATAATATAATTATTTATTAATATAAAAAGAATTACAAAACTGCAATTCTTTTCACATCTGATTTAATCAAAGTGATGATGTATAATTTGCTTAGTTTGATGTAACATATCCGCATGTGTTTCATAATTATCGATAAAATAATGATAATACAATAAATTTACAATATACTGTTGAGCAATAATTGATGTAATCGCAGCAGTACGAATAATATCGATACCTTCTATTTGACTATGGACTAAAACAACCGTCGATTTGGAAGCTAAACGACTTGAAGGGTTGGATACAATACTAATTAGTGGAATGCCTAATTCATTACACACTGTAGCCAATGTATTTGTTTCTTTTCTTTCTCCTGAATTCGAAATGAAAATTCCTACCTTTTTCTTCGGCTTAGCAGTTAGTGCTGTCGCAATCAAATGTGCATCCTCTGTGTGAAGTACGGATTTTCCAAGTCGAATAAATTTTTGAGCTATATCTTGTGCGATAAGATTAGAAGAACCTACGCCATAGACGACAAGTTCATCAGCATTCTTTAATAACTTCGTACAAGATTCAATGATATGATCATCCATTAATTGTTCTGTTTCATTTAGCGCTGCAGTCATACGAAGATTCAATTGGTGTTTAATTTGCTTAAGTGAATCGGTCGCTTTAATCTCTTGTTGTACTTGATTCCCATGTGAATTTTCTGCAGATAACATAATTTTTAAATCAGGAAACCCTTTTGCCCCAACTGATTTACAAAATCGTGTAATCGTCGCATTACTTACTCCTGCTCGTTTTGCTAATTCTTGCGTTGATAAATAAATGACTTCTTGTGAATGAGCTATTACATAGTGCGCAACAGCTTGTTCTGCTTCGGATAGTGTAGATAATTTAAATTGTATTTGAAAAATTAAGTTATTTGACATCTCAAAAGTCCCCCTTACAAAACTGCTCGTTTTACATGATTTTTAACTTTTCTGCATAAATCAGTAAATGTAAATCTCCAGTAATATGTATACATAATCCTATTATATAGGACAAAGTATGTCCTTGTGTAATGAAATTAATTTTACTCTAATGTGAAAAAAGAAACTCTTACGTAAAAGAGATTCCTTTTCTTATAGGCGTATTCATTTCTTCTAGCTTAATTTTCTGATTACATGGGCAAATTGACAATAAAGGCTGGTCCTCTTTTCGAATTTTTCCGATTGTAAAGATATGCTCATTCTTTGGTAAATCTACTTTAACTAGATGTACTTCCCCAGCATACGAACCCATACCTAGCATATTCATCGTAATATCTCCCACTTTTCTCCCTCTAGATCTACCAAACAGAACATTTTCGGAAAAATAAGAGCGACTCTCTTGTAAACGAATAACGTCTCTTGGAAGATCAGGACGTGTATGAAAGGTGAATTGATGAATCGGGTTATGCAATACATAAGAAGTCATGTACAGCGTGATATAATTCGAATGAATCCAATCTGTAAACTGTCTAGTTGCTTCTTCTGATACATCATCATCACTAATGATAATCGTTTGAATCCCTTGTTGTATTAACTCGATTGCATGCGCGAATACAGAGCTTGTACGATGTTTTTCGAGCGTTGGCGCATTGTTTAAGGTTGTAGAGATGTCGCTCATTAGAAACGCGCCTAGAGGGATATTTTCACGCTGTATCAACTGATTCTGTTGTTGAAAGAATGTATCATCTAATCCCGTAAATGGTTGTTCATATCGATCATGCCAAGCTTCTATATTCAAACCTTTAAAATTTTGAAAACAATCTATATTTAGCGTACTCGCATTTAAAATAATCCGATAATTCAAAGCGAGTTCTTTCACTTCATCTTTTGAAAAACTTTCATCTACGATAAGTGCTTGAATCGATAACTTCGCCAGTTCCGGTAACAATGATTTTGTTTGTTTTATTATCTGTACAACGAGTTGTAAGTCATGTTGTTTTGAAAAACGTGCAAGTTGTTGAAGATGTGTCATTGCTACAGGGAGCGTATCTGATGGAACTACAAGCGATGTATAAATCAGTTGAAAACCCACTTTTTGCATTTTTTGAATTTTAGATAGAGAGGGTTGCTGTGTTAAAGATACTGAGAAACCAAATATGTATCGAACCTCCTTTTTTTCATACATACCAAGAAAGACTTCTTCATAAACATAAAAAGCAATTCATCGCTACTAAAAGGATGAATTGCTTTTTTATTAAATAAGTAGTGCTTCAATTTCTTTGGCTGGAAGTGGTTTTGAGAATAAATAACCTTGTAGATAATCACAATTTGATTTTTCAATAATGCTTTGTTCCATAACCGTTTCAATACCTTCAGCTACCACCTTCATATTAAAGATTTTGGCTAATCCTATAATGGCACGAATCATATTTTCCTCATTCGTATTTTCATGGATACCACGTATAAAGTCACGATCAATCTTCAATGTATCAATCGGAAATGTTTTTAAATAACTTAATGAAGAATAGCCCTTTCCAAAATCATCTAGCGCAATTGTTACCCCAAGTTTTTTTAATTCACTAAATGTTTTTGTTAAAATGTCGCTACTATGCATTAAAGAATTTTCCGTAATTTCAATTTCGATTAATGTAGGATTACAGTTATTTTTCTTTAGAATATACTCTAATGTATCGACGAATTTTTTCTCTTTTAAGTGTAATGGCGAAATATTAATGGCGATTTTTATTGGTTCTGGCAAGGTCTTTTGCCATAATACAGCCTGTCTACAAGCTGTCTCAATTACAAATTCATCAATTGCTGTTGAAAGTCCTAATTGCTCAGCGAAATGAATAAATAATTCGGGAGAAACCCAACCAAAATCTTCATCATACCATCTAATCAATGCTTCTACATCTACAATCTTTTTTGTATGTACATGGTACTTTGGTTGGTAGTAAAGTAAGAAGTCTTGATTACGAATGGCATTACGTAATTTTTTTTCAAATAAAATATGATCCTGAAACTTTGTATTCATGGCTGTTTGATATTCTACATAGTAATTCCCCTTACGCTCTTTTGCATTCATGAGTGCAATGTCCGCTGTACGAATCACTTCATCAAATGATGCAACTTCAAGGACAGAATAACGAACGCCAATACTAACCGAACTATAAAATTCAAAGCGGTCTACTTCAAATAAATCATTAAAGCGGAATAGAATCGCATTAATTAAACGAAGTGCGTCTTTATTTTTACACATCACGACAAATTGATCGCTACCATAATGATAAACTTGTCCATATATATTCACAATTTCTGTAAGAATCGAAGCGACATTTACTAAGAATAAATCGCCAATATGATGACCAAAGCTTTCGTTAATAATCTTAAAACGATTAATACCGATTAGTAAGAAGGCATAACCTTCTTTACGCTTTGAATTTTTCATCATTTGTTCGTAAGTCATACGTAATTTCCGGCGATTTTGTAGTCCTGTTAGTTCATCATGGTAAGCTAAATGCTCATAATGTTGTGCATTCTTTTGTTCTGTAATATTTGTGCGAATCGAGATATATTGATAAGGTTTACCCTTTTCATTTAAAAAAGGGACAATGGTCGTCTGTACCCAATAAAGCGCCCCATCTTTTGCGCGATTACAAATCTCACCTTTCCATACCTTACCGTTACCGATTGTTCGCCACATTTCTTTAAAGAATGTTTTAGAATGATAGCCGGAGTTGACAATTTTATGGTCTTGTCCAATCAATTCAGAAGCTGAATACTTCGAAATTTCGCAAAAGGGTTTGTTGACAGAAATAATTTTCCCTTGCGCATTTGTAATCGCAACAATGACGGATTGATCAATGGCTGCTATGATATCAGCCATTACTGACTGATCAAATTGTGCATTGTCTAATAGTTCTAAAGTAGCGTTCATTGAAACATCCATCTGCAACCCTCCCCTAAGTGACGTATAATCGAACCTATTTTACCATAAAATTACGTATAAGTGCTCATTTCACATTTAATTTTTAGGAAATAAAATATTTATTTATATTTATTAAATAAATAGACCCGCAACTTTTTACTTATTTTTTACAAATAGTGGTTTTTAATTTTTATTTCTTATTCAAAGGATGTTCAGTCATGACACGCTGAATTTCTTTATTTTCAACATGTGTGTAAATCTGGGTTGTTGAAATATTCGAATGACCTAAAATTTGTTGTAAACTTCGAATGTCTGCTCCTGATTTATAAAGGAGTGTGGCCGATGTATGGCGCAATTTATGCGGCGTGAGTTTCTTTTTTTCAAGACCAGAATCTTGATTAATCTTTCGAACGAGGTTTGAAATGGCTTGTCTTGTTAAACGCGTCCCTTTTTGTGATAAAAATAACGCCTGTTGTTCTCCTCTTACTTGTAAATAGCGTGAGCGAATCTTCATATAAGAAGAAAGAGCTTCTAAACATTGCTCATTCAAATATAAGTTACGTTCTTTATCCCCTTTCCCTCGTACTGTTAGAATATCATCGTGTACGGAATCCACATCTAAAGCGCATAACTCGCTCACACGTATTCCTAAATTCAAAAAGAAAGTCATCATGCAATAATCACGTTCAGGGTGTCTCGAGTGTTCTACGCCCTCTAAAAACTGATGTGATTCTGTAATATTCATATAAACAGGTTGTTTTTTGCTCAACTTAGGTGCTTCTAATTCATCTGCTGGGTTTTGCGTAATTAAACGTTTTTTCGATTTTAAATAGTTGAAGAATGATTTAAGTGTTGCTACTTTGCGCGAACGCGAAGCAGCTCCGTTCCCCCGTTTCACTTCACAATACTCTAAAAACAGATAGAGATCTTCTAAGGTTAATTGTTGCAAATCTTCTATTGTAAAAAGATTCAAATCTACTTCATTCATTTTATCTAAACCTAAATCATGTGAGATTGCAATTTGAAATCGTAAAAATAATCGCAAATCATATTCATATTCTTTTCTTGTTCTTTGAGACTTTCCTTTAATTGCTGTTAAATATACTAAAAAGTCGCGTACATATTTCGGAAGCATTCTTCCACCTCTTTTACTAAATTCTAGTCTATTATATCATTAAAAAACTTTCCCAAATATACATTTGGGAAAGTTTTTGTGTTTTAAAGCTCTTTCAACCTGTTTTTTCCATAAAATGGTGCGTTAAATACAGTAAATCTATCGAATCTAATTGAACCCTGTTTTACTTATATGTGATGTTTTTCACATAGTGATTTACTTTTTCTAAGACTACTATTTAATTTAGCAAGTAGTATTTACCTTTCATTTAACGAATGATTAGTAATTCGTTAAATGAATCATACTCCTAAAAAGTATACATAAAGAGTAACTCTATTATATAAAGTTATGTTTAAAAGTAATTCACGCAACTTCATTTGAATATTCAGATAAATTATTTCAGAAGATAATGATTTCGAAATTAACATATATGGTAATAAATGTTTTATAAAAAATAGATAAAGGGTATGTAAAAAGAAAACAATTTTTCTGTTTACATCTATCGATTTAAAAAGTTACTTTTCCTTTAATTAGTAAATAAATCAAAAAAGTATCATTTATTGTTTTCATTCTTTTATGCCTTTTACAATAAATAAAATGCGTTCATTCGATTTTTTTATGCTTAGAACTATAAAAATCTCGTTAAAAACAATTTTTCCTCTGATTTTTTTCGTTTTTGATACAAAACAGGGGGTGATTGAAAAACTGTCATAAAACAGCTAAAATTCGCTTTTTCGACTAACAGACATCATAAAAACATCATATATTTTGAGATATTTTACTCTTTAAATAGAATTTTGAGTACCTATTAAAGAAAATTTTTAATTTTTTAAAGAAAAAAGTGTTGCATTTTAAAGCGCTTTCAAATAATATTAACTCAGAGCTAGGAAATAATTACCTTGCTCGCAAAAAAAAACTATATAAAAAGGAGGCATACTTTTATGGATCAAAACTTAAACGGTTCTGATGTTCTAAATGCAAAAGCAACATCAACTGAAGTTGATAAAGCAGTTGAGTTAACAGAGCAAGAGTATGTGAAAATTTCAGAAAGCTCAGAATATCATGCGCTTGTGAAAAAGAAAAACAAATTCCTTGTTCCAATGACGATTTTCTTCTTAGCATTTTACTTCACGTTACCATTACTAACTTCGTTCACAAAAGTATTACACGCAAAAGCAATTGGAGATATCACTTGGGTATGGATTTTTGCTTTAGCACAGTTCATAATGGTTTGGGCATTTGCCATGATTTATGTGAAAAAAGCAAACGCATTCGATAAAGACGCAGCAGTTATTATCGAAAAGGCTAAGGATGGTGGATACAAATGACGGGTGGCATGAGTGGAATTGGTATCGCGTTTTTCGTCGGTATCGTAGGGATTACATTACTTGTAACATACTTTGCTTCTAAAAATACAAATTCAGCACAAGATTTCTATACAGCTGGTGGTGGATTAACAGGTTGGCAAAACGGGATCGCAATCGCTGGTGACTACCTATCAGCTGCTTCATTCTTAGGTATCGCAGGTGCAATCGCTTTAACAGGTTTCGACGGTTTCTTCTATTCATTAGGTTACTTAGTAGCTTATCTAGTTGTACTTTATATCGTAGCTGAACCTTTACGTAACTTAGGTAAATATACTTTAGCGGATATGATTACAGCTCGTTTCAACCAAAAGAAAATTCGCGGAACTGCAGCAGTAAGTTCAATCGTTATCGTTTTATTCTACATGATTGCACAATTAGTAGGTGCAGGCGCTCTTATCCAATTATTATTAGGTATCGATTACAAATTTGCTGTATTAATCGTAGGTGTAATGATGACAATCTACGTATTATGGGGCGGTATGGGTGCCACTTCTTGGGTACAAATTATTAAAGCCGTTCTATTAATGTTAGGTACTGTTATTATCTCGGTATTAGTTCTGATGAAGTTCAACTTCAATATCTTAGAAATGTTCTCTTATGTAAAAACACATCAACCACATGGTGAAGCATACTTAAATGCAGGTGTAAAATATACAAATGGTATTGACACAATGTCAATGATGATCGCACTTGTACTTGGTACAGCAGGTCTTCCACATATTTTAATGCGTTTCTTCACTGTAAAAGATGCAAAAACTGCACGTAGCTCAGTTGTTACAGCAACTTGGATTGTAGGTATCTTCTATATCTTAACAATCTTCTTAGGTTTCGGTGCTGCAGCATTCGTAGGTACTGATGCAATCTTAGCTGCTAACCCAGCTGGTAACATGGCCGCACCACTGTTAGCTGAAGTATTAGGTGGCGACATTCTCATGTCCTTCATCTGTGCGGTAGCGTTCGCAACAATCTTAGCCGTAGTAGCGGGTCTTGTATTATCAGGGGCTTCTGCATTCGGACATGATATTTATGGTCAGATCATTAAAAAAGGTAAAGTAACTGAAAGACAACAAATGTTAGCTGCTCGTTGGGCTTCATTAGGCGTATCAGCATTCTCAATCCTTTTAGCACTTGGTGCACAATCATTAAACGTAGCATTCTTAGTATCACTTGCATTCTGTATCGCCGCTTCTGCGAACTTACCAGTAATTATTTACACAATTTACTACAAAAAGTTCAACACAACAGGTGCGATGGCAGCAATGTTAACAGGTTTAATCACTGCATTAATTCTTGTAGCAGTAAGTCCGAATATCTGGAGTCCTGAAGGTACTGCAATTCTTACAGGAACACCTTTATTCCCTCTTACTAACCCAGCAATCGTATCAGTTCCACTTGGTTTCTTAGCAGGTTGGATTGGTTCATTAGTTGGCGCGAAAGCAGACGCGAAGAAATATGCTGAAGTTGAAGTACGTGCAAACACTGGTATCGGTTCTTCTGGTTCAGTTGATCACTAATTCAACACAAAAAGGAATCTCCTCGGGGGTTCCTTTTTTTAATATATGAAAATGATTTATCTACCATACACAGGATTACTAATTGGTTACATCAATGAAACGTATAATGATGCCCTACCGAACATGATCTTTACTCCTATTACAAGCAAGAAACAAAACCCTCTTGATCTTACTTCAACTACTAAAATGAGCTGGTGAATATACAACCGTACTTCACTTAAAGGTCTATAATGATTATGTTTGATTATTGTGTAGCATTTTAATAAAAGAAAACACAAAAAAAGGAAACTGCCGAGGCAATTTCCTTTTTGATCGTAACTCGTTAAAATTAAAGTTTTACGATGTTTACTGCTTGTGGTCCGCGTTGGCCGTCTTCGATTTCGAATTCAACTTTTTGACCTTCGTCTAAAGATTTGAAACCTTCGCCTTGGATTGCTGAGAAGTGAGCGAATACGTCAGAACCGCCTTCAACTTCGATGAAACCGAAACCTTTTTCTGCGTTAAACCATTTTACTGTACCTTGTGTCATTTAAATGACCTCCAATTAAGTTATTAATACATAAGCTTTTAAAAAACAAAAAATTCACATATTACAAAAAGTACCGAACAAACACGATTACTCTTTGTAATATGCGAATTCATTTCTAATAAGAACTATTTGATTAACCTTAGTATATAACACTTATTACGGTTTGTAAAGCATTTACTGAAAGTTATTTAGTTCAAGGATTTTTCTAATAACCATTCATCTTGAATTGCAATTTGATCAGTAGAAAATAATGGAATAGTCGGTTTGATCAAACTTGCACGCTTAACCGCATCTAATCGAATCTCTGTCACGCGATACCCTCTCTTTTGATAAAAGCGAATGGCATGTAAATTATCATTTGTTGTAATGAGCGAAACCTTTTGAAGCTGATGTGTTTTAGCTACTTCTTCTACTCGATTTAATAGAGCACTTCCAATCCCCTTACCTTCGTAAATACAGTCTAATGAAATTATTTCTACCTCCTGTTGCTTTATTCTATAAGTTACAAGCCCAATGATTTCTTCTTCATCCATCACATAGAATCCTTCTAATTGATCACAGTGATAGACACCAGTTGAAACAACCATCTCACTACTTCCCCAGTGCGTAATGAAAAACTGTTTAACTGTTTGACGAATTTCATCATGTATTATTCTTATTTGCATATTTCTAAGCTCCTTTAGATAGAAAAAGAACCGCATGACTGCGATTCTCTCCTTTTATCTATGAATTTGTTTCGACTGGTTCTTTTTGAAAGAATTGCTCAATTGTATCATAATCTTTACGGTGCAGTGCGTCAACAATCGCACTTCCTACAATCACACCATCAATTCCTTCACTCATTTTCTCTGCTGTTTGTCGATTCGAAATGCCGAACCCTGCAAGGACAGGTAAAGATACCGACGATTTAATCTCTTTTAGGTGTTGCATAACATGATCTTGGAAATCTCTTTGTTCCCCTGTCGTTCCATTGACAGTTACCGCATAAATAAATCCTTCTGCTGCTTCTGCAATTTCTTGAATACGCATTTTAGAACTTGTTAATGATACAAGCTGTACAAGTGCGATATCCGTTCCTTCTAAGAATGGCTGAATTAAGTCGCGTTCTTCCAGTGGCATATCAGGAATGATTAATCCTTTTACATTCGCTTTTGTAGCTGCCTTCACAAAATCTTGTAAACCGAAATGAACAAGCGGATTTAAATAAGTCATCAAAATAAGTGGTGTTTGCACATCTTCTTTTATTTCTTCTAGCATCGCTAAAATAGCATGTAAATTCGTTCCTTCTGCTAAAGCACGCAATCCTGCTTTTTCGATAACAGGCCCATCTGCAACAGGGTCCGAAAAAGGAATCCCTACTTCAATAGCAGTTGCCCCCAGTTGTTGTAGATAGCGAATCGTTTCTTTTGTGTGCGTTAGTCCCCCGTCTCCTGCCATAATGTAAGGAATGAATGCTTTTTCACCTTGTTCATTTTTTTGTTCAATTACTTGCTGTAATGTTTTAGTCATGTACTTGTCCTCCTAATGCATCACGTACTTGTGCAACATCTTTATCGCCACGGCCTGATAAGCAAATCACCATGATTTCATCTTTTGTCATCTCTTTCGCTAACTTACTTGCAAAAGAAATCGCATGCGATGTTTCTAAAGCAGGAATAATTCCTTCGATTTTCGATAATAGTTTAAAACCTTCTAATGCGTCTTCATCTGTAGCAGATTTATACTCAACGCGTCCAATATCGTGTAAATAACAATGCTCTGGTCCAACACCTGGATAATCTAATCCAGCTGAAATTGAGATTGCTTCTTGTACCATCCCATGATCATCTTGTAGTAAATACATATAAGAGCCGTGTAAGACACCTTCTTTTAAATCGGCAAATGCAGCTGCGTGTTCCCCAGTTGGAATACCATGACCTGCAGCTTCTACACCATATAAGCGAACACCTTCATCTTCTACAAAAGGTGTGAACATACCAATCGCATTACTTCCCCCACCAACACATGCGACAACTGCGTCTGGTAGGCGTTGTTCTTTTTCTAAAATTTGACGGCGTGTTTCGTCACCAATAATACGCTGAAAATCGCGTACAATCGTTGGGAAAGGATGTGGTCCTAGTGCCGAGCCTAAAATATAATGTGTGTTTTCCACATTTGTCACCCAGTAGCGCATCGCCTCGTTACATGCATCTTTTAATGTAGCAGAACCTGAATCAACTGGTTGAACGGTCGCACCAAGTAACTCCATACGGAATACATTTAGTTCTTGTCTTTTGACATCTTCTCGTCCCATGAAGATTACACATTCCATATCGAACAATGCACAAACCGTAGCAGTCGCCACACCATGTTGTCCAGCACCTGTTTCGGCTACAACTTTTTTCTTCCCCATACGTTTTGCGAGTAAGACTTGCCCTAGTGCATTATTGATTTTATGTGCGCCGGTATGATTTAAGTCTTCGCGCTTAAAGTAGATTTTTGGTCCACCTAGATGTTCTGATAATCGCTTTGCAAAATAAAGTGGATTTTCACGACCTACATAGTTGTGTAAGTAATCTTGTAGTTCTTCTTGGAAGCTCGGGTCTTGTTTTGCTTCTTCATATGCTTGTTCTAATTCATTTAAAGCTGTCATTAATGTTTCGGGTACAAATTGACCACCGAATTTACCAAAACGCCCTTTTTTCTCTGTTGTTGTTACCATTTATACCACTCCGTTTCTTGTTTGATTCATAAATGCGCGCATACGCATTTCATCTTTTTGTCCGTCTATTTCAACACCACTTGATACATCAATTCCGTAAGGTTCTACTTGTTCAATCGCACGCCCTACATTCTCAGGGGTTAATCCACCTGCTAGGATGATGTTTTGTCGATTGATTTTCGTATTTTCTAATAATGTCCAATCAAACGTATTACCACTACCACCTTCATATTCAATGCCAGGTGCATCGAATAGATAGTAATCGACGTTATATTGTGCTGCTTTTTGTATATCTTCTTTTGTTCGAACTGAAATGGCTTTAATAGTCGTATATGGTTTTAAAGCCTCAACGACTTGCTGGGATTCTTGACCATGTAATTGAATCACGTCTAGTGGCACTTCTTTTGCAATGTGTAACATATTCTCCACTGTTTCATTGACGAATACCCCTACTTTTTGAATGGGTTCAGGAATCGACTGCGCTAAAACTTTTGCTTGTTCAACGGTTACTTGTCGTTTACTCTTCGCGAATACAAATCCGATATAATCCACTTGTTCTTCAACAGCTACTTGAATATGCTCTTTTTTCGTTAATCCACAAATTTTTACGCGTACCATTAGTAGACACCTTCTTTTTGAACTTGAAAACTTCGAAGTGTGGCTTCAACATCTTCTGCGCGCATCAATGTTTCACCAACTAGGATGGCATCTGCACCGTCGTTTGACACAAGTTCTGCATCAGCAATAGTTTGAATACCACTTTCGCTAATAAATACATGTTGATCCATTTCATTACGTGCTGCGGCAATCGTTTTTGTATGTGCTAAGTCCACTTCAAATGTTTTTAAATTCCGATTATTAACCCCGATTATTTTCGCACCAATTCTTTTAGCAATTGTATATTCTTCTAGGTCATGCACTTCGACCAACACTTCTAGTTGTAGCGACTCTGCATAATCATGTAGTTCTTTTAATCGCTTTTCATGAAGGGCAGCCACAATAAGTAGAATAATGGATGCGCCTGCTGTTCTTGCATCTTCAATTTGTACCTCATGTAAGATGAAGTCTTTTCGTAGAACAGGTATTGTGATTTCATTTGCGACAGCTTCTAAATCAGCTAACGAACCTTTGAAAAATTGTTCATCTGTTAGTACCGAGATGCATGCTGCTCCCGCACGCTCATATTTTTTCGCTTGTTCAATAGGATTAATATTCGATTGAATCATTCCTTTAGAAGGTGATGCTCTTTTAATTTCTGCAATAACTTGTAAATGAGGTGTTTGAAGTAGTTGGTTATATAAAGAATAGACCGGTTTATCTGTTTCTACTTTCTTTTCCTCACGTAATCGCTTTTGAATTTCGATTTCTTTTTGTTGTAAGATTTTATCTAAAATCGTCATTTCGTCATCTCCAGTCGTTGATGATACTGTCGAACTGCTTGTAATTTTTCATAGGCCTTTCCTTGTTCAATCGCTTGGTTCGCACGATGAATACCTTCTTGAATTGTCTGTACTTTACCAGCTGCATATAAACCAAGACCCGCATTAAAAAGTACTGCATCATAATAAGCATTTTTTTTACCAAGTAATAATTGTTCTAATATTCTGGCATTTTCAGCTGGCGTACCACCTTTAATTGCTTCTAGTGGATACTCAGGTAAACCCAGTTCCTGTGCAGTAATTGTAAATGAAATAATCTCGCCATCATCGAGTAAGGCACATGTCGTTTCGCCGCAAAGTGAGGCTTCATCCATTCCTTGTTCACCACTAACGACTAATGCACGTTTTCTTCCTAACTTCTTTAAAACTTCTGCATAGGGAATGACAAAATCAGGACGATTAATGCCTGTTAGTTGATACGTTAAATCAACAGGATTCACAAGAGGACCCACTAGATTAAAAATTGTTGGTGTTCCTAATTGTTGGCGAATTTGTCCAATCCGCTTTAATTTTGGGTGCGCAGCAGGTGCGAAAATAAAAGCTAATTTCTCTTGTTTTAATAAAGGACTTACTTTTGATAAGTCCATTGTAGCTGGAATCCCTAGTTCTTCTAACAAGTCTGTACTGCCAGAAGCACTCGATACTTTTCGATTACCATGTTTTGCGACTGGAACGTCACAAGCAGCTAAGACAAAAGCGGCTGTTGTACTGATATTAAAACTTTTTAAACCATCGCCACCCGTTCCACAGTTATCTAAATAAGCTAGTGACTGTACACCTTGAACTTCATTTGCATGTTCTTTCATCGTTTTAGCGAGAGCAGCGAGTTCTTGTGCTGTCTCTCCTTTTTTAGCTAGTGCTACTAAAAACGACATAATCTCTTGTTCGGGTGTTTGTTCATCTAACATCTTATGTGCTGCGATCGTCATTTCTTGATTCGTTAAGTGTTGTCTTTGTTCCACTTTTTCAATGAATGCTTTCATACACTTCTCCACTCTCCTCAACTCAACTTTACTTTTGAAAGAAATAAAAAAAGTCCCCATGAAGGAAAAAACCTTCATGAGGACGATATTATTCGCGGTGCCACCTCAATTTCAGATTGCTAAACAATCTGATCTCGACATCCGTAACGAGGATGATTCGTTATCTACTACTACAAATTGGTTCATAGATACTCTCATAAGTCCATTCATATAGCGACTAGATCAGTTTTCACCAACCACTGATTCTCTATAACTAGCTTAACTATACTACTACTCTTACTCTTCAATTTCTCGGCTCTGCTATTTTGATGAGACTGACACTGCTCTCAGTGCCTTCTGCTCATATACGTTCAAAAGTATTGCTTACATCTTATTCCATAGAAAATAGAATGTCAAGTGATTCATTTATTAAGATATATGTTGTTTTAAGAAACGAATAATTTCACGTTGTACTTCAGGTGTAACACCGTGACCGTCTTCAAATGCCATAAATGTTACATTAGCTTGTTGGTCTTTATAGAAGTCACGTGCTTCTTCACCCCATTGATATGGTAGTACATAGTCCATCTTACCATGTGAAATAAAGACTGGTAGCGATGCAACGCTACGTTTACTATATTCTTCTTTGACATGTCCTGGTAAATAACCACTTAATGCGATGGCTCCAGCTAAGCGTTCTGTTCCTAAAACAAATGGTAATGTTTCAGCTAGTGTTGCACCTTGGCTAAAGCCGAGTACGAAAACTTTTGTTGCATCAATTGAATACGTTTGAATAGCTTCTTCAATAAATGCTTGAATATGTAAGACGATTTTATCGAAAATTTGACGATCTGGTTTGCCGAAATCTTCATCAATGAAGAACGCATAACCAGGTGCTTGTGTAATTGGTCCACGCAAGCTGAAAATATGGTATTCATCTTGAAGTTCTGTTAATAAGCCTGGTAAATCCTTCTCGTTACTTCCCATACCATGTAACAAGAAAACGGCTGGATATAACTTTCCTGCTTCTTGTTCTTTTGGTGCAGTGTGTTCAAATGTAAATGGCGATTTCATCTATAAATCTTCCTTTCAAAACGAATTACTTGTATCATAGCATATCGCTCGATTCCACGTAAATCCATTATGCACCAGACACAAAATACCGTATTAAGTGCAAACTTTTTACTTGGTTCATGCGTCTAATGTATAAAGGAGGGACTCTTGTGGTGAAAAGATGGTTTTCAAAGCGAAAAAAACAGCAGCGTATGGTGGAACAGATATTACAAAATAATCGTCACATGCTATATAAAATTCTCTATTTGTATGTAGGTGATGAGCAGACAGCACTTTCTATTTTAGAGCAAGGCAAGACAGATTGTTTGAATGCGCACTGGTCAATTGAACAACCCGACTTGTTGTTTAGAAAGATTGTGCAAAAGCATATCGAGTATGCGATGAAAGCTGCACCACTTCCAGCAACCCAAGAGCCATATCGTGCAATTGCTTATTTATATTTTGGCGCACAGTTACATGACGAATTGTTAAGTCGCTTACTGCATTGCGATGAAGATGCACTACAACAAATGATTTTACAAGTGATGGTCAATGCAGAGGGTAAACCACAAAAAATACAACAAGCTTATGAACATATTCAAGTACCAGCAAATCTTACATAGGAAAAACAAGCAAACACCATCCACATCATATAAGCATAAGAAAAACTGGAATCGCGCTTTGATGCGGTTCCAGTTTTTCGTTGTGAACTCTTAGTGAGATATTTTGTCTCAGCTTGTTTTATTTTTCTTTCGCATTAAATGCATCTACTAAACGCTGAATCGCTTCATGTTGTGAGAACATCATTGGATAGCCTTGCCACTTCACAAGTAAATGTTCATTCATTAAAAAGTCATTCAACCGATCATTCGGTAACTTCTTTTTCAATTGTAGCAGTTCTACTGCGTAAAGTGTTTTACCCTTTACTTTATAACTCACAATAAAGCGTGGCTCTTTTTCAAAATAATTACGGTCTGTTCGTTCATACTTTTCAATATGAACAAGTGGTGTAGACTCAATAAAAGGTGTTGCTTCTTTCCCTTTAAAAGTCATGCTTTTTTCTCCATTTGAAATCGTTACCTCATCTACTTGTTGTACATGATTCAGAATATCTTCTGTAGCTTTTTGTTGTTTTTGATTCTGATTGTACATATTCCACGCAGCAATTCCAATAACAACAAGTATCGAGATAAAGATCATCCATCTTTTTTTCATTCTATCTACTCCTATATGTAACACATCTTTTACGATTGTATCACATCTAGTCGTTATTCAACATGCACACGTTTTACAAAGAATGTGGAAATGAATCCGACTAACGCAATCCCAGCAATATAATAGAATACATGGTTTGTTCCCGCTGCAATCATCTCTGTTGGTGGTGATTGTGGATTTTCAGACATGAAGATTTTTTGACCTTGTACCATTAAAGTAATCGCAACTGCTGTTCCCGCTGCACCTGCGATTTGCTGTAATGTGTTCATCACGGCTGAACCATCTGAATAAAGCTGTCTCGGTAATTGATTTAAACCGTTTGTTTGAGCAGGCATAATAATAAATGAAATACCTGCAAAGAAAACAATATGCGAACCAATTACTTGCCATAATGCTGCATCTGCTTTTAGTGAGAAGATGAATAAGATACTGCCGATAAAGGCAAGTGCAAAACCAATTGTTAGTAGCGTTTTTGCACCGATTTTCTCAAAGTTTTTTCCAATGAATGGAGCTAAAATGGCATTAATTGAACTACCTGGTAATAAGATAACTCCTGCTAGAGCAGCACTGTATAGAAGTGCTCCTTTTACATAAAGAGGTAGTAAAATCGCTGTTGATAAAATAAGTAGCATTCCAATAAATAATTGTAATGTACCAAGTGTAAACATCGGTTGCTTAAATACAGCTAAATTTAACATTGGAATCTTCATTGTAAATTGTCGAACGACAAATAACATGATTGCGATGACACCTGCTACAAGTGTCACCCATACTTCAGGTGCTGAAATTGATTTTTCAGCAATCGTACTTAGACTAAAAATAAGTCCTCCAAAACCGATAGTTGATAAAATAATTGATAAAACATCAATCTTCGGTTTTGTAATCGTTGCGACATTGTCAATTTGCTTTACACCGAATACCCCTAAAGCAATAAATAAAATAACGCTTAGCCAGAAAATGTAAGCCCATCCAAGTGAATCGACAATTAAACCGGCGATTGTAGGACCTACAGCTGGTGCTGTTGTAATAACAAGTCCCATTAAACCCATCACAATGCCGCGTTTATAAATCGGAAAAATTAATAAAATAACGTTCATTAAAAGCGGTAAAAGAATACCCGTTCCTAACGCTTGTATAATACGTCCGATTAATAAAATCGCAAAGCTCGGTGCTAACGCTGCGATAATTGAGCCAATAATTGAGAAAGTAAATGATGCGATTACGAGTTGGCGTGTCGTAAACCATCTTAAAATAAGTGCGGATACAGGAACAAGAATTCCAAGTGTTAATAAATATCCTGTTGTAAGCCACTGTGCGGCAGATGCATTAATCGAGAAACCTGCCATAATATTTGTTAATGCCATGTTTAATGCTGTTTCGCTGAATAGTCCAATGAAAGCACCTAGCATGAGAACAAATGCCATTCCTTTTGGACTTCTTACTTGTACTACTTGTGGTTGTGTCAATTGTATAACCTCTTTCTTATAATTAGACCAGTCTATATAATTCGATGGAAAAATGTTACCTTTACTATTTTTGTAATAATAAAGGTAACATTTTTACGATATCTTGAAGTGGTTGATTTGATTTTTTAGTGAGGCTAAGTGTTACTGCCCCCTCAATCAAGGCATTCAATGTACTGCTAATTAAACGAGCTTGTTCTTTTGAATAATCAGATGCTACTAGTTTTTCAATATAAATTTCTTCAAAACGTTCAAAAACAGCTTCACATTTTAAACGAAGACGTTCATTCACTAATGCTGTTTCGGCAGCCATCAATCCAATTGGCAATGAATCTGCACAAAGCGGTATATTTTCAACCACTGCAAATTTATCTGCAATTTTTAAAATATGTGCTTGAAAAGCTTTTAATGGATCTACTTCGTTTTGTGTGTCTTCTAAAATATTTGCGGCAACCATTGCACCGAATCGTTCGATTGCTTCGCTCGCTAACTGTTCTTTACCATCTGGGAAGTGGTAATAGAGCGAACCTTTTGGCGCACCGCTCTCTTTAATAATCTGATTTAACCCTGTTGCATGATAACCATTCATATGAAAAAGACGCGTAGCTGTTTGTAAAATTCGTTCACGTGATTGATTTTTACTTGTCATCGTAAGACACCTCGAAATTATAGTGATTGGTCTAATTAATGATATTAAATACTTTTCAAATGATTGTCAATGTGTTTTTCTTTAGTACGTTTTTTATTTTTTATATATAGACTAGAGAGGTTTATTATATTTAAAATAAAGGTGTAATATTAAAAAACCTATCACTTGTTTTAAGAAGTGATAGGTTTTCGTTTGAATTTATCGAATATATTGGTTTGATACAAGTAATGATTGAATAACTTTTGTTGGAATAACAAATTTCACTGGTCCCATACTACCTGGAGCTACTTCATATTCGTTGAATGAAATAACTAATTCATGTTTCTTGTTAATATAGAATGATTGGTTTGCTTGGATTTGATCAAAACCATCTGTTATTTCTGCATCCATACCTTTGATAAAGTAGACTTGTTCTCCTTTGCTATCAGTCATTTGTTTTTTCATTTGTTGCTTAATTTCATCTGAAATCACTTGAACATAGTCTTTATTTTTAAATAGTGACGGTAATGTAATCACTTGTTTTAATGTAGGATCTACTACATCATACTGTAATGTTGTTGCACTACTTGCTTCTGTCTCCGTTGTTTCACGTTCAATTACAAGTAATTGTTTTGTATCTTGTAATACACGATAATCACTTGTTACACTCGCATGTCCTTCACCTTTTAATGCTTTCATACGTTGTTCAAACTTTGTATATTGCTCTTTTGCTTCTTTTTCATATTTTTCATTCAATGTTTGTTCAACGTCTTTATTTTCTAAGTCTCGTACTTTTGGTGTTTTAATGTCTGCTGCATACTGTTCATCTTCATATTGGAACGTCATCGCTTGGAACACATGACCAACGATAGGCATTCCTCCCATCGCACGTGCAACCGATGCATTGGTATTTAATGTAACGAATAAAGCAATAATAGCTGCTGCAATTGCTGCACTCATCCAATACGGACGATAGTTTTTCTTCTTTGTCCCTAATTCTTTTCTCACCATTTGTTGTAGTTCTGGTGGAATCGGTGTATTTTTATAAGCTGTTCGCTCTTTTTTTAATTTTGGATTCATATTAGAATTCCTCCTCCGTTTTTAAATCAGCACGTAATAGGCGTAATGCCTTATATAAACGTGTTTTAATCGTATTTGTATTTTCTTCTAAAATAAAAGCAATGTCTTCAATTTTTAAGTCTTCAAAGAATCGTAAAATTACAACTTCACGATAAATCGTCGGTAAGTCGTCAAGCGCGTGCTCTAAATCAACATTTTCATAAGCATCATGAAAATTTCTTTGATTCGCTTGTAATTGTTCATCTTCCATCACTTGAACTCGTTTATGTTTTCTTAAAAAATCGAGTGATGTATGTACAACAATTTTATAAAACCAACTTTTTAATTTTTCTTTTTCGATTAATTTGTCATAAGACTGCATTGCTTTTTGGATACTATCTTGTACGACGTCTAATGCATCTTGCTCATTTTTTGTATAACTATAAGCAAGGCGATAAAAATCGTTTTGATAGCGTTCGATTAATTGGATCAGCTGATCATCGTAGTGTAGCTTTTTACGCGTAAATTTCATGCTAAGGGCTCCTTCTATGTTTGTATACGTGTAATAGACGTATGTCCTTCTATAAAAAGTTTGCATTTAATATAAAAAAATGAGGTACGCTTTTCTGCGCCCCTCATTTCTTTATATTTCCTGATACACAATAACAAAAGGTACAATGATTGTAACCGTTGTTCCTTTGTTTTGTTCAAAGTTCACTGTACCATTGACGAATTGAATCCGTTCTTGGATGCCTTTAATTCCATTCCCTTGCTCACCCTGTACAGTATTATAGCCAATTCCATCATCTGAAATCGTCATACGAATTTCTTTATCTGTCTGCTCAATACGAATCGTACATTTCTTTGCTTGACTATGGCGTACGATATTATTAACAACTTCTTTTAAACACATACTCAATGTATTTTCTAAAATAAGTGGTACTTCTTCAAGTTTTAATTGCCCTTTTACTTTTAAATCGATATTGGCAATTTCTAAAATCTGTTGGACATGCAATAATTCATCTTCAATTTTTATTTTTTTCATATCGGACACCATTTCACGCACTTCTTTTAATGCCATACTTGCCGTTTTACGAATATCTGATAGCTCATTTTTCGCTTGTTCTTGATTTTTATCAACTAAACGAATCGCTAAATCGAGTTTAAGACCAATCATTGATAATTTCTGCCCAAGTGTATCATGTAAGTCACGTGCAATTCGTTGTCTTTCTTCTACAACACTTAATTCAGAAATACGATTCTCTGCTGATTTCAACTTATTTTCTAAGTGGTCACTCTGTGTACGGCTGAATAAATAGAATGGTGCTAAAATCGTACCGAACACGATGACAACCATAAATGGAATTTGCTGAATATAAATAGCCGTTTCAATGAAAAAGCCACCAATAATCGCACCAACTGTTGCCGCAATGTGTAAGCCATACATAATATAAAAGCCGACTTTACTACGAATACGTCCAATTAAAAATGACGTAAAAATAGAAAAATAAAAATAGCCATATAAAATCGACATAACGGCATTTATAATCATCTCAAATGATAGCCACATATACGTCAAACCACTTGGTAGTTTGAAATCTAAATACACACAAATCAGATATGTAATCAGAATGGCTGCTGCAATACTTTGCGTCGTATGATCTTGATTTTTAAATACTGAATAAAATGGAATAAAGCAAATAAATACCCATGCTAAAATACTTTGAATGGGATGTTTCGGTATAATAGAATACCATTTTGACACACGCGTTCAACTCCTTAATTCTCTGTCTATCATATAACAAAATACTGTTTCAAGCTAGAAACATCTTGTTTTCTGTAGTTTCCTTTTACAATATCGTGTACTATTAGAATAACGACGTAAATTTCATTTATTGGAGGCATCAAGTGATGTTAATTCAACTTTTTATTTTAGGGATTTTATCTGAAAATAATTACCATCCCTACTTTATCAAAAAGCTCTTCACAAATATTGTTGATATTGATCCAAGTTTTAAATTAAGTGATGGAAAACTTTATTATCATTTCGACTCGTTAGAAAAAAAAGGATATATTAAAAAAATCGAAGTCATTCATACAGAAAATCGTCCTGAAAAATCCGTTTATGCCATTACAGATGCTGGACGTGCGTATATGGTAGAACTCATTTATAAAACATTCGACTCGATTAATTTAGCAGATGTACAAAGTCTCTATATTCCTATTTTATTTTTAAAGTATGTTGATTTAAAACGTGTAATTGGTCTATTAGATCAGGCAATCGAGCGTGAGAGTAAGCGAATCGATTCGATTATTGAAGCTGGTTCACATCCTTCTGTAAAAGATGTTGATCATATTCAATTAATTATCCGACATGCAAATCGACAATTTAACGAAAACTTAAAATGGCTACAAGATATTCGTGACGCAATTGCAGAACATATTTAAGCATACAAAAAAGACTTAGGCACTGAGCCCAAGTCTTTTTGTTATTTAATCTGTCACTTTACTCCGGAATAAACTTCCTAACGAAAAAGCAATTGTATGAATGATTAAAAAGACAGATTCATTAAAATACCAATCATTTGTATAACTATTAAACGGTGAACGACCGTAAATAATCGATTTCGAATCATTCCATGTTCCGCCAAAAACTTCAATTTGACTTGTTACATATTGATATTCTGTACCGCCTGCTAAAATAAAAATCACGACAATAATAAGAATTGCTGATGCTAGCTTTCCTTTTGTTGCTGTTTCAAAAAAAGATACGCCAACGCTCCACGTAATAAACAGACTGACACACAGGAAAGGCACTAATAAAACAATTAAAAAGAAAGCAGGGTTTAAGTTTCCAACTTTTTCAGTAGGGTCCAACGTAAAATAATAATTGATGACCATGAAACCTAAAAAACTAATCCCTAAAGAAATATACCACGATAGATTTTTCACACAATTTCCCTCCATACTTGTTCTCATTATACAAGACAACCTATTTTTACTAAAGCGGAACCTTGCAAAATGGTCTAAATATGGTATGCTCTAACCATACTAGATTTGCGGGGGGACTCTTAGGAGTTGAGAAGGTAAAACCTGACCCTTTGAACCTGTCAGTTAATACTGGCGTAGGGAGCAGCTGTTTTTCGCATGTAATGCTGTTCTACGATTAATTCGTTGAGCAGCTTTTTTATTTTTATAGTGAAAAAGCAGAAACCCGTCCTCTAATTTAGTGAAACTGAGTATGAGAAGCTTCATGAATCTGCTTTTCATTCATCAATGGAGGTAACTAAAAATGAGTATCCAATCAATTCATTCAACGAAACCAATTGTTCACTGTATTACGAATTATGTCGTAACAAACTTTACTGCAAATGGACTTTTAGCAGTAGGTGCATCGCCCATCATGGCGGATGAAATACAAGAAATGCATGATATTGTTCAAATCGCAAATGGATTATTAATTAATATCGGTACGTTAAATACACGCACAGTCGATGCGATGATATTAGCTGGACAAGCTGCAAATAAAAAAGGGATTCCAGTCGTTTTAGATCCTGTAGGCATCGGTGCTTCTAAATATCGTAAACAAACAGTCGAACAACTATTACAACATGTGCAATTTACAGCCATTCGCTGTAATGTTGGTGAGTTAGCGGCTCTTGCGGAAATTAAAGTCACCTCTCGTGGTGTCGATGCAGGTGAGGTGTCTTTTGAAATTGAAGAAGCAGCTAAACAAGTCGCAACACGCTACAAAACGATTGTTGCTGTAAGTGGTGTAGAAGATTTAATCACAGATGGCACGACGGTTCACATAATAAACGGCGGACATGCATGGATGGAACAAATTACAGGAGCTGGTTGCTTATTATCTGCCCTAACAGCTGCTTCAATCGCATCACATACAGACGCACTACAAAGTGTTATCACAATTCACAAAGACTATAAACAAGTCGCAGAAACTGCACATCATCACAGCAATGGTATTGGCGATTTTCAAATGCACATCCTAAACCAACTACAACAAATGAGTTTTGGAGGGATTAAATAATGTTACCGATTACACTGACGATTGCCGGATCTGATTCAGGTGGCGGTGCCGGTATTCAAGCTGATTTAAAAACATTTCAAGAATTGAAAACATTCGGTACATCTGTTTTAACAGCTGTTACTGCACAAAATACGTATGGCGTACAAGCTGTTTATGCGTTACCCGAAGATTTCATTGTGGAACAATTACAGTCGATTCAAAGCGATTTTAATGTGAATGCACTAAAAACGGGGATGCTTTTTTCAGCATCTATTATTGAAGCTGTTTCAAAACAACTAGAGAATGTACAAGCACCTATTATTGTTGACCCTGTCATGATTGCAAAAGGTGGTGCCACACTACTGCAACAAGAAGCAGTTGATGCGATGATTACTCACCTATTCCCACTAGCGACTGTTCTCACACCGAATATTCCAGAAGCAGAGGCACTGACAGGCATGAAAATTCAAACTTATGATGATGTTGAACAGGTAGCTAAAAAATTACTCGCTATGGGACCTGAAGTCATCGTGATGAAAGGTGGACATTTTGCACCTGAACAACAAGCTGCGATTGACCATATTTTCTTTAAAAACGGTGATAAATTAACCATTTCTGCCCCGCGTGTTCAAACGAAGGATACTCATGGTACAGGCTGTACGTATTCAGCAGCACTAACTGCCTTCTTAGCAAAAGGTCTACCAATGAAAGAAGCACTTATTGAAGCAAAGCGATTTATCCATGCGGCTATTTCACATGGTTTAGGTATTGGGCATGGCCATGGTCCGACGAATCATTTCGCTTATAACACAAAAGCAAAAGTGGAGGTCGAGATAATTGAATAAACAATTACTTGAAACGTATTTTATTATGGGAAGTCAAGACGTTGTAGGTGATCCACTCTTTGTATTAGAAGCTGCATTACAAAATGGGATTACTTTATTTCAGTGGCGAGAAAAAGGTGAACAGTGTTTAACAGGTGACGCTTATGTTCAATTTGCAAAAGACTGCCAAACTCTTTGTAAACGTTATGATGTTCCTTTTATCGTAAATGATGATGTTGAATTGGCAATCAGACTCAATGCAGACGGGATTCATGTTGGACAAGATGATGTCAATGCAAAGAAAGTACGTGAACAACTACCGCATAAAATACTCGGTGTGTCCGTTCATACACAAGACGAATTACAACGAGCAAGTCAAGACGGTGCTGACTATATTGGAATCGGCCCTATTTTTTCAACACAATCCAAAAAAGATGCAAAAAAGCCTGCTGGTACAACATTTTTAACAGAAGCCGCACAATCTATTCCTACCCTGCCGATTGTCGCAATCGGTGGTATTCAACCCGAGCATGTTTACGATTTACGTCAAGCTGGCGCTGATGGTGTATCGATTATTTCTGCCATTTCAAAAGCAGAAAATCCTGGTGAAGCGACACAGGCTTTTCGTAAAGAAAATGAACGCTTTTTACAACAACTTTAATACTTAGTAAACAGAATAGACAAAACATTTCAGCCCCTTCTCAGCGTTTACAATAAAAAACTGGAACCACGCCACAGTGTGATTCCAGTTTTTCTTATGCTCATGTAGGATGGTGTTTTTTACACTTATGTCTCAGTCTGTTTCTTTTTCATACAAAAGGCTTAAATAAAATATTTTTACAGAAGATTTAGAGCATTTCATTATTTTTTCTATACAAAATGTTACAATAAATGTATTCTAATGCATTTGGAGGCTTACATATGGACGTTAGACAATTAATTTATTTTACAGAAGTAGCAAGACAACAAAGCTTTACAAAAGCTGCTGCTTCCCTACATGTAACACAACCAACTCTCAGTAAAGTTGTGAAGCTACTTGAAACAGAATTGAATACGACTTTAATTGATCGTTCCCAACGAAAAAGCGTACTAACAGATGCAGGCGAATTAGTTTACGAGCGAGCACTCAAAATTATTCAAATGGTCAATGAAGTACATCTCGTATTAGAGGACTTAGAAGATTTAAAAAAAGGACATATTAAACTCGGTATGCCACCGCTTATTGGCATTTTATTTTTCCCAGAAATGATGAAAGCTTTTCAAAAAATCTATCCTGAAATTACGATTACACTAGATGAAGTAGGTGCAAATGTCGTCAAAGAACGCGTATTTGATGGGGACTTAGATGGCGGATTTGTCATGTTACCTGCACATGAAGAAGATTATGACTTACTTCCCTTCACTACAGAACAAGTACAGCTTATTGTTCATCAGGATCATCCTCTCGCTGCAAAAGAGAATGTATCAATGCTCGATTTAAAAAATGAAAAAATGCTGTTATTTAGTGACGACTTCACCATTCATGACCGTATTATCGAAGAATGTGAAAAAGCAGGATTCATCCCCGATGTTGCATTTATTAGTTCGCAGTGGGATTTCATTAGCCAAATGGTCGAACATAATCTAGGTGTAGCTCTTTTCCCAGAATCCATCGCCGCAAAAGCGAATGCTGATATCATTAAAACGATTCCCGTATATCCTGTCATTCCTTGGGAAATTTCATTCATTACGAAAAAAGGTCGCTATTGTTCACACGCTATGAAAAAGTTTATCGAATTTATTAAAGATAATTATTCCAAAATGGAATAGAAAATATAAAAATATTTAATTTTACGAATGGTTAAAACAGGTGTACAATTTGATATAGACTTATTAGATAGAAGGAAACTATATGAAAATTATACAAATTTGTGTGCAAATTTTAATCATCACAACTTTTTTACTCATAGGGAATGCAATACATTCGTATGCACACTTACCAATTCCGGGAAGCGTCATCGGTCTTGTACTTCTCTTTTTGGCACTGTACCTCCGTATTATTCCATTAAAATTGGTAGATGTTGGAGCGAAATTATTAACTGCCGAACTACTTTTATTTTTTATCCCTTCAGCAGTGGGAATCATGAATTACCCTGACTTATTCGGTATAGTGGGTATAAAACTTATTATTATTATTTTTATAAGTACAGTTTTTGTCATGATGGGTACAGGCGTGACAGCTCACTTTCTTTCAAGAAAGAAGGTGCAAACTGATGATTTCAAGTCTTAGTCTTGGTATCGTTTTAACTTTATTCATTTATATGCTCAGTAAAATACTCGCAAAGCGTTATCCATATCTTTGGCTTTCGCCTCTTATTATCTGTCCTGTTACGCTCGTACTATTTTTAAGTGTGTTTCATGTTAACTATGCGACCTACGCGCGCGGAGCACATTATATTAGTTTATTATTGGGTCCTGCAACAGTGGCTTTTGCAGTTCCTATTTATAAAAATCGCGCGTTAATTAAACAATATGCTACGGCTATTCTTGGTAGCCTCATTATTGGGGTAATCATCGCTTTCACATCATCTTATTTTTTAGCAAAATCATTAAATTTTTCAAGTCAGATGGTTCATAGTATGATGCCGCGCTCTATTACAACACCGATTGCCATGGATCTTTCTACCATGCTAGGTGGACAACCCAATCTAACAGCGATTTTCGTTATTGTCACTGGATTAGCTGGTAGCATTGTTGGGCCGCTAGTTATTCGATTCATGCGAATTCGCAGTGCTTCTGCTCGAGGTTTACTACTCGGTATGGGTGCACATGGTTGTGGCACATCAACTGCTTTTTCCATCGGTGAATTGGAAGGATCTTTCGCTTCTGTTGCGATGATTTTAGCAGCGCTTGTTAGTATTATTTTATCCATCTTTTTCTTTTAAAACTAATATCCTATAAGAAAGAAGTCGCTCTAATATCCAAGGCGACTTCTTTCTTTTTAATATATATTAATTTTCCAACAAGATTCTCAGTTTATTCTTCTTGAATGATTTTTCAAGTAAATTATGTTGATTTTCGAAGTATCAACAAAAAGTCGCACGATTAATCCTCACTTTTTTGTTATTGGGTCAAACTCAACTTCTTCTAACATTTGTAGATACTTTCATTCTTTATACGTCTCTATTTCTATTTTCTTCAGACTAATGATGTAAATTGTAGCTTATATAACACATCTGAAGTTTTGTTACTAGGTTATTTAATCAATTCAAACTATAATAAATTAAACAATGGCTATTCAAATAAAAAGTAGAAATAGCACTACTTTATATAGAAAGAAGGAATTTCATGACACAAACATCACGCTTCATACGAGAAATAAAAGACTTTTGGTATCCTACTTATAATCAAAATGGTTACCCGCATGTACAACAAGCTTTTCTTTTACCACCTGAAAGACAACAAGAATTTGATCCCTTTATTTTATTAGCTGAAGATTGGTTTAAACGCGGCGTATTCGGTGATCATCCACATCGTGGTTTTCAAACTGTAACGTATGTAGTAGATGGACGTTTAGAGCATATCGATAATGCTGGAGGATACAGTATATTAGATGCTGGTGACATACAGTACATGAATGCGGGATGGGCAGCACGTCACGCTGAAGAGGCTTATGAAGATGATTTAATTCACACTTTACAGCTTTGGTTGAATTTACCCAAGGCTTTAAAAAACACCAAAACAAGCTATCAAAATATTCGTTTAGAAGATGCACCTGTTGTTGCCATCGAAAAAGGCTTCATTCGCATTTATTCTGGTGAGTTTTTAGGTGTAAAAGGTCCAATGAATAGTTTAGTTCCGATTACAATGACCGAAATTACGCTATATGAAGGAGCTGAATATACGCATATTCTTCCAGAAAACCATAATGCTTTTCTTTATATGTTAGCTGGTGAAATGACTTTTGGTGAGTCATCTACTTCTCTTAACAAAACAGGTGTTGCAACGATTTCTTATAATGAAGATATAAATGCTTCAAAAGAAAGTGAATTAAAAATAACAGCGAAAACACGTGCAAAGGTACTGATTTATTCAGGTGTACCTATTCGTGAACAAGTGGCATTAGGTGGTCCTTTTGTGATGAATACACGCGAAGAGATTATGGAAGCTTTTCAAGACTTACAGCGTGGCGTATTTGGTCCACCTGCTATTAAAAAATAATCGTTTGAATCAGAAAAAGAGCAGAAAGGCATATGCCCTTCTGCTCTAAATTTTCGTTCGGTATTTATTATTTCTCTACTTATTCTTTTTGCGTTGATCGGCATGTGTTTCTTGTTTACGATTTCGATCATTTTTATGCTCAATTGCAGTAGCTCGTAACTCAATATAGAGTGAGATGACGACAATGGCAATAACCGAAATGATGACAATGATTTGGAACCAAAACGGCCAATCAAAATCTAGAATATACAATGTTGCTGAAATAATAAAGAAAAAGTAAGCGATAATTCGTGCTTTTTGTCCCCACCAAATCTGTAGTACAACAAATACTAGAAATAATATGAGCGCAATCACTTTTACATATTCCATATCAACACCTCGTATTCATCATACCATGTTTTAATACAGGAAGCTAAAGTTTTAAAATTGATACACACTATGCAAAATATGAATTGGCTTTTAAATATGAAAATGACTCAGCAAATGACTTTCTCAGTTCATCTCGCATAGAACCGTTTGTTGTTTTAACAATTTGTCCAAAAATTTTATACTGTGTTAATTCTGGATCTTTTAACTTTACGATATCTGTAGACATTACATGAATTAGTGCTTTTTCATTTTTTTCACGGATTTCTTTAATTAATTCAATTGCTGGCATTGTTTCAACTAAATCTAAACTGATGTAATATAACTCTGCTTGATCTGACTCTAAAAAGCGTATAATGCTTGACGGCTTTCTTGTTGTCAAATTAAATTCTGCATTGATACCTTTTACTTTAGCAAATTTAAATAATGTACTATGTACCAATTCAATATATGAGTAATCTTCTTCACAAATTATTACTTTCATATTACTTTCCCCCAAAGCGATGTTAAATCGTGCTTTCTCTATATACAATCTATATCATAATATCGTTAATATTATCATTAAGTTGGTATTTCTTTCAACAAAATTCGACAAATTAATCTTTTATTTTTTATTTTTTTACATTATATAATACTTTTTTTAACAATAAAGGTTATAAAAAGTTATTTTATAATTATTTATGTTTATAAAGAAAGAAAATCTAACCATTTATTTTATAAGATAAAAGTTCAAAAACAATTGTTTTTATAGGTATTCTTTTCTATTTTTTAATAATTTTTAATTACCCTAATTCGACTTTATATTAAAAATACATTTTTCGACAATTCCATTTCGTTAATAGCTCTCTTTTTTGGGGTATAATAATGAAAAGAGGAGGGATTATTCGTATGACTGAATCAACAAAAATTCATGCACAACCTTTTGAAAAGACTGGGAAAGATGTAGGCATCTTTTTAATTCATGATTTTGGTGGCTCCCCTGCACATTTATATCCAATCGCCACTGCTTTTGCAGATGCGGGTTATTCTGTTAAACTTCCTCGCTTACTTGGACATGATACGTCCCCGGAGGAATTAAATCAAGTAAATTATACGGAAATTTTAAAATCTCTTGAACTAGAATTTGAACCATTCTTTGAAGAAATGGAATACATTATTTTACTCGGCTTCGCAACAGGTGGCGCACTTGCTCAACAACTTGCTACAAAATATGAAGTTGAAGGACTTATTTTAATCAACTCTCTCTTCCAACCACCTTTAAAATTAATGGAGGAGGCTGAAACAGCTTTAAAACGAGATGTTGACTATGTTCCACGTGGTACAGTAGATGTTAAAAATGAACGTGCTGAGCATGCACTTTATGCTAAATATCCAACACGACTCATTTTAGAATTAAAAGAAGTAAGTGAAAAAATTCAAGAACAAGCTAATCTCATTACAACCCCCGTCTTAGTATTACAGTCTATTGAAGATCATGTATATCCACCTTCGAATGCAGATCACCTTGTGAACGCTTTTAACTCACGTGAGAAGCATTTAATCATGTTATATGATAGTTATCACTATGCTGTGATTGATTATGATCAACAACGCATTTTTAAACAATGTTTATATTTCGTAAAAGGATTGGACCCTACACGCGAAGATTAAATAGTATGTAACACAAAATGAGAAGTGGCTAAAAGCCATTTCTCATTTTTTCTATGTGATTTGAATTAGTACCAGCCGTTTGAAACCCAGAATTGTTTTGCTTTTTCCCATGAACCATAACGTTGTTTCACATAGTTATCCGCTACACGTTCTTGGTTAGCTGCTGAATAGTCACCATTTAGATAA